>NZ_CAJPHM010000005.1:0-418951 GCF_905339955.1 Burkholderia sp. BCC1996
CAAAAAATGCGCTGTTTGGCGCGCTAGATATTGCGCATGAGCCCCCTTATCCATAACATGGCACTTATATTGAGGACAAATGCGTGCTGTGCAGTCACCGCTCCTTCAGGTGGGCGCCGGCATGAACATGCAAGAATAAAATGACCATAGATTCGCTCCATCCCTTCGCTGGCGATCACGCCGTTCAGAATGTTGCGTTCGTCCTTGAGTGGGCCACACCCTTGGACCGGTCAGCGCTCGAAGCCATCAAACGACTCGCACCCCAATTTCGTAGTAACTTTCCCGTCGTCCAAGAGCAGCAACTCATCACTGTCAACGTTGAGGCGCCAAAGCAAGCGATTACCAAGCATCACAAGCCGAAGCTGCCCCCTACGCCCGCGACGCAACTCGGTGGGATTCAGTTCTTGCACACCAGTGGTGCCGCTCCGGGATCGTTTACTCGGATGATCCAGGTGCAGCGAGAGAGCTGCCTGGTCGCCTTGAATGAATACTCCCGATGGGACGCGGTTTGGCCCAAAGTTTGCGGCTGGCTTGAGATCGTTTTGCCCGTCATTTTGACCGGGCGCTCACTTAATGCTTTCACGCTCCAATATCAGGATCTCTTCTTTTGGCGAGATGATCCCGCGAATCTACAGTTACGCGAGGTCTTTGCCTCTGAGTCACCATACATTCCGGCGAACGTCTACGACTTGAAATCGGCGTGGCATTCGCATCACGGCTACATCGAGCCGTACGATGGTGAATGGCCCGGCCATTTACTGAACAATGTGAACATCAACGTTGGCGACTTAAACGGGGTGCGTCAAATCGGAACCATGCTGACGCACAAAGTTACTTTTGGGACGCCAATTTGGTCACTGGAGCGTGCAATGACCGCCCTCCGTGTCGTGATGCCAGAACTTCATCAGGCGAATAAATCCATTCTGCATCGCTTGTTTACGGATGCGGTCAGAGACAAAATTGGATTGACCCTTCGGGAGGGGGAGTAAATGAACATTGCCACCGTGGCGAGCGTTGCGTTCAACATGGCCGTGCTTGCTCACCCCAGCGTAACGGAAGCACCGAATTGGTTAGCCTTCGGGTATGACGCACCTATAAATAGTCCTTCAGAGTTTAATTCGTCGTTTGCATACTCATACATCGACGTTCAGAGCGATCTATTACAGACCGACATCAAGCCGGCTTATGAGAAAGCGGGGATGCAAGTGGATCGACTCACATTGGCTCGAGAGGAACTCGCCAGCTACTCAAGACTCGGCGAGGACTGGGATGGTAATGGCGCCTCGATTGCCAATGAGGAACATCTGAGCGATGCGCTTAGCTTCCTCGATCAGCTACCTGGAGGCATCGCTATACCCACGCCAATGATTGGATCATCTGGTGACATTGGTCTTTATTGGGATCTTCCGGAGTTTTATGCTGACATCGCCTTCGAAGGGGGCGGCGCATTTTCTCTTTTTGCGAAGAACAAGAATTCTGGCGTTGAAAGCTTCGACCGGATTGACGATGTCCGGAATTTAAGTCAAGACCAGCTCTTCCAAATGCTTGGCCGCAAACATAACGCATAGGGACGCTATGGCGGGGAACGCATGTAAAGATTTCTTTGCGCAACACGTGGGTGACGCTCAGAAAGTGAAGGCATTGCAGAAAATTCCTGAAGCTCTTGCATGGGAAGATGAAACTGCATCTGATCACTCTCCCGGCCCTGTGGCGAACGATGAGTCAATAGTCCGTCAAGTGACGCACCCGAATTTTGTGGACACTGAAAATAAGATTAAGCCTATATGGTTTGATGACGTGACTAACAAAGGCTTTTCGAGTGATCGACTCGCTCTTACCACAATCGACGAGGTTATCGAGAGAGCAAAAAGACGGGCGAACGAGCGGAATTCCAAACCAGAAAATGCTGAAAAGCAGGTGACGCTGCACTCGCTCGGTAAGCTGAGCGTAGAGCAGATTCGACGCGTGCAGTGCGACAATACTCAAGCATTCGGCGTATACGATACCGGTCTGCCTGATAATCGTGCCCACGCGGATGTGTGCCAGCTGGTTCATAGTACGCAGGCTGCCAGGAGCGTGCGTTATGAGCTGTTCGCCATGACTGAACTCATTCGCTGCTGAACTTCGGCGGCGGAACACGAGTGGTAGAGCGTTTATCTCCGTGGTCAACGACCGTAGTTCACTGATTTTCGAGAAGAAATGACGGCCTGCAACGCCGTTTAAGCCGGTTCGAATCCGGCCAGCTTTTAGATAAAGCCCCGCTTCGGCGGGGCTACTCTTTGGGGGGGGCGCATCCCAGGGGCGGAGGCTGGGCAGTAGCGTGGATTCTGGATGGGCACTAACAAAGACCAACTACAAAGGCTACAGCGTCGGCCATTTCCGACTGGTCCGCATCAAATGTTGGATCGATCGCAAGGCTTGGACTTGTCGGCTAGCTAGCCTTCGCTGTCTTCGCTTTGGCGGCCGCCGCATGTCGCGCCGCGCGCCGCTCCTTCGCGATCTCAAGACGTTTCGGCTCGGTGTAAAGGCGCTCGAGCAGTTCAAATGTGAATTCCTGTAGGTCCTCTGCATCGACGGCCGACAGCGTACCGTCGTGCGCACCATCGTTGCCATCGTCTTTCACGCACTCCGCCAAGTCTTGAAGTGCTGCCGGAAGCACGTTGTTCTCGAACATCCATTTCATCCGTAGGCCAAGGCTCCGCTGGCCTTGCGCGTTGAGGCCGGGTGTCTCAGCGGGCATCAGCGCTTTCGTTGCGAAGTCGAGACACAGTCTGAACATTGTCGCCGAGGCGTTATAGCATCGCGCCCCCATACAGGTCGCACCCTCACGGAATGCGCTGTCGATGTTTTCCGGCAGGTGCTCAGGTGGTGGGGCAACGTCGCGGTCTTTCAGTGTGATCGGGCCATCGACGCGGAACATATCAGTCAGCGAGCCTTTGTAGGCCATCACAGCGCCCAAGTTATCGAAGTCGTGGTCGACGATAGTTTGCGTGATAAGGAATATGCTGCCCCTATGGCAACCGCGGCAGACGCCGAACACCTCATATTTATTCTGCCAGTCGTATGGCCTGCCAACGTGGTTCGCTCCCCGGACATCGAAGGAAATTCGTTTGCTTCCGCACCGCGCGCAGTCAGTGATGAGTTCCGCCATCGTTTGATCCTTTTTTCTTTGCTTCTCAGGCCGAAAGAATAACAGCCGATTCTCAATATGGTGAGCGTAGGTCTTGGCGTAGCCATTCGCGATAGTGGCTAGGTTTTTGCATCGCCTCAATCGACAACAAGTGCCTTGTCCGCGGCAGCAAAGCGAACCTCGGGCAGCGCATCCGTTTTCGAATCGGCAATCAGTCCGCGGAGCGCCTCGTCATCAGGAAACATGGCTGCGAGTGTCGAGGCTAACTTCACGCACACAACGCGTACGGTAGACGCCACGACAGCCTGGCGACTCCTTCGAATGATGTTCACATAATCGGTCGACTTATAGATTTCCGGGATCACTTCGCGAAGAGTCTGTTGCTGCTCATCAGAGAAACGACCGGCAGTTAATAGCTCTCCCGATAGCCACAGAAGTTGTTGCAGCTCCATCATCCGGCCTGATTCGATGATGCCAATCACCAGTGTTACGAGCCTCTTAAATTCGGTGGATTGGCTGTTGTCAGGTAACTTCATCCATCTATGTATAGCGATAGCGGCTTGACTCACTAATGTCGGATTTCCGCCCCGAAGGGCGATGGCAATATCTCTCGCCACGGCACTAGCGGTGCTCGAATCGATCTCTGCGAAGCTGGCGAGAGCAGGCAAAGCAGTCATTGCGCCGTCGACATCAGAGTAAAGCCCGTGGAGTTGTTCAAATCGGCCCGATGTCTTGGCTTCAGAAGATAACGAGGGAACAATAGCGTACGATAGAGCGCGACCGATGCTCAAGGCAAGCGAATGCCGGGCGTTTGCGACCATATCCGAAATATTCTCGGCTACCGTGACGGGTCTCCAACTCGTCAGGCGATCAAATAACGCGAGGGCTTGGTTAGCGTCAGGGTATAACCGAGTCTTATCACTGCTCGCAGCCGCAGCCATGCCGTTGTAAGTCCACATGGCTGCGCGGATTTCCGGCGAAGGAAGGACTCGAAGGTCTTTTTGCGTATTATCGAGAATCTCAGGGCCATGGTCGTACAAACAAGAACGGATGAGCTTTTCGACACGGGGGCGATCGCCGGCTGGTAGAACGGCCAACGTATGAGGATACAGACCTGTTTCCGGCAGTTCTTCGTAGTTTTGATAACCGCCCCAAATTGCATGAAATAAGTCAACAGATTCGCCTGCCGTGAGAAAACTGTCGGTTGCAGATAAAGGCAGAAGCCGAAGCAGCGATGCGCTTTTCTCTGTCCCGTTGGCCTCCCTAACGGCGCGAATTAGGCCGGCGACGCGCTCATCCAGAACGGACGACCTTTCGCGTGTCCCAGGGTGCTCAATAACGGGATTTGGCCATAACCAGGTGGTGCCAGCTTTGATTTCCTGAGGGAGAGGGAACTTAAGCGCGTCAAGAAGCAATTCTCCTTGCTCAGATGATGGAATACTAGTCATCGAATTCACGAGAAGTGATTCGAGCGATTTTGACAGCCAGTGGTCCTGTAACTCGGGGTCGTGGCCCATTTCTGTTGCTAGTCGAAACAGGTCCTTCGCTTCCGTTGACGACACTCGAACAACGAGCCGTCCTAATACTTCCAGTAAGACGCGGAGTCTGCTCAAGCGGTGGTCTCGCGCCTCGTCGGACGCTTGTCTACATTCTTGATGCCAATACTTGATGGCGGAGGTAAGTTGACGGACTGAAGCCTCCACAGCGTGCGGCTCAAGACACGCCACACGGATGCGTCCAAGCCCATCCTTGATAGCTTCCGAATCGTTGCTGACCGAAGAGCGGACGGTTAATGCCAAGTCTATGAGGTCATCCCCTGTTCCACCGTGAAGTAGCAGGTTAGTGGTCGCTTGCACGAACAGACTAACGTTGAAGCCGCGAGCCCTTAGGCGCAACGGGATTCCACAGACCCTGGTGAGTCCATCGAGGAAGAGAAAATCCGAGGAGTCGGGACTATTGTTTGCACCGTCCTCTGAGTGGTCGAGGTAGTGGCCTTGCTGAAACTGTGGCTCGATGGGGTTCTGTTGTCTATCGTACGCCTCGCGTCGCTGGTCGACATCACGACGGAACGAATCTAACCATGACCACGGGTCACACTTCCACTTTCGGAAATTACTTTCTACAAAAGATGGTAAGTCTTCGATGCCCTGGTCATCATTGCCATCACTAACAGCATCCAGCAGCCAACGCGCCCATAGAAGACGCGACATGATCTGGATGGATTGTTGATTTCGGCGATGCTGTTCACGAAGGTCCCCATACGCAGAGGCGATCAGGTCAATCGCTTCTGCCGATCGACCGAGTTCCGCGAGCATCGCCATTTTCCTCAGTTTCCAGACTGGGTCTTTGCCAGCGATGCGGGGAATCATTTCCGTCAACTTGATATAGTCTAAAGAGTCGCGGGCAATCAGGGCGCGATGATAGGCTATTTCTGCGTTCGCATCCTGGATATAAATCGCATTGTCCTCAATGACCTTGATAAGTGCGGCGCTGCGTGTTTTAATGGCCCGCTTCCTTTCCTCGCTTTCGGTTGTATCCCATCTCGAGTTGTTCAATAGCCAGAGGGCAATATCACCTTGCTGACGTTTGGTGATAGCGTTAGATGGGCTCGGATAAACCAGAGAAAAAAGCGCATCAACGAGCCACGGTCGGATATGGAAGTGGGCGATAGCTTGGCGCCACGCTAGTTCGTACAGTAGGGCAGAGCGATTATCGGGGGTTAGCGCCGCAATATTTTGCGGATTGGGGAATGGTGTGCTCACCTGATTAGCAATCGCGGATCGTAGCGATGGAGGGCAGACAACCCAATTCGGGTACGACATTCGATCTTGTTGCAAGATTGGAATCTGCTCCGTCAAGGCCTGCGCACCATATTCCGGATCTCTGTGCAACTTTGCATGATCTTCTGCGCTACTGTTCGTGCGAACGAGAGAAGTTGGGTACCACTCGTGCGGCTTAGGCTTTGACTTTTCTGCATCCCGCATCGCCTGTAGGAACAGTCTGGTTGCTTCGTGATGTTGAAGATCACGGTCCTCGAGATATGCCACTGTGGGATACAGATCAATGGGAGCGACATTGATTGATTCCAGATACTTACGGCGAGCTGGGGAGAGATTTAAAGCCCCGGCAAGATATATTTTTCGAGCGTGATTCGCCAAGTGGTCACGCACCCACCCCGCCCATTGTAGAAAGTTCGGGTCGTCACCGGAAAATCCAAGCAGACACAGCTCGTTTTCGATGAACACTTGTCTGGCCATGTTGACAAATGGTGCGAAACGTTCTGGGTACGTTCGATAGTCCTCTTGCGCGGCGATGAGGGTGTCAGTGATTCCAATCGTGCCGTGCAGTTTCACGATTCGCGGAGACTGAGCCCAAGCCAAATCCGACGCCTTGGTGACTACGGTGTAGTACGGACCGTGAACGCTATCTGCAGCGCGCTCTAGCAGAGTATCCCAATTGGTGGTCAGGACGTCCGTCCACGGGAGCGACAAGAGCGATTTATAGAGGGGACCGGTTCGCCACGCTTGATCATCTATCTCAGACCGAATTCGGTCGTTAAGGGCGCCCGTGCCGAAGTAAGTTCTAAACTCTTCGGCAACCCTCAATGGGTCGGCGAAATTTAGATTCGCATCGTCAGGGTAAAGATCGCGGGCAAGCTTCTGCGTGAAGTTACCCCAAAGAGGCATCTTCTTACTGTCGCCGACATGATGAGCCGCACTGCGACTAAATCCGGCACCAACCATGATAGCGGCGCCGTGCTGGTGCGAATCAAGGCGATGTAGCGCGGAAGCGAGCTTTCGAATCGCAGGATAATCAGGCAGGTCCAAAATTTTAGGCTCTGTTGCCATATTGATTTCCGAAGAACAGGTAGGGTGCTACTTTAACCGTTGTTTGTGATTCGAGGGAAAGCGTGTTGGTTGCGGCGTCGATAATCTGCGTTATTACTTACGTGACTTTCGGCAGCCGGTGGGACGTGCGTACTCATCCACTTGCATCGGCACCTGACATTCGAGGTTGTGACAGTGCGAATGGTGGTAAAGCGCCTATCAGCTGCTGCCTCACAGTGACCGGCACTCGAATATCAGCAAAGGCCCCGAACGCGGCGCTCGGTTTGTGATCGGCTGACTGTCCGCTCCGGGTTGAATCCACAGTCGATTGTATCCTGTGGAGGCTGTAGAAAAAACGTTCCCAGCGGGCAACTTCCTTATGTCGGGAAATCGGAAGAGACGGAGCAGCGGTCGCTTCTATATCGAACTGTGCTTGTGCCGTGAGTGAAGCCAATTCATTCGAACTGTTTCGAATGATCGCGTCCCGAGGCCGATCGACGTCCGCGTCGACTAGCTTTTCCTGCCACATCTACGCATGCAATGGCACTACGCACGCAGGCGAAATTACGTGCCTATGCCTAACGGCTAACGTTCGCACAAGCCGCAAATATTGGGCGTCAGCGATGGTCTAATAGGCACTGTCCAATGATGATCGCGCATGCATCGCGCGCGCGAATGGACACAACGTAACCGGTAGGCCCTATCGAAACATCGCTTTCATCGGGGCAAAAACAAAGGAGGAATCCCGACCACAAAAAACACCGCAGTAAACGAGCGCGGGCCGCAAGTGCTACCAACACTCACGACCCGCTAACCAAAGCCAACTACATAGGAGTTGCCCATGGCTAAGCCGAATCATAAAGCACGACCACCGAAGACGGAACGTTTCGTCACGATCCAGGAAATGTGGGGTACCCCGAAAACGGACATCAAGCCGGAGAGGTTCTACCCGTACATGAAGATTGGTGGAATGTGGCTGATTGAAGATGCGTGTTTTGTACCCGGCCAGAAGGCGCGGATCGATATTGAGCCTGGCAGGCTGATCATCACGAAACTGTAAAAGGCAACGCCGCAAGACGCGGCCGCGCTGCGCGACGTCGCGCAGCGCGCCGGGCAGGGTAGCCGCTATCAGCCACCCCAATGCATCACCAGGCAATATTGCACGACGACCGCGACGTTCCCGCGCCACCTGTAGCCGTGCAATGCGTACCGGCGCCGTTGTCATAGAACGTCCGTGTCTCCGGTTGCGGCACTGACGGATCAAACGGATTCGGCGTACCGTGCGGCCCGCGCGCGGCATCGTAAGTCCGCGTTGGTGCATACGAGCCGCCGCTGCCGACAGGTCGCGAACCATTCGCCCGCAGGTATTCGTCCCAGTTCTGCGCGCGCTGTTCATATCCGGGCAAAGCGCGCCCAAGGCTGTCGCTCCCACCCGCGCCGAGCGCAACGCGATTCGCGGGCAATACGAAATCGGATTCGTGTTCGGACGGAGTGTGCGATTCGAGCGTATCGCCTGACACACGCACCGGCCGCGTATCAGGCGTATCGAACGGGCTGCGTTCAGCCGGCGCCGCGTACTTTACGTGCTGGGTTGCGCGTGCCGAGCGCCCATCATCGCGAGCCACGGCCCGACGTTCCGAACGAAATACATTGGCACCGCCCGAGCGATCGACCAGCGAATCGCGGCCCGAGGCGTCGACGGTAGAAACAGAAAGCGCACAAGCAAGCGCGGCGGCGGAAGAAAGACGGAAGGGATGATTCATATGCGATCCGAAGCAGGTGATGTGCATTGAAAAAACGGCAGATCACTGGCTGGCGAGACTGAACGACGGACGGGCGTTGAAGCGGCCCGGAAGCGACGGCGAAGCGCGGCGGGCGCGGTTCGCGGGGAGGCTGGCTGGATTGCAGAGGCGAGTTCGCATTATTTCATAAAAATAACAACGAGCTTTCGTAGGTGCCGTAAACGTCAGCATATGGAAGGATTAACCGATCCAACCCGCCGCCCCGCGTTGGTGCGCCCCCGCTCAACCCTCAGTCGATTGATTTAAAACACACCGACCCCTAAAAACAAAAAATCGCACGATCCACAACCACAAATCGCCGCAAATCCCCACCCATCAAGGCACAACGCTACGAACCCACCCAAAATCGCAACCCAATTGCCCACCGCAAACGTTCTCCATCCACCCGAGTTGCTCCCAAATCGCCACCTCGTCCCCGCCCAGTTTCTCCGTGTTTTCCCTCATAGAAGCGGCATTTTTGACAGACGATTTAAAAACCCCCATATAATTTCGACTGCCTTGCCAACGGCTGTCGGACCATCCCTCCGAACAAGCAGTTGGCAAGCGGGGCAGGCGAAACGCTTGCGCAATGCAAGACGCATCACGATGTCTTTCCGAACCAGACGTCCCCCTTGGGGGACTGCAAGAGCCGGGCCCCGCTACGCAACATTCATCCGCAGGTCCGTCTTCATGTGTCTCGGGCGTGTCCCATGTCCTCGCCCCGGGTGCTGTTCGATTGCGCAAGTCATGCCGCCTTTGCCCGTATGACTAAACAACATCGAGGAGCTCCCAGATGACGCTGTCCCGTCTTACGTCCATTTCCGTCGCCGCCGTGCTGTTCGCCGCCGGCGCCGCCGCCGCGCAAGCGGAAACCGTGAAGATCGCCATCGCTGGTCCGATGAGCGGCTCGGTCGCCCAATACGGCGACATGGTGAAGGCCGGCGCGCTGACCGCGATCGAACAGATCAACGCGGCAGGCGGCGCGGGCGGCAACAAGTTCGAAGTCGTGCAGATGGACGACGCATGCGAACCGAAGCAGGCCGTCGCCGTCGCCAACAAGATCGTCAGCCAGAAGATCAAGTACGTGATCGGCCACGTGTGCTCGGGTTCGACGATCCCCGCCTCCGACATCTACGAGAACGAAGGCATCGTGATGGTCACGCCGTCGGCCACTGCGCCGCAGCTGACGGAAGGCAAGAAGCGCCACTTCATCTTCCGCACGATCGGCCGTGACGACCAGCAAGGCCCGGCCGCCGCGCACTACATCATCAACAACGTGAAGCCGAAGAAGGTCGCGATCCTGCACGACAAGCAGTCGTACGGCCAGGGCATCGCGTCGTCGGTGAAGAAGGACCTCGAAGGCGCGAAGATCCCGGTCGTGCTGTTCGAAGGCATCAACGCCGGCGATTCGGACTACTCGGCGATCATCACGAAGCTGAAGTCGCAAGGCGTCGACTTCGTCTACTTCGGCGGCTATCACCCGGAAATGGGCCTGCTGATGCGCCAGGCGCGCGAGCAGGGCGTGAAGGCGACGTTCATGGGCCCCGAAGGCGTGGGCAACAAGGACGTGACGGCGATCGCCGGCCCGGCTTCGGAAGGCATGCTCGTCACGCTGCCGGCAGATTTCTCGGCCGACCCGGCCAACGCGGCGCTCGTGAAGGCGTTCGCGGACAAGAAGCGCGACCCGAACGGCCCGTTCCAGATGCCGTCGTACGCAGCGGTGAAGATCATCGCCGACGCGATCGCCGGCGCGAAGACGACCGACCCGACGAAGGTCGCCGCGTACATGCACAAGACGACGTTCGACACGCCGATCGGCAAGGTCGCGTATGACGCCCAGGGCGACCTGAAGGCGTTCAAGTTCGTCGTCTACACGTGGCACAAGGACGCGACGAAGACCGCCGCCAAGTAATCCGGCGTACCCGCCCGCGCGCCCGCCCTGTCCGAGACCCGGACGGGGCGGGCGTGCATTCGCGCCGCGCATGACCGCATTGCGCGGCCGACGGGCGGCCCGAGACGACACCGTGCGTTGCGCGCGGCCGAACGCCGTGATCCGGCGACGGCCTGCGACCCAGCGCCAACGGGAGCTTCCCGCACATGACTGACTTCTTTCCTCAATTCGCCCAGCAGCTGGTCAACGGCCTGACGCTGGGTGCGATCTATGCGTTGATCGCCATCGGCTACTCGATGGTCTACGGCATCATCGGCATGATCAACTTCGCCCACGGCGAGATCTACATGATCGGCGCATACGTGGGCCTCGTGACCCTGACCGCCATCGGCATCTCCGCCGGCTATCCGCTGCCGCTCGTGCTCGGCGCCGCGCTGATCGTGTCGGTGCTCGTCACCGGCCTGTACGGCTTCGCGGTCGAACGCGTTGCCTATCGTCCGCTGCGCGGCGGCCCGCGCCTCGTGCCGCTGATCTCCGCGATCGGCATGTCGATCTTCCTGCAGAACTACGTGCAGATCGGCCAGGGCGCGCGCGACGTGTCCGTGCCGGTGCTGATCTCCGGCGCATTCGACATCCATCTCGGCGGCGATTACGACGTGACGATTCCGTACGCACGTCTGCTGATCGTCTGCGTGACGGTCGTGCTGATGATCGCGCTCACGCTGTTCATCTCGCATTCGCGGATGGGCCGCGCGTGCCGCGCGTGCGCCGAAGACATGAAGATGGCGAACCTGCTCGGCATCGACACGAACCGCGTGATCTCGTTCACGTTCGTGCTCGGCGCGATGCTGGCGGCCGTCGGCGGCGTGCTGATCGGCCTGACGATCGGCAAGCTGAATCCGTACATCGGCTTCGTCGCGGGCATCAAGGCGTTCACCGCCGCGGTGCTGGGCGGCATCGGCAGCATCCCGGGCGCGATGCTCGGCGGCGTGCTGCTGGGCCTCGCCGAAACCTTCGCCGCAGGCTACATGCCGGCCGAGTACAAGGACGTGGTCGCGTTCGGCCTGCTCGTGCTGATCCTGCTCTTCCGCCCGACCGGCCTGCTCGGCAAGTCGGACATCGAAAAGGTCTGAGGGAGACGCAGATGAGTCAAGTCATTTCCGTTCGCCGCCCGGCCGCCGACGCGTCGGTCGGCCAGGCGCTGAAGAATGCCGCGGCCGCCGCACTGCTGACGGCGATCCTCACGATTCCAGTGCTCGGCCTGCAGCTGAAGCTCGACGGCTATCAGGTGGTGCTCACGCCGCACTGGCGTCCGGTGTGGATCGCGGTCGCGGCCGTGTTCCTGTTCCAGCTGTTCAAGCCGTGGCTCGTGCGCGCGAAATCGGCGGTGAAGCTGCCGGCGATGCCCGCGATGGGCGCGCAGCAGCAGCGCGCGATCATCTGGGTGCTGCTCGCGGTCGGCCTCGTGTGGCCGTTCTTCGGTTCGCGCGGCGCGGTAGACGTCGCGACGCTCGCGCTGATCTACGTGATCCTCGGCCTCGGGCTGAACATCGTGGTCGGTTTCGCGGGGCTGCTGGATCTCGGCTATGTCGGGTTCTACGCGGTCGGCGGCTATACGTACGCGATGCTGAACCAGTATTTCGGGCTGTCGTTCTGGGAGTGCCTGCCGATCGCGGCGATCGCCGCGGCGACGTTCGGCTTCCTGCTCGGCTTCCCGGTGCTGCGTCTGCGCGGCGACTATCTCGCGATCGTCACGCTCGGCTTCGGCGAAATCATCCGCCTGCTCGCGAACAACCTGACGAGCCTCACCGGCGGCCCGGACGGCATCTCGAGCATTCCGAAACCGACGGTGTTCGGCTTCGAGATGGCGCGCTCGGCGAGCGTCGAAGGTGCGAAGACCTTCCATGAACTGATCGGGCTGGAATACAGCGGCGAACACATGGTGATCTTCCTGTACCTGATCGCGCTGGTGCTGGTTGGCTTCACGCTGTTCGTGACGAGCCGCCTGATCCGCATGCCGATGGGCCGCGCGTGGGAAGCGCTGCGCGACGACGAGATCGCCTGCCGTTCGCTGGGTCTCAACCCGACGCGCATCAAGCTGTCGGCGTTCACGCTCGGCGCGGCGTTCGCGGGCATCGGCGGCGCGTTCTTCGCGGCGCGTCAGGGCCTCGTGAATCCTGAATCGTTCACCTTCATCGAGTCGGCGCTGATCCTCGCGATCGTCGTGCTCGGCGGGATGGGCTCGCAGCTCGGCGTGATTCTCGCGGCGATCCTGCTGACCGTGCTGCCGGAAGTCGCGCGTGGCTTCGCCGAGTACCGGATGCTGATCTTCGGTCTGGTGATGGTGTTGATGATGATGTGGCGTCCGCAGGGCCTGCTGCCCGCGAGCCGTCCCCACGTGGAGCTGCCGCAATGAGCGCGAATACGGAACTGTTGAAGGTCGCCGGGCTGCAGATGCGCTTCGGCGGGTTGCTCGCGGTGGACGGCATCGATTTCGACGTGCGCCGCAACGAGGTGTTCGCGATCATCGGGCCGAACGGCGCGGGCAAGACCACGGTGTTCAACTGCGTCGGCGGCTTCTACAAGCCGACCGGCGGCGACGTCGTGCTCGACGGCCACGCGATCGCGGGGCTGCCGAGCCACCAGATCGCGTTGAAGGGCCTCGTGCGCACGTTCCAGAACATCCGCCTGTTCAAGTCGCTGACGGTGGTCGAGAACCTGCTCGTCGCGCAGCATCGCAAGGTGAAGTCGGGGCTGTTGCCGGGCCTGTTCTCGACGCCCGCGTATCGTCGCGCCGAGAAGGAAGCGCTCGAACGCGCGGCCGTGTGGCTCGACCGGATGGGGCTGAAGTCGGTCGCCAACCGGCAGGCGGGCACGCTGTCGTACGGGCACCAGCGGCGCCTGGAGATCGCGCGCTGCATGATCACCGAGCCGCGCCTGTTGATGCTGGACGAACCGGCGGCCGGTCTCAACCCGCAGGAAAAGATCGAGCTGCAGCACCTGATCGACAAGCTGCGCCACGAGTTCGGCGTGTCGGTGCTGCTGATCGAACACGACATGAGCCTCGTGATGGGCGTGTCCGACCGCATCCTCGTGATGGAGCATGGCCGGCCGATCGTGATCGGCACGCCGGAAGCGGTCCGCAACGACCCGCGCGTGATCAAGGCGTATCTGGGGGAAGAGTGATGCTGAAGCTGGAACAGGTCCATACGCACTACGGCGCGGTCGAGGCGCTCGCGGGCGTGTCGATCGAGGTGAAGAAGGGCGAGATCGTCACGCTGATCGGCAGCAACGGCGCCGGCAAGACGACGCTGATGATGACCGTGTGCGGCACGCCGCGCGCGTCGTCGGGCCGCGTGCTGTTCGAGGGCAACGACATCACCGCGATGTCGACGCACCAAATCATGCGGCAGGGGATGGCGATCTCGCCGGAAGGGCGGCGCGTGTTCCCGAGCCTGACGGTGCTCGAGAACCTGAAGATGGGCGGGTTCTTCGCGAGTCGTCATGAAATCGACGACGGCATCGAGCACGTGTTCAAGCTGTTCCCGCGCCTGAAGGAACGCGCGGCGCAGCGGGCCGGCACGATGTCGGGCGGCGAGCAGCAGATGCTGGCGATCGGCCGCGCGCTGATGAGCAAGCCGCGTTTGCTGCTGCTCGACGAGCCGACGCTCGGCCTCGCGCCGCTCGTGATCGCGCAGATCTTCGACATCATCCGGACGATTCGTGACGAGGGTGTCACGGTGTTCCTCGTCGAGCAGAACGCGAACAAGGCGCTGGGTGTGGCCGATCGCGGCTACGTGCTCGAAACGGGGCGCGTGGTGCTCGCCGACACGGGCGCGAACCTGCTCGCGAACGACCGGATCAAGCAGGCGTATCTCGGCGGTTGACGAGAGAAAGCCGCCGGCCTGCAACGGGCCGGCGGTCTACGGGAATGGTGTAGCCGATTCGGCTTCGATCGTAGCAAATTCGGCTACACCTGGCGAAGCACTCGGATCGACGCAAAATCACTACGACGACGCGAAACACCTCTATCAGCAGCGGTTCGGCCTCGACCTGCTGATGACTCTTCTACCCTAGCCGATCCTGAACGTGCTTTTCAGCACGTCGCGCAAATGCAGCGCGGCGCGATTGCTGTCGTCCGTGAGGATCGTGATCAGATGCGGCGGCAGATCCGGCAGCGCGATCCCCGCGACGTTGCTCGTCAGGTTGCCGGACACGCGATCGTGCTCGATGATGCCGACCGCGAGGCCATTCGCGATGCACGCTTCGACCGCCGGCGAGCTCGCGCTCTCGAGCAGCATCCGGTGCGCGATCTTCGCCTTCTTCAGCGCGTTCAGCGCGGTGTCGCGGTACGGACATCCCTGCAGCTGCACGGCGATCGGCAGCGGCGCGTCGGGATTGAACTTGAACGTGCGCGCGGCGACCCACACCGGATGGGTCTTGCTGAGCAGTTCCGCGTGCGGCAGCGCTTTCGGCACGACGGCAATCGTGATGTCGAGCTGGCCGCGGGAAAACAGCTGCTGCAGTTCCTCGCTGGAGCGCGCTTCGACGGTCAGTTCGAGCAACGGCCGGTCGGCGGCGAAGCGCGGCAGGAATTCCGCCATGAAATGCGCGGCATACGAATCGGGGATGCCGAGCCGCAACTTGCCGGTCAGGATCTGCGGCGACAGCGATTCGACCAGGCGGTCGTGGCTCGACAGGAACTCGGTGGTATCGCCGAGCAGCTTGTGGCCGAACTGCGTGAGCTCGACGGCCTGGTTGTTTCGCGTAAACAGCCGCTGCGCGACCATCTCCTCGAGCTTCTGGATCTGTGCGGTGACCGACGACGGGCTGCGATTCACATACGCGGCCGCATCCTTGAAGCGGCCGAGCTTCGCGACGGCGTGGAAGGTACGCAGCAGGTCGACGTCCAGGGTGCGCGGCATGATTTTGATTTTCCGAATCAGTGATTCAGGTAATGTCGATTGACGGAATTATTGCGCGTCCCTATCCTCGGGTCAACAGGCGGACGACGGCAGGCATTCGATCGAGCGTGACACGTATCCCGGGGAACGATTCATGTCTATCAATGATTTTGTAGTGGATGCATTGGTGCGGGACAGGAAGCTGAAGGCGGAGTCGGTATGGACGGTCGAGAATCACGAGAAGTATTCGACGTTGCAGCGCACGGACGATGCCGCGCGGCAACGCGAGGCAGGGCGTGAAGTCTTCTCCTTGATGCGGAACCTGAACGAATTGGGGGTTCGGAGTCCTGCATTATGTGCGGATCGCAACGGAAAAGGATCGTTGCGCGAAGCGATCGGTGCGTTGAGCGAGCGTCTCGCCACGTTGTCGCGCGGCCGCCACGTTCACTACATCGAACTCGGGCCCGAGCCGGTCAAGACGACCGAACTGATGAAGGGCGTCAGCGGTGGCGGGCCGGACCATCTGCGCTACACGGCGGTCGACATCAACGAGTCGTCGGAACACGCGATGCGCGACGCGATCATGCCGTTCCTGAAGACGCCCGGCTGTTTCAACTACATCGCCGACGACTACCGGAACGTGCAATGGAACCACATCGATCTGGGCCAAGACATGACCTTCATCACGATGCTCGGGTTCCAGGAAGGCAACGAGTTGCCGGTGACGATCGGCCGGCTGATCCGCAATCTCGGCGGCAAGTCGACCTACGTGGTGTCGGAGATGCAACTGTTCGTCGAAGGCCGCGAAGCGCACATCTACGACTTCTACCGCAACGAGAACATGATGCGGTTCTCCGAAGTCGTCAGCCGGCAGCAGGGCTTCGAGCCGCACGGCGAGCATGACGTGTCGATCGTCCGGCTGAACCTGCTGGGCGATCAGTTCCACGTTGCGGTTACGCTGCAGCCGGTGTCGAAGGCTGACGTCCACGGGCATCTGATCACCAACGTCTGCCTGAAATACACGCCCGAGCAATTCCGCCACGTGCGCAGCAGTCACGGCAACTGCCGGGTGATCGACGAACTGCGCAGCGGGGACGGCAGCGTCGTGTACCAGATTGCGCAGTTCAAGGGCTAGCGCCCCGGGGCCGCAACGACGAGAGCGAGGCACGCGATGAACAAGGGAAATGCACTGCCGGTGTTTGCGCGCGGGTTCGATCGGGTGAGGCTTGCGCTGCGGACCTCGCTGGCCGGCGACGCGAATGTCGCGGACGACACGGTTACCGTTGCGGAACGGATGCGCTGGACGAGCGGCTTCCTGCGCGACGGCTATCAGGTGCGGTATCGCCGCAACCTCGACGATCTCGGCTATCGCGACGTGCCGATGCGCGGCACGCAGTCGAACGCGCTCAACGCGGTGTGCAGCCTGCGCGGGTTGTTCTCCGACGAAGCGGTTCACGCGTTGCGCGAGATCGGCCGCACGCTGGAACGCAGCGCGTCGCACAGCAACTGGATCATCTCGAAGCGGGTGCGTGCGGTGACGAACCGCTCGCGCTTCATCGACGCGATGATGCACGACCGCGCGTTCCTGCTGCGGCTGTCGCGTCTGGCCGGCGCGCCGTTGATCCCGTATCCGATGATCAATGCGCGCTCGCAGTTCAACTATTACTACCCGACGCGCGAGCGCGACGACAAGGAACAGGTCGGCATGTGGCACACCGACGGCACCAGTTTCGTGCTGAACATCGTGCTGTCGGATCGATCCGAATACGAGGGCGGAAACTTTCTGTTCTACGAATCGACTGCCGAGACGTTCGATCGGCACGATCGCGAACGCGCGCATGTGAAGACGGCGGATTTGAGCCAGGCGGGCGACGCGCTGCTGATCTACGGCAGCAAGCTGTTCCATGGCGTCGAACCGGTCGAGGCAGGGCGGCGCATGTCGCTGGTGCTGTCGTTTCATTGCCCTTACACGCGCGAGGACGACAACGGCTTCTGGCATCTCGCGTCGGACGACGGCATCCCGCGCACGGTCGTCAACTGGCTTGCACTGCAACGCAGCCTTCGCGACGACGCGGCGATGCAGTACCTTCGCCTCGGTCTCGAACCGATCCGGTTCGAAGACCTGGGCGACGCGCGCACATCCACGGTCACGTTCTGAGGGGCGCCGTTCCGATGCAGCTTTTCCTGATCCAGCTCGTTTTCGTGTTGTCGTGGAGTTCCGGCTTCATCGGCGCCAAGCTCGGCGCGGAGACGGCCGGTGCGTTCAACCTGCTGTTCTGGCGTTTTCTGCTCGTCACGCTCTGTCTGGCGATCGTCCTCAACAGGCGGCTCGGGCGCCTGACGCTGGAGAAGATCCGCTATCACGCGGTGATCGGCTTTCTGTCGCAGTTCCTCTACCTGGCCTGCGTCTACGTCGCGATCCAGCATGGGCTGCCGCCGGGCATCGCGGCGATCGTCGCGGCGTTGCAGCCGCTCATCACGGCGGCGATGACGACGTTCGAAGGCAGCGAGCGCAGCGGCGCGCGCCAGTGGGCCGGGCTCGTGCTCGGATTCATCGGCGTCGGCATCGTGATCGGCGGGCAATACGCGCTGCCGACCGAATCGGTCGGCATCGTCATGTACATGCTGCCGCTGGTGTCCGCGCTGGGGCTGTCGATCGCGACGATCTATCAGCGGCGGCGCGCGCTCACGACGGCGCGCAGCAACGAGGACGGGTTGTTTCTGCCGCTGTTCGTGCAGGGGTGCGTGAGCCTCGTGCTGTTCGCGGCATGCGGGCTCGTCACCGGCGATCTGCATGTGCCGACGCAGCCGAACGTCTGGTTGTCCGTCGTGTGGCTGACGGTGTTCTCGACGTTCATGGCTTACCTGACGTTATGGGCGCTGCTCAAGCGCATGCCCGCGACGCGCGTGGCGACGCTCGTCTATCTCGAACCGCCCGTGACGCTGACCTGGGCCGCGTGGATGTTCGGCGACCGGATTCCGGTGACGACCTATCTCGGCATCGTCGTCGTCGCGCTCGGCGTGTGGCTCGCCAGCAAGCACGGCGAACGGTTCGGCCGGGCGCGGCGGGCAGGCATGGAAGCGGCCCGCGGCAGCGAGCCGGACGCCGGGTTCACGCGTGCAGCGCCAGACCCTTCACGGCTTTATCCACGGCCTTCTTCGGCCCGTGCAATGCAAGGCCGACCAGATCGAGATTCGTCGCGTCCCCGGCGCGAAACGCTTCGCGATTGGCCGCGTCGTGCCCGGTCGAGAACATCGCGCGCACGTACGGCACGATCCTGACTTCGCGCGACAGCGCGTGCCGATGCGCGGCCTGCAGGCCGTCGAGATCGGCCGCGAACACCAGCATCGGCTGGCCGAACATGCGGCCGTAGCGATTCCCGGCCGCATCCTCGTAAGGCTCGCCGAGCGCTTCGGGCGCGCCGGCCGCGACGCCCGTCGCGAGAAATGCGACCACATTGAGTTTCTGCCACGCCGCGAGATCGTCGCGCACGATCAATGCCACTTTCGTATCGAACATGAGTGCTCCTCGTTGAAGCGCTCATGATCGGATAGCCGGCGCGATCAGTCTGGAACGTTTGTGCACATCCGCCGATAGGCGGCCGGCGTCATCCGGTACGCGCGGCGGAACCAGCGGCCGAGGTGACTCTGGTCGGCGAAGCCGACGTCCGCGGCAGCCTGCGCCGGCGTGCGGCCTGCCGCGAGCAGCCGGCGCGCCGCGCGCAGGCGCAGGCGAACCAGGTACGCGTGCGGCGACGTCCCGTATGCGCGCTGGAACAGCCGCGTGAGCCGGAAGCGGTCGGTGCCGGCCAACTCGGCGAGTTCGTCGAGGCCGAGATTGCCGTCCAGATGCGCGTGCAGCAGGTCGCGCACGCGCACGATCGCCGGCGGCACGGTGCCCGTGCTCGTGTCGGCGCTTGCCGCGACCGAATCGCGCAATTGGCTGCCGAGGCGCGTGAGCAGACGGTCGAGCGTCTGGTCGCGCGCGAGCTTGCCTTCGTTGCCGTGGATCGCGAGAAACGCGTGGCGGATCGCGTCGACGAGGCTGCGATCGTCGACGAGCGTATGGCCGAACGCGGCTTCGACGCCGCTCAGGCCGGGAAGATCGATTCGGCGTGCCGCACGTTCGACCCACGCCTGCGGCAGGTACAGCATCGAGTAGGTGAAGCCGCCGGCTTCCGGCGCATGGCCGTCGTGCAGCGCGCCCGGCTCGATCAGGATCGCGCGGCCCGGCACGCTCGTGTGCAGCGACCGATGACACTGGAAACGCTGCACGCCTTGTTCCGTGAAGCCGATCAGCATGTCGTCGTGATCGTGCGGATCGTACGCATGCCCGCTGAAATGCGCGCGCAGGCTTTCGATCCCCGTTTCCGGATCGCGGTGCGCGACGAGCCAGTGCTCGTTCGTGCCGTTGTCGTTTGCCGCGCTCGCCATCGCTCGCCTCGCTGCCCGTGGTCGTTGCCTGCCGGATAGTGTACGCAGATCGTACGCGCTTCGTGCGGCAGCGACGGGCGGCGGGGTTACAGCGCGCGTGCGATCGCCTGTTCCAGCAGCGACAGCCCGAGATCGATTTCCGCTTCGCTGACGGTCAGCGGCGGCGCGATCCGGAACACGCCGCCCATGCCGGGCAACTGCACGATGTTCATGCTGAGCCCGAGGTTCATGCACTCGCGCGTGATCTTCGCGCCGAGCCCGTCCGCCGGTTCCTTCGTCCGCCGGTCCTTGACGATCTCGACGCCGAGCAGCAAGCCGCGTCCGCGCACGTCGCCGATGCAGTCGAAGCGCTCCATCAGGTCGAGCAGCCCGCGCCGCAGCCGGTCGCCCATCACGTTCGCCCGCTGGACGAGGCCGTCGCGCTGCACCACGTCGAGCACGCGCAGGCCGACCGCGGCCGGCAGCGGGTCCGACACGTGCGTCGTGTAGAACAGGTAGCCGAGTTCGTGCGCGCGTTCCTCGATCCGCGCGGACGTGACGACTGCCGCGAGCGGCAGCCCCGCGCCGAGCGTCTTCGACAGCGTGAGGAGGTCGGGCGTCACGCCGTCGCGCTGGCATGCAAACATCGTGCCGGTGCGCCCGACGCCGGTTTGCGCTTCGTCGAGGATCAGCAGCATCGCGCGCTCCTCGCATTTGCGCTTGAGCGCCGCCATGTAGCCTTCCGGCAGTTCGATGATGCCGCCCGAACTGAGGATCGGCTCCGCGATGAACGCGGCGAGGTTGCCGCTCGACTGGCGATCGATCAGGTCGAATGCGTAGTCGAGTTCGGCGAGATAGTCGTACGTGCCGTTGCGCTCGAAGCGCGGCCGGTACGCGAACGGCGCCGGAATCGCGAACGAACCGACGGCGGCCGGCCCGACGCCCTTGCGGCCGGCGCTGTACGTGGCGGACGCCGCCGCGCCCGTCATCCCGTGCCACGACTGCGCGAAGCCGACGATCTCGTACTTGCCGGTGACGAGCTTCGCCATCCGGATCGCCGCTTCGTTCGATTCCGCGCCGGTGCTCAGCAGCAGCGCGCGATCGAGCCCGGGCGGCGTGAGGTCGGCGAGGCGCGTCGCGAGGTCGACGACGGGGCGCGACAGCATCCCGCTGAACAGGTGATCGAGCTTGCCCGCGTATTCGTTGATGACGGAGACGATCTCCGGATGGCTGTGCCCGAGCACCGCGCTCATCTGGCCCGACGTGAAATCGAGGATCGCGCGGCCGTCCGCGTCGTAGACGAAGCTGCCTTGCGCGCGCTCGATGATCATCGGCTCGAACGTGCCGCCGTAGCGGATCAGGTGCTGCCTGGCGTTGTGCCAGAAGGTTGCGTCGTCGTTCAGGGACATCGGGCTTCTCCGGACAAGGGCCAAGGATCGCTTGCAGTCTAGGCGCCGGTCTGGTTTTATGGAAACGAATAGTTCTTATGCAAGGTAGAAAAGGAGCTAATACCTTGGCACGCTCGCTCGAAATCGACCTGCTGCGCTCGTTCGTCGTGATCGCCGAAGTGCGCTCGCTCAGCCGCGCGGCGGCGCGGGTCGGCCGTACGCAATCCGCGCTCAGCCAGCAGATGCGGCGGCTCGAGGAAAGCGTCGACCAGCCGCTGTTCCAGCGCACCGGCCGCGGCGTGCTGCTCACCCATCCCGGCGAGCGGCTGCTCGTGCATGCGCAGCGCATCCTGCGGCAGCACGACGAAGCGATGGCCGACCTGTGCGGCACCGGGTTGTCGGGCACGATCCGGTTCGGCTGTCCGGACGATTACGCGGGCGTGTTCCTGCCGTCGCTGCTGCGGCAGTTTTCGAGCCAGCATCCGCAGGCGATCGTCGAGGTCGTGTGCGGGCCGACGCCGCGGCTGCTCGAACAACTCGACAAGCGGGCGGTCGATCTGGCGATGGTGTCCGTGCCGGACGATGGTTCGGACGGCGACTTTATCCGCCGTGAGCAACTGGTCTGGATCGGCTATCCGGGGCTCGATGCCGCGCGGTTCGATCCGTTGCCGCTCGCGCTGTCCGATCCCGATACGCTCGATCATATTGCGGCCTGTGAGGCGCTGCGTCGCGCCGGCCGCGATTATCGCGTCGCGTATGCGAGCAGCAGCCTCGCGGGGCTGACCGCGCTGGTGCGTTCGGGGCAGGCGTTTGCGGTGATGACGCAGACGGCGGTGCCGGCCGATCTGGCCATCCTCGCCGGCGATCGCGGGCTGCCGCCGCTGCCGGCGGTCGGCATTACGCTGCGGTTCGACCGGAAGCGACCGTCGCATCTGACGGCGGCGTTCGCGGAGCATATTCGGGCGGTCTTGCCGGTGCTGTGAGGGCGGGGTAGGGCGTGTGGGTGAGCGGTCGAGCGATGCGCCGTTTTCTGATGGAGAGGGGGAATGCTGATGCAGCAGTACCTGCGCCTTGTCTGATAGGGATCGGCACACGAAGCTACGCCACGACCTACGCTCGATCTTTTCAGGACTGGCCGATGCCGACCCGGAGCGGACAGCCGCCCTTCTACAAAGCAGCCATTCGCTTCAGATGGGCCAAACGCCGCGCGAAAGTTTACAACTCATTCGGATTGACGTGTGTGAAATGCAATGGGGTTAACGATTCCTTGAAAACTCCGCTGCCATTGCATCTAATTGCTATCAAACGCAACAATCAAAGCTTGGCGGGGTAGCATCATGAAGAAAATTGCCTTGCATTTGATGGACGCCGCATTGGTCGCGGCGGTTTTGTTTTTTTACTACGTTCGCGCATTTCACGGTCACGGTCGAGCACCAATATCAACCCAAATGGCTCATTGGCGAGACGTATGCTTCGTCTTGACGCTTATCGCGATGTTTGTCGTTCCATTTCGAGTAAAAAAATCATATCCGAGTATATATAACTTCGCTACCTTTAACGCAAAAGGAGAGAGAAGAAAAACAAT
The DNA here is from genome assembly GCF_905339955.1 of Burkholderia sp. BCC1996. NCBI lineage: Bacteria > Pseudomonadati > Pseudomonadota > Betaproteobacteria > Burkholderiales > Burkholderiaceae > Burkholderia > Burkholderia sp. BCC1996. The sequence continues at coordinate 22,920 of NZ_CAJPHM010000005.1, forward strand.
ATTCATTCCATTATTTACAATGATTACGATCATCATCGGCACGGTAGCAATAATTCGAATATTCATTGTGGCGGCGCCGTAAACAGGGGGGCGTTAATAGTTGCGAATACATCTTCATATCCGAGTCCACTGTGATCATACCTGCACCTTATCTGACAAGACGCAGATCACAAACCTACGCCGAGACCTACGCCAGACGTTTCAGCGATGGGCCGTTACCGACCCGAATCAGCCACTCGCATTTCTTGAAATGCCGACGCTCGCGGAGCCGATTATCACCGATGCCCGGCGCAGGGTCGAACGTCAAAGAGACCTGGCTCAATCCGGTGCCAACGTGAATTCGATTTTCACGAGCCCGCCGTCGATTGACATAGTCTGCTTTTCAACCGAATCAGGTCTTGCCATACAAAATAGTCCCTTCACGCGGGTGTCAGAATTCTCTTTGCGATGGCAATCCCAAACAAGCTCTGTCTCGCTCAGACCTACAGGTCCCCATGGGATTATCTCTTTATGAGCTACTCCGACGACTCCACTATGGACCTGAGGATGGAGAGAGTCCTCCGGCAGAAACTCGGAGTGGCCAATGCCCATCGGTTGCCACTTGCATTCACCGGGCAGATAGTGATCAAGAAAGAAGCGCACCGAAAAATCGCTTTGACCCGCTGGCAGCCGAACCGAATCATATACATCTTGCGGGACGTCAGGAGCTCCCGCGAAGCGTGCGAATGCAGTCTGAGTCATGCATTTAGCATTCGTCGTGCCATAAAGGGAGTCGAGCCAAAGTTCGATACGTGGATCCTTGTGTACTTGTATAACCAGGATTCTTTGCGGCGCCGGGTTGACCTCAGGGCGATCGGAGTAATGGTTTTGGGCGAGCTCTGTATGTTCGCGAAACTGAACGAGGTCTGGCTGTGCCTGCACGACAAGCGTATATCCGGCGAAACAAACCACCGCGCTCGCCATTGCAACAAGTTGTCGATAGAGCATTATTTTTCCCCCGTATGTATATTGAATCAGGTGATCTTTTTCCCACATTACCGGCAACAAGAATAACAGGGACAGACGTGGGGGAGTGCATCAAATTATCAACGAATTTGCTTCATAAATCGAATGTCCCCTTTTGGCGGTATCAGACTCACGTGGAGGCCCGCTTCCGACCCGGAGCGGTCTGACACATTTCCCGAAAACGGTCGTTCGATCTACCACATGCCCTCAAGGGGACACCCAGTAATACTGGTCGAGCGTGATGCCGGGTTGCCATCCTACGCGGAGCCTCATTTTTTTATGCATGGATGTTCGTAGGCTTATTTCATGGCCGCTGCTCTAATATCTTGACAAAGGTTCTTTAGATTTCGAGGACATTGGTCGCTCGCATTTCTAGCGATCCGCTGCAATCGGTCTGCAGGCACAGTTTCGTCAATATGCCGGATAATGAATTTACGGAAAGCTGGATCTGACGCGATCATGGGTTGAATCTGTCGAATAGTTTCCCAGTGATCGGCAAGCAAATGAGTAATTGACTCGCTGAAACCTTCCGCAATGGCTCCATCGTCGCAATGTGCATATTGTAAAAATTGTAGATGCAACTGCTTCCGCGACCTACCAACTGCAACTACAGCTTCTGCCTTCTGAGCCTCCGCTGCTGTACAAACTCGTGTGTCACCTAGGGCCGTTGACGAGCAGAAAATGGCGACAAGCCATAGCCAAAAGTAGCGAACTATTGTTTGGAATGAGTTGACGATCATTTTCATTATTAGGAACGTGGATGCAAAGGGCGTAGGCGTTATTTCCCACCAAGCCGTCTTGAGATCACGAACACCTCGACATCTGACATAGAGCATTCTTCACTCGATGCATCGCTTGCAGTGATAACCTCTATCGTCTCACCACTTTTTTCAGTGAAGATGACGTGATGAACTTGACGGTACAAGTCATTTCCAATTCGTTCCGATGCGAGTCGAACCGTCGTGGTCTTGTTGAAGTCGAGTTTGTCGTTGTCGGTTAGCCCTGCGTTCTTAAGCTTTACGAATGCCATACTAGTAGGCCAACGATCAAGCCCCGTGCAGTCCGGGTCTGCAGCCAGCGCATGGACGCCCGGGAAGGCACATGCCGCAGCAACGATGAAGGAGGGAATGTGGTTGCTCATTAACGCCTCATGTTGTAGTTACCAGGATACAAAATCCTACCTTCAGGCTGGATGTCTTTTGCGAATCTGCGCACCGCTCTTTGTAACGTCGGCTCTCTCTCGGAGAGAGCCGGTAAGACGAGGCAATATTACCTTAAGGTCGTATTCGTAAATCACGAACGTTCGCAGGTTGGGACCGGCGCAGCTCTCATGGTCGGTGATTTACGTGGCTGCCACGAACGCCCGAAAGTGGCAGCGGATTCAATCGGTCGTGATCTCCGGCAACTGGCCGAACGGCGATCTTCGAGCGATACCGTGCGGCCTGCTGGTAAACTCGGGCAGTCGCACTGGCAAACTCGGCCATCCTAACTCCACGAAATATGCTCGATACCGTCCGATTTTTCTTCGTCGCGATTGTTTTCTTTGGCTCTTGGCTTGAGGCTATGCGGCGGCTGTCCGGTTGGAAGTATCTTGAGCCGTACGAGACGAGGCGGGCCGCCCCGAGCGAAAGGCAAATCTCCAATGGCTCCTATCGCTGGGTTTCGTGTCGAGCAAAATGGACAAGATTTACCGTGGCCGTTGAACTCTATCCTCAATACTTATGGGTCCGACCCAGCTTTCCTTTGAACTTGCGACTTCCCACGATCTGTATACCTTGGGATGTCATAAATGCTTCACAAAGAGATATGTTCTTTTCACGCACGGTCACATTACGTATTAACGGTTGCTCTACAGGTCTGCGCTTTTTCGGCGCGGTAGGCCAGCGAATTCTGGCGGAAGTTGAAAATAGCAAGAAGCGTACGCACAGGAGCTAGGACGGGTCACTCGTCGCTGCCGATTCCCAACACCTGCAACTGGCCGAATGGCGAACTTCGAGCGGTCCCGCTCAGGCCGCTGATAAACTCGGGCTGCCAAAGCAACTTTTCCCGGTCACATGAGCACGTAACCCGCTGCCGCAGCTGCACCCGTCATCCCAATGATGCAGCAGTACCTGCACCTTATCTGACGGGGCCTAGCGAACCAATCTACGCATACTTCTACGCTCACCAGACGCGTCCCTGCACGGGGATAGAAAACCATCCAAGGAGAGAGGAATGAATCCGGAACAGGCCCGAGCCGAAGAAACCCAGGCGATGGAGCGCATGGTGGCCGCCACGCTGCGCGTGCAGAGTGCGTTCGCCTCGATGCAGAAGCAATTTCCGCCGCAAGGCAGCGGCGAGCCTTCGCCGTTCGCGCTGCAAACCTTTGATGCCGCCCTGCAGGAACTTGAAGACGCACAGGCCGCGTTCGATGCGCTGCTGAACGATCTGATCGACGGTAACCGCTAAAGACCACGCCCTTATCTGCACCGATTGTCGACGGTCTAAAAAGCTGTGTCGAACGGCCGTTTGTGGCCGACTGCCGCCCGACGCGGTCGGCCGTAGCCGACGGCGGATTCAGCCAGTCGCTTTCCTCTACAGCGGACGTTCAAGCTTTACGTTGCACATGCCCAGATCGACCACTGGCCCGGAATCCTTAACCAGTAAATCCACGATCTGCTCGCTGACGAGCTCAGCCCAACAGCGATATTGCCCAGCCCCGGGGTGAAATCGATCACGGGCCATCTCGAGCGGCTTTGCTGCCCAATCAAGTGATATATAGCGCGCGGCAACATCCTGGCTAATCCACCGCCGCAGCGTGCGGTCCAGAGACGCGGCATATCGGCCCAGGTACCAGCGCAGCGGGTGCTGCGCCGCTGGCAGAATTCGCAATGGCGGTAGCCCTGTTGCTACCAGACCGAATGCGCCGGTGCGACGGCGGACTTCTTCAACCAGTCGCCGATAGTCTTGCAGGAACTGGCGTGGCGAACGTTGCGACGTTACATCGTTAGTACCCAATGCGGTTACGAGAAAGTCCGCCGGCTGTAATTCGCTCTGCCTTAATAGCGCTAGAGACTCTTCAGTGTTGACACCCGACTTTGCCACCAGTTGCCATGTAACGGGCCTGCCCAGTTTGATAGCCAGCATTTTGGCAACCGGTTGCGCTAATGCCTGTATCTGATCGTCGACCCCCACTCCTGCCGCCGACGAGTCACCGACAACCAGAATTCGCAAGGCCGGTTGCAGGGCCTCTCGCGAGCCTTCCCTCCCGCAACGAGGCCCTGCTGCTTCCGGTAGGCGTAGCGCCGTTCGCCTTAGCCTGCGTGCCTGTATCACCAGAATTGGGCCGAGGACAAACTTGTAGAGTGGCAACATTTTCAGTTCAGATCAGAAGAGGAACAACGGTAGCCCCATGCACGTTTTGACACGGTCCGGGCCGAACCCGGCCCCGACGATGAGCCGGCAATGCGCTCTGCCGATGATGCTTCCGAATCCGACAGTACCCGACCCATCGCGGTCAGACGGTCAACACGGAATCATCGGCTTTTGGAAATCACGTCACTCATGTAGTTATTCAGATCGCGAAAATCCTGAACGGTCCAGGAGTGCGGCGCAAGCTTTACGCCGTTCTCCCTCAAAGTTCTCGGAATCAGGTCCCCGTTCGGACGAAGTATTACCGATGAAACAATGACGCCTGGATAATCATGGAGTCGCTTTTTGAACGCAGCAGTTGTGAGGTCAGGCGTGGCAGGATTGCTTTTCCTGGCCAATGGCCCGGTGCCCTTGATATCTGCGCCATGGCACATCGCGCATCTTTGTATATAGAGATTTTTCCCGTTGATGTTTTGCGAGAAGGATGGTGAAGGTTGAGTCAACACCAACGCTCCTAGCGAAGCGATCAACAATTTTCTCGTTTTCATTTGGCCTTGTCGTATCACGCAGATTGCTGTGCCTGGGAGTATAAACGCGTGATCGTGGAATGGTCGCTCTTGGCCGTACATGGAAATTGCCGATCAGCCTGATTGGAGGTTGGCTACGCAATCGTTGATTGCCTGTTCGAACTGCGGATTGGATAAATCGACACCGACACGCGCAAGCGAAGGCAGCAATTGCTCGACGCCTTCAACAACCCCTACGATGCGTCCGTTTTCGACGGGATCATTGAAGCTGGGGAGCGCTTCCGGCAAGTCGGATTCAATACTTGCGATTCCATCTTCAACCCTGAGGTCGATTCCGAACGGTAGCAAGAATTTTCGAGTCTTGTTCATATCTGCGATCTCCACGTCCTCCGCAGCCGACAGCCGCCGGCCGCTACCGCCGCCAACCGGCGTTGCAGGCGGTCGGCGCGCCTGCGTGATGCCCCCGCGGCCTGCCGATCAGGCCGTCTCGCGTTGTTCGGCGAAGCGCGGCGCGCCGCGCTGCGCCTGCGCGTCCAGTTCGGCGTCGCGCTCGATGCCGAAATGTTCACGCAGCGCGCCCCAGCCGGCCGGCGTCACGGCGACGACGCGGGTCTCATGACCGCGGGTCATCCATCCCCACGTACAGAATGCATTCATCAAATGGGCGCCGAGTGCGCCGGCAATATGAAATTGCCGCTCGGTCCAGTCGAGGCACCGGTGCGCGTATCCTGCCTGATTGGCGAAGGGACTGCCGACGTCGAGGCCGAGTTGCTGCAGCCACGAATGCCCGCTCGGTGTGAGTTCGTACGCGTATTCGCCGTGCTCGACGAGGTAGCCGCGCTCGAGCAAGCGCTGTGTGACGGCAACGCCGATCTGTCCGGCGAGATGGTCGTAGCAGCAGCGCGCAAAGCGCAATTCCCGCGCGGAACGATTCGGCGTCGTGCGCCATGCCTGCGAGACGGGGCCAACGGACGCGAGGCTCTCGAGCACGCGGGGAACGTGCGGGCCGGCCAGACTGTAGTAGCGGTGCCGGCCCTTGCTTTCCACTTTCAGGAGGCCGCCGTCAAGCAGTTTTGCGAGGTGCGAACTCGCCGTTTGAGCGGTGACGCCGGCGACTTCCGCAAGCGCGCTCGCCGAGCGGGCACAACCGTCCGTCAGTGTGATCAAGATCACGGCACGCACGGGCTCCGCGATCAGGTGGGCCACGGTTGAAATATTGTGCTGACTCACTGTTTCTCTCCGGTTCCATTTATTGTCTTTTTCGTATCGCGAACCGATGTTCGGTTCGGCACACTTCCATACTTCGATACGCGCCGAAGCATTGTCGAAGGCCCCGCGCTTATAGTCAACGCGCTATTCCGCAAGGGGCCTCATTCACGTGAATGAAACAATCGCATTTAAGAAAAGCGTGCTGTTGGCGACGAGCCTCAGCTATGTCGTCGTCATACTCGACACGTCGATCGTCAACGTTGCGCTCGCACGGATCGCGGCGACACTCGGCTCGGATGTTTCGGGGCTGCAGTGGGTCGTCAATGCCTACACGCTGACGTTCGCGAGCCTGCTGCTGACGGGAGGCTTGCTCGGCGATCGTCTCGGCGCGAAGAACGTGTACCTGACCGGCTTGCTGGTGTTTGCAGCCGCGTCGGCGTTATGCGGCGCCGCGCCTGATCTCGCGACGCTGGTCATTGCGCGCGTGCTGCAAGGTGTCGGCGCCGCGCTGCTCGTGCCGTGTTCGCTGACGCTCATCACCTCGGCGTACCCGGACGAGCAGGAGCGGGCCGGGGCGATCAGCGTGTGGGCCGGTTGCGGCGGCATCGCGATGGCGGCCGGCCCGCTCGCGGGTGGTCTCCTGATCCACTGGTTCGGATGGCGAAGCATCTTTTTCGTGAACGTTCCGCTCGCCGTTTGTGGTGCATGGCTGACGACGCACATTCCTCGCGCATCGCATCGCCAGGGTGGAGCGCATATGGATTTTGCCGGCCAGGTGGCGGCGATCATCGCGCTCGGCAGTTCGGTTGCGATCCTGATCGAAGGCGCGAAACTGGGATGGGGATCGACGCCGATTCTCGGCGGCATCGTGCTGGCCGTCGCGGCCTGGACCGGCTTCGTCACGATCGAGCGCCGCCGCGCGCAGCCGATGCTTCCCCCCGGCCTGTTTCGTCTTCCGGTGTTTTCCGCGTCGGTATTCGTCTCACTGGTGTCGGCGTTGATTTTCTACGGATTGCTGTTCCTGCTCAGCCTGTATTTCCAGGAAAACCGCGGCTGGCCGCCGTTGCGGACCGGTCTCGCATTTCTGCCGCTCACCGTGCTGGTGACGGCCGGCAGTTTCTCGGCAGGCCGGTTGTGCCGGTCGTTCGGTGCGCGCCGGGTCGTGGTCGCGGGATTCCTGCTCTACGCAGCGGGTTTCGCGGGGTTGCTGGCGTTGGCGAGCGATGCGCCGTACTGGCGCGTGGCGTTGTGTTTTCCCGCGGTCGGATTCGGCTCGGGCGTGATCACGTCGGCCGTCACGGCCGCGATGATGGGCGCCGTCGAGAAGAGCCGTGCGGGCATCGCGGCTGGCGTGCTCAATGCGAGCAGGCAAAGCGGCTCCGCATTCGGCGTGGCGATCTTCGGCGCGCTGATGAGCACCGCGCAGACCCCGGGGGGAGGCGTGCGCGTCGCGATCTTCGTTGCGATCGGGTTGTCGCTGGCGGCGGCTGGATGCTGGCGCATCACGCTCGTGCGAGCAGTCCGCGAGCCGAAAACCGCAATCTGATTCACTCGAGCATTCAACCGGATCGCCGTTGGACGCGGTCCGCGACACCGTGTCGGCGGGCGCGCATTGCGTGTCCGGGCCGCCGTTTCGCGCATCGATGGCGCGACGCCGGCCGGCAGCCGCGTCTCGTTCTTCGATGACGCGCCGGTCCACGCATCGGCCCGGCTTGCCGATGCAATAAAAAAAACCGCGAAGCCTTGCGCTGTCGCGGTTCTTTTAACGTTCCCGAAACACGGAGCAACCGTGTTCTGGTGCCGACGGCGAGACTCGAACTCGCACAGCTTTCGCCACTACCCCCTCAAGATAGCGTGTCTACCAATTTCACCACGTCGGCACTTCAGTACTGCAAGGGGCGCAATTCTAGCGCCACATTGCGCGTTTGTGAAGGGGGATGTGACGCGATCGCGAGGCAGGCGACGGCGATCCCAGTAAAATTCGCCGGATCGATCCGACGATCCTCACAACCGCAACCCGTTTTCTCCCCGTGACGACGACCCTCGAACAACTGCAGGCCGGCCAGCTGTCGGGCGCCCGGCAACTGAAGCTCGCGTGCGGGCTGACCGAATTTCCGCGCGAGATCTTCGATCTGGCGGACACGCTCGAAGTGCTCGACCTGTCCGGCAATGCGCTGTCCGCGCTGCCGGACGACCTGTCGCGGCTGCATCGCCTGCGCATCCTGTTCGCGTCCGGCAATCGCTTCACCGAATTTCCTGAAGTGCTCGGCACGTGCGCGCAGCTCGACATGATCGGCTTCAAGGCGAACCGGATCCGCACGGTGCCGCGCGATTCGCTGCCGCGCGCACTGCGCTGGCTGATCCTGACCGACAACGCAATCGACGCGCTGCCCGCCGAGATCGGCGATTGCGCGCGCCTGCAGAAGCTGATGCTCGCGGGTAACCGGCTGCGTGCGTTGCCGCCCGAAATGGCCGCCTGCCGTGCGCTGGAGCTGGTGCGGCTGTCGGCGAACCGGCTCGACGCGCTGCCGGACTGGCTGTTGCGCCTGCCGCGCCTCGCGTGGCTCGCATCGGCGGGCAATCCGTTCGGCGCCGCGCCGGAAGCCGTGGCTTCGGCCGAGCCGGGCGTCGCGGACATCGACTGGACGTCGCTGACCTGCGACGAGAAGCTCGGCGAAGGCGCGTCGGGCGTAATCTACCGCGCGCAATGGCGTGTGGACGGCGCCGCGCCGCGAGCGGTCGCGGTCAAGCTGTTCAAGGGCGCGGTGACGAGCGACGGCCTGCCCGATTGCGAAATGGCCGCCTGCCTGCACGCCGGGCGCCATCCGAACATGATTCCGGTGATCGGCAAGGTGCGCGGTCATCCGGACGGCACGCACGGCCTCGTGATGGAACTGGTCGATCCGGCGCTGACCAATCTCGCCGGGCCGCCGAGCTTCGCGTCCTGCACGCGCGACGTGTATGCGGCCGACGCGCGATTCGCGCCGGCCGACGCGTCGCGGATCGCGCTCGGCATCGCGTCGGTCGCCGCGCATCTGCACGCGCGCGGCATCATGCACGGCGACCTGTACGCGCACAACATCCTGCACGACGGCAACGGCGGCGCGCTGCTCGGCGATTTCGGCGCGGCGTCGGTCTACGACGTGAACGACCGCGAGCGCGCGGCGCGGCTCGAACGGCTGGAGGTCAGGGCGTTCGGTCATCTGCTCGGCGAGTTGCTGGCGCGCTGCGAGCCGCGTGCGTGGGAAGACTCGCACGCACTCGACGCGCTGGCGGCCGCGTGCCTGAACGAGGATATCGACGCGCGGCCGTCGTTCGGCGAGATTGCGGCAGCGCTGGCCGCATCGAAGGACTGACGATTCCGCCCGCGCCGCGGCGCGGGCCGTCGCCGTGCGGACGCTTACGCCTGCCGCGCGGTCAGCAGCTTGATCCCGAGCCCGACGAACAGCAGCCCGCTCGCGCGCTTGGCCGCGCGTACCCACGGGCTGATGCCGAGGCCGCGATGGAGCCGGCGCACGCCGAACGAATAGACGCTGTGCACGATGACGACGGTGCAGGCGATCGTCGCGTACATCGCGACGAACTGCATCGCGAGCGGGCGATCGTGCGCGATGAACTGCGGCATGAATGCCGACAGGAAGATCATCGTCTTCGGATTGCTGCCCGACACGAACAGCGCTTCGCGGAACAGTTTCCTGCGGTCGGGCTCGACGATCGCGGCCTCGCCGTCCGGCGAACGGGGGTTGCGCCCGCCGCGCAGTTGCCGGATGCCCAGATAGATCAGATACGCGGCGCCGACGACCTTCATCGCGATGAACAGCGGCGGCATCTCGGCCAGCACGGCGCCGACGCCGAACGCGACGAGCATGACCACCGCGCCTTGCGCGACGAGGTTGCCCGCGATCGTCGCGGCGGTGCCGCGCGAGCCGTAGCGCACCGTATTGCGGATGACGAGCAGCACGTTGGGGCCCGGCGACAGCGTGGTGGCGAGATAGGCGGCGGCAAACAGCAGCCAGGTCTGAATGGACATGCGGCGCTCCGAAAGGCGGGTTCTGCGGTCGGGGTGAATCCGTGCATGATGCCACGGCGGCGCGGTTCACCCCGACACACGGCGTCAGCGCGCGTCGCGCACGCAGTAGGCGGCGATCGACGACGGCGAGTCGATCGCGGACGGCCGCGTCATCCAGGCGATCCACCCCGCCCATAACCCGCAGACGATCAGCACGGCGACATTCAACGGCGTCCGGTAGCGGACGATCAGGTTGGCCAGCGGCAGGCGTTCCTTGCTCATGTGCATCTCCTTCGGTCGTTGCGCAGGCGGCGTTACTGGCCGGTGTACGACGGCGCCTTCGCGTCGCAGGTCACGGACGCCGTCGCGCCGTCGGCGAAATGCAGCCGCAACGGCACCTTCGCGCCGGGCGCGACGGGCTGGCGCGGCTCCTCCAGCATCACGTGATAGCCCTTCGGCCTGAACGTCACCGTGCCGTGCGCGGGCACGTCGACCGCTTCGACGTGAACCATCTTCGCGGTGCTGCCGGCCGTCTGCGTTTCGTGCATCATCGCCATCCCGAACGCGGGCGTATCGATGCCCGTGAGCGTGACGGGCTTGTCGCCGTCGTTCTTCAGCGTGAAATAGCCGGATGACGGCACCGTCGCCGGCATCGTGCGGATCCAGCATGCATCGGCCTGGACGGCCGACGCGGCGAACGTGGCGGGCGCCTGCAGCGCCAGTAGTGCGAACAGCAGGCTGGTCGGAATCGAGCGTTTCATTGTTGGTGTTCCTGATCGGGTACGGAAGCGGGCAGCGTGTGCGTTACTTCAGCGTGAACGCGTAGCGGCCCTGCGTGCGATGGCCGTCGCTCGCCACCGCGACCCATGCGACCGTGTACGTGCCGGGCGTCAGGTTCGCCAGTGCGACATGCATCCGCTTCCGGTTGCCGGCGTCGACCGCGGATTTCCCGTCGGCGACCGACTGGCCGTGGCTGTCGGTGACGGCGATCGAACTGAATGCGGGTTCGAGCGTTTCGCTGAAGTCGATCGTGACCGCGTGCGGCGCGCTCGACAGCGTGGCGTCGGCGGCCGGTTCCAGGGTTTTCGGGTGCGCGTGCGCGTGTGCGGCCTGGGCGACGACGAAGCCGAGAGCGACGAGTGCGCCGCGGAGGAATGCAGTGGTTTTCATGACGGGATGATCCGGTTGGAAATAATAAGGAAAACGATGTATTTGAATTCGGCACGCGGCCGCGCGTTCGCGCACGCGCAACCGCCTGAAGCGGGCGAGCGCACGCACGGCACGGCGCCGCGAGCAATACGGTCGAACATGATCGTCCTTCGAAACGTGACACGGCATGCACGCGCGGACGCGTGCGGACGGCGCGATGCGCTTCGGCATCACGCGCGGTGACGACGAATCAGGACGCGAGCGGCGGGGCGCGCGGCTGCGCGGCCGTGAGCGGCAGCGCGCGGCGCAGGCTTTCGAAGCGGGTTGCTTCGCGGTGCTGGAGCGGGTGGACGTTGGCCGCGAACGTCAGTTCGGGCGCGGGCAGGGCCGGCGTATGGGCGAGCAGGCTGCAATAGCCGCAGGCCTGCAGATGCGCCTGCAGGCTTTTCGACGACGCATCGCCGGCGTGGCCGCCGTCAGCCGGCGCGGCCGTGCAGTGGCCGGCAAGCAGTGCGTCGACGCGGCCTTGTGTCGTCAGCGCCTGCGAGATCGTCGGCGCGAGCGCCGTCATCAGGATGGCGAGCATCCCGATCAGACTGACGATCTTCCGGAAACGACGACTCAGCATGCGATGCGCGGGGCGGCGTAGGGTAACGATGGAGCGGATTATGCCATGCACCCGCGGCTAGGGCATGCGGGCACGCGCATACCGGGCACGACGCGCGCCGCGCTCACGCGTGCTTCGCCAGATATTTCGTGATCAGCATCATCTGCGCGGCCCAGCCGTGATCGTTCATCTCGCGCGCCTTCGCACGGCGCGCTTCGATCAGCTGGTCGAAACCCGTCTCGGTGACCGTCAGCAGCGTGCCGCCGTCTTTTTCCGCGAGCGCGAACGTGACGAGCGTCATCGGCTCGGACGTGTAATCGAAGTTCGGGTCGATCGCGAACGGGTGCCAGCGAAAGGAGAACAGTTGTTTCGGCTCGACGCGATCGACGACGATTTCGAACACAGTGCCCGCATACGGCTCCTGTGCCTTGGCGATGTCGTCGTCGACGCGCGTCGGCGTGATGCGGCCGAACAGCGGCTGGTCGGGCACGAACGGCCCGTCGAACGACACGCCGAACCAGATGCCGAATTCGCCGGCATTGCTGACGGCTTCCCAGACGCGCGCCAGCGGCGCGGCGAGCAAGGCTTGCTTCTCGATGCGATCGGTGGACTGGGTCATCATCTTCTCCAGGCAGGCATCATCGTTGCGGGACGGCGCGCAGCAGCGCGCCGCGTTCAGCCGATCATCACCGCGTCGGGCACGTCGAGCACGACATCCGAAGTCGCGACGGCCACGCACGGCAGCGTATAGCCATCGGCCTTTTCCTCGCGGCTCAGACCGGGCCATTCGATCGTATAGCGTACGCTGCCGCTGACGATCCTGCACAGGCAGCTTCGGCACGTGCCGTTGCGGCACGAGCGCGGCAGCCTGACGTGCGCGAACGCGGCGGCCTCGAGCAGCGTCAGCGAATCGGGCGCGTCGAACGTCGCGCCGAGCGGCTCGATGCGCACGAGAGGCGGGTGGTCGGGATCGGTCATGGGTGAAAGCGGGCGGCGAATCGGCAGCGAAGCGAGGCAAGGCAGCGCGATGCCGGAAGGCAACGCAAGCGCCAAGCATACCCGAAGCCGCCTGCGGCCGGCGCCCGTCGGGCGGGCAACCGGCCCGGAACGTGTCAGTGCCGGCGCAGGTAGCGGTACACGGTATTGCGCGCGAGCCCGAGCTCCCGCGCGGCGGCCGATACGTTGCCGCCGTGCCGTGCGAGCACGGCATCGATCACCGCGGCCTGGTGGCTCTGCAGCGTCGTCGCTTCGCGCACGTCGGCCGGTGCGGCTTGCGCCGCGGGTGCGTCGTCGCAGTCGAGCCAGAAATCGTCGGGCAGGTGCGCGAGCGTGATTTCGGCTTCGTCTTCGGCGAGCATGCCGGCCGTGCGCAGCACGTTGGTCATTTGCCGCAGGTTGCCGGGCCAGCGGTGCCGCATGAACGCGTCGAGCACGTCGGCCGCGAGGCGGTCCGGCATCGGCTCGCTGCGCGCCAGCCGCGCGAGGATCCGCTCGACCAGCGCGGGCAGGTCGGTGCGCGCGGCGAGCGGCGGCAGCGTGACCGCGAGCCCGTTGATCCGGTAGAACAGGTCTTCGCGGAACGTGCCTGCGGCGATCATCGCGCGCAGGTCGCGGTGGGTCGCGCAGACCACCCGCACGTCGACCGGCACAGCGCGTGCGCCGCCGAGCGGCATCACCGCGCGCTCCTGCAGCACGCGCATCAGCCTGACCTGCTGCGCGAGCGGCATGTCGCCGATTTCGTCGAGAAACAGCGTGCCGCCGTCGGCCTGCACGATCTTGCCGGGGCTGCCGCGCTTGCGCGCGCCGGTGAACGCACCGTCCTCATAGCCGAACAGTTCGGCCTCGATCAGCGAATCCGGCAGCGCCGCGCAGTTGACCGCGACGAACGGGCCGTCTGCGCGCGGCGATGCCTGGTGCAGCGCACGCGCGAGCCATTCCTTGCCGGTGCCGGTCTGGCCGAGGATCAGCAACGGCAGGTCGCGTCCGCGGATCTTCGCGACGCGTTCGAGCACGGCGGCCATCCGCGCATCGCCGGTGTCGAGCGTCGCGAACGTGATCGCGTCGGGGTCCGGCGCTCGCGTGCGCACGGCGGGGGCGGGCGGCGTGACGGCGACGGCCGTCTTGTGCGCTTCCGCGAATTCGCAGCGGGCGAGCACGCGCACGCCGGTCGACAGCGTCAGGCGAAACGGTGCGCCGGCCGCGCGGGCCGCCTGCTGCGCGAGCTGGCCGAAGTGCATGCCGAACAGCGCGTCGCAGCCTTGATGCTGCAATGCATCGAACGTCGCGCCGAGCTGGAATTGCGCGCTCCGGTTCGCGGCGATCAGCCCCCCGTCGGGGCCGAACGCGACGAGCCCGGCGAACAGCGAGTCGACGCAATCCTCGTGGGCGTGGAAGCGCAGCCGCAGCGCTTCCGCGCACTGGTTCGCGAACAGGTGGTTCTCGATCAGCTGCGCGGACATCCGCACCAGCGCGAGCGTATGGGGGCTGAAGCCGCGCGGGTCGCCGCTCACGTCGAGCGTGCCGAGGGTACGGCCGAACGGATCGATGATCGGCGCGCACGAGCAGGTGAGGATATGGTTCGCGCGCAGGAAGTGTTCCGAGCCGTGCACGGCGACCGCCTGGCCCGATGCGAGCGCGGTGCCGATCGCGTTGGTGCCGCGTGCGCCTTCGGCCCATGACACGCCGGTGCACAGCGCGACGCGGTTCGCCTTCTCGATGAAGTCCGCGTCGCCGATGCTGTGCAGGATCACGCCGTCGGCATCGGTGAGCAGCACGAGGCTTTGCGTGTCGGCGATTTGCGCGTGGAGGTTTTCCATCACCGGGCGCGCGTGCGCGAACAATGCGTGGTTCGTGTCGAGCAGTTCGCGCAGCGCGAGCCGCGACAGCGGCGAGAAATCGGGGCGCTCGTTCGCGCGCAGGCCGACCGCGGTCGAACGGGCATGCGCCTGCGCGAGCAGGTCGGTGCGGCCCGCGGTGGCGGGCAGCACGAAAGATTGAGGCATGTCTTGTCTCCTGTCGACCAGAGTTAGCGCTTTAGCGCTTACTCTGGTCCCATGCTTCGCGGTCGGCCGGAGTTGGCGCTTCAGCGCTTACTCTGGTCCCATGCTTCGCGGTCGGCCGGAGTTAGCGCTTTAGCGCTTACTCTGGTCCCATGCTTCGCGGTCGACCCGAATCCGCACATCAGCGCGTTCCGAGGCCCCCGCTTCGCAGTCGAACCCCTTGGACGCCCTGCACCGCACCATCCGCCACCCGGGCCGCCGCCGTCGATATCGCCTCATCATACAAGCGCCGCGCACGTTGTGCGACTGCGTACAAAAACCCCTTGCTTTTAAGCGCCCGCCTGCAATGATGGAAATGGAACACGCACGCGCCGTGTTCCGCATCGCAACATGCATGCGACGCGACATGCATCCGTTCGGGAGACGCATCATGGTTCGGACGGAACTGAGAGTCGTGCTGGCGGCCATCGCCACCTTCATCATGCTGGGCGGCATCGCCGTGGCGATCCACGGTCTGCTGTTCGACCTGAGCGACGCGGTGCAATACGGAGCGGCCGCGATTGCGGCGGGCGCCACGACCGCCGCGATCGCGCTGAACGTCTGGCCTACCGATCCTCACTGACGCCGTTCGGCAAAACGGTGCCGGATGTCGCGCTGGTCAGAGGAAATGCGCGTCGGGACGACGCACATCGCAAATTTTGCCTCCTGCGCGAAACCGTCTAAAGTGGAATGCAACCGGCATGCATTAGTCCGCGCCATACCCCCGTGGATCGTGCCTCTGCCGGCGAGCCCGCGTAAATTTTCGTCCGGCCGGTAGCGGACGACGGACGCGGTCATTTGCTTTCTACCGGTCGAGGCGGCTCCCATGCAGATCCATTTCACGAATGAGAAGCCCGAATATTCGGGGCGCGACCTGATGCTGGGTTTCACGGCGCTGGTCAATGGCGAGCGCGTCCAATGTCAGATCACCGCCGAGGCGCTGGAGGATCATTTCGGTGCGGCATCGCCGCGCTTCGAGGACATGGTCGGTGCGTACGATCAGCACCGCGAGCGGATCGAGGCAGCCGCACGGCGGTTGCTGTCCGAGACGCGCGCGCAATGCGTGACGCTGCGCAGCGGCTACGTGCGCTTCTACGAAGCGAACTGGCGCTGAGCCGGACGACCGGGCAGCGACGGAGCGGGCGCCGGATACCGGCGCCCGTGTCATATCGGCGCTGGCTCGTCCGGTAGATCGATCGCTTGTGCGGGACGATGCGCTGCACGGTCCGGGCATCGTGCGGCGCGATGGCGTGCCCGCGTTCCGTTTCGGTTGATCCCGTTTCGCTCAATCTGCGCCGATCAGCGCATACGCGCCGCTCGTTGCGTCGTGCGTGCGCGCGATGCGTGCGAAGCCTGCGTCGGCGAGGTGCATGCCGGCAATCAGCAAGCGATCCGAAGCGACTTCGGCGAGCGTGGCCGCGCGGGTCGCCGATGCCTGCGACGGATCGTGATCGAACGCGATCGACACGTCTGGGCGAGCAACCTGGATCGGCGCGAAATGCACGAGATCGCCCCAGATCAGCAGGCGCTCGCCCTGCGATTCGACGCGATAGCCGGTGTGGCCGGGCGTGTGCCCCGGCAGCGGCACGGCGGCGATACCGGGCAGCACGTCGCCTGCCGCGATGGTGCGCAGTTGCGCCGCGCAGGCGTCGAACGCGCGCCGCGCGATTCGGACATTGACGCGCGCGCGCTCGCTGGCCCTCTCGTACATATCGTCGTCCAGCCAGAATATGCGTTCCCGTTCGTCGATGAGCACCTCCGCTTGCGGAAAGGCCGGGCGCCCGTCTGCGTCGAGCAGGCCGCCGATGTGGTCCGGATGCGCGTGCGTCAGCAGGACCGTGTCGATCTCGCGTGCATCGATGCCGGCTTGCGACAGCGACGGACGCAGCAGGCCGCCCCAGTTCCGGATGCCGCCGGCACCGGTGTCGACGAGCACGGTGCGGCCGTTGCCGCGTATCACGTAGCAGTTGATGTTGACCGCCGACGGCGTGTGCATGCCGGCCCGGTGCATGATGCGGGTCGCGTCGTCGACGTCGATGTTCGACAGCAGATCGAGGCCGGCCGTCAGCGTGCCGTCGCTGATCGCGGTCACCGTGAAATCGCCGACCTGACGGCGCCGGAAAGAAGGGCGTGGAACGGGTGCGCTCATGGGGTCAATGTCGGGCGTGAAGGTGGGTGGTGTCGTAGCCGAAGCAGCGGATGCGTGCGACGAATCCGGTGTGCCGGAGAATCTCGCGATCCAGTTCGGCCATGAACCGGTCCATCAATTCAGTGGTACGAAATGATGCGATGCGAAAGCGGATCTCCGCGCTGACCGGATGTCCGCGGCCGTGCCGGATCGGCACGTACGCGACGTGGATCGTGCCGGGTGCGGCGCGCAACACCTCGGTGCAGAGCGTCTCGCAGGCTGACGACAGTGCGTCGAGTGCCGCGCTGGACGGCATGTTCGTTTCGGGGATGAAAATCGTGACGCTGGGCATGGCCGGGCTCCCGTCAGCGTGCGGCCGACGTTGCCGTCGCGCTGACGAGCCGGTCGCCCATCGGCGCATAGCACCGGATCGCGGCGCCCGACGCATCCGACGCGAGCCGCGCCTGATCGTGATCGAGGACCGCCAGCCAGCGAGCGGCCGGCTGGCGGTCCAGCGCAACCGCATGCATGGTGGTGGCTGCGATACCTGCTCGCGCGAACGGGGCGGCGTCGTCGCAAACGGCCAGCCATTGATGGCCGGAGACGGCCGGCGCAGGTGCCGCGCTGTCGTACACGTTACGGCGCCATTCGACGATGTGCGGCTGCCAGCGCGCGAAATTGCCGCCGCCCTTGTCGCGATACTCGTCCGACGTCAGCACGTCGGGGCCGTCGATCGTATGCAGCGCGAGGTAGACGGGGCCGTCGCCGCCGAGGGCGCGAAAGCGTTGCGACGTACGGAAGCCGGATACCGAGATCAGCGCCGGCAGTTTGACGCGGCTGTAGAAGTCGTTCCACCCGGCTTCGACGGCGGGCTCGGCGATGCTGCATTCAACGGCATAGATCATGACATCTCCACGGGTGGCGAGCGGCCTTCGGGCGCGATTGGCCGGCTCGACGGGTTGAGTTTTTGTCATGATAATGAGCGGAAGAATGGGCGGAAAACGATGATTCGTCACCGTTCAATGACATTTGATCAAGCCATGACCGACGGCGGTCGGACCGGGAGCAATCGTGACGCGACGCAGGATTCCGAGCAATTCGGCATTGATGGCATTCGAGGCCGCGGCGCGGCATGGGAGCTTCGCGCGCGCCGCCGACGAACTGGCGTTGACGGAAGGCGCGATCAGCCGGCAGATCGGCCGGCTGGAGACGTTCCTGGGCGTCGCGCTGTTCGAACGGGTCGGCAACCGCGTGCGGGTGGCGCCGAACGGCGCGCGCTACGCGGCGCAGGTTCGCGAAGTGCTGGACCGGCTCGAGCGCGACAGCCAGTACATGATGGGGCAGCCCGGCGACGGCGGCAGCGTCGATATCGCCGTGACGCCGACGTTTGCGACGCGCTGGCTGATTCCGCGGCTCAAGGGATTCCAGACGCAGCATCCGAACATCACGGTGCATTTCGCCGATCGCGCCGAGCCGTTCGTGCTGGCCGGCAGCGGCTTCGACGCGGCGATTCACTTCGAGCATCCGGCCTGGGCCGGCATGCATACGTACCGGTTGTGCGAGGAGGTGCTGGTGCCGGTCTGCCATCCGTCGCTGCTCGCGGGCGGGCAGCCGGACACCTTGCTGGGCACGCTGCCGCGCCTGCACAAGCGCCAGACGCCCGATGCGTGGTCGGCTTACGTGCAGGAAACGGGGTTGCCCGTGAACAATCCGGCCGCCGGCGCCCGCTACGATCTTTACTCGATGCTGATCGCCGCGGCGCTGGCCGGGCTCGGCGTCGCACTGGTGCCGCGCCTCTATGTCGACGCCGAAATCGCGCAGGGGCTGCTCGCGGCGCCCTGGCCGGACGGGCGGGGCGTGGTCAAGCGCTTCTGTCTCGTGTTGCCGGAGGCGCTGGAACTGGGCGAGGGGCCGTTGCAGACCTTCGCGCGCTGGGTGCTCCGGCAGGCGGACGCGTGACCTGACGTCGCCCGCACCAGGCGGGCGCCCATGTGAAACGACCCGGCCGCAAATGCGACCGGGTCGTCAGGGGCCATCCTTCTCGCCATGCCGTTCGGTTCCGCGACAGGAACCGGGCGGCACTACACCTGAAGGTGGCGTCTTTTCATCATGCATCGCACCGATGCGCGTGCGTCACTCGCTGCCGAGATAGAAGAAGCGGAACAGGAACACGGCCGCGATGATCCACACGATCGGCTTGACCGTGCGGGCCTGGCCCGTCAGCAGCTTCAGGCCGCCGTACGCGATGAAGCCGAATGCGACGCCGTTCGCGATCGAGTACGTGAACGGCATCAGCAGCGCGGTCAGCGCGGCCGGCACGGCTTCGGTCGCGTCGTCCCACGGCACGTCGACCATCTCGCGCAGCATCAGGCACGACACGTACAGCAGTGCCGGTGCCGTTGCGTAGCCCGGCACGACGCCGGCGAGCGGCGCGATGAACAGGCACGCGAGGAACAGCACGGCGACGGTGATCGCCGTCACGCCGGTGCGGCCGCCGGCCTGCACGCCCGATGCGCTTTCGATATACGCGGTGGTCGACGACGTGCCGAGCACCGAGCCCGCGACGATCGCGGTGCTGTCGGCGAGCAGCGCCTTGTTCAGGCGGTTCATCTTGCCTTCGACGAGCAGGCCCGCGCGGTTCGCGACGCCCATCAGCGTGCCGGTCGCATCGAACAGCTCGACGAGGAAGAACACGAGGATCACGTTGATGATGCCGGTCGACAGCGCGGCGCCGATGTCGAGCTTGAACAGCGTCGCGTCGATCGACGGCGGCGCGGAGAACACGCCGTGGAACTGGTTGCCGCCGAAGAAGAACGACAGGACGGTGACACCGATGATGCCGATCAGGATCGCGCCGCGCACGCGCAGGTGGTCGAGCGTGACGATCGTGAAGAAGCCGATGATCGCGAGGATCGTCGTGGGCTTGTGCAGGTCGCCGAGCGTGACGAGCGTGGCCGGGCTGCCGACGATCACGCCCGAGGTCTTCAGCGAGATGATGCCGAGGAACAGGCCGATGCCGGCGGTGATCGAGATGCGCAGCGATTTCGGAATGCCGTTGACGATCGCCTCGCGCACGCGGAACAGCGTGACGAGCAGGAACAGGCAGCCGGAGATGAACACGGCGCCGAGCGCGGCCTGCCACGTGAAGCCCATCCCCTTGACGACCGTATACGCGAAATACGCGTTCAGGCCCATGCCGGGTGCGCACGCGATCGGATAGTTCGCGTACAGCCCCATGATGATCGATGCCAGCGCCGCGACGAGGCAGGTCGCGACGAACACGGATTCCTTCGGCATGCCGGCATCGCCGAGGATCGCGGGGTTGACGAAGATGATGTAGGCCATCGTCAGGAACGTGGTGACGCCCGCGAGTATTTCGGTGCGGAAGTCGGTGCCGGCTTCAGCGAAGCCGAAATACCGCTTGATGGATTCCATGAAGGCGTTTTCTCCGGTCGGGTTGTCGTGTTGCTTGTTGTTCGTGCCGAATTGTTGTAAGGCAGCGCGAGGCCGGCCTACTGTAACCAGCCACTATTGCCGCGCTATCGGCGGATTGTAATAGCGCGGATAGCTCGGACGATATAGTTGCGGGGCACGATCGGCCGCGTTCGCGCGAACGGTCGGACAGGCCGGCCGCGCGAGGAAGGCGCGCATTTTACCGGTTCGGACGAGGCGGGCAGGCAGAAACGATGGAAACGATTCGATGACGGGCGGCGGGCCGGGCCGGCCGATGCGGGCGCAACGACATGACCGGCATGCGGCGCGCGGCCGCCGCGCGATGACATGCGACTGCAATGGCGCACCCGCATGCTGGCCGAACGCAGGACGGTCGCAATGCATGCGCGAACGCGCGCGGCATGACCGGCGCGGGTGCGCAGCGGCGTGCAGCGGCCATTCATCAGTCCAGGCGGTTGCAGATATCGGGCTATCCTGCGCCGAACCCGTTCCGTCCGCAACTGTCATTTCGCGACGCGGGCGCGACTGTGGTTTCTGTGTAAAAGATTGCAAGACGTCATCGCGTTAACCGGCAAGTCTTTCTAGGATAGATACACCGCGCACACACGCCGGCCAGTCGTTGCCGACGCGGGGGAGTCGCAGTCCGTGCAGGGCAGGCGGTGAAGTGCGGTGACGGTCGTTGCGCATTCGGGCAGGCGCGACCGGTTGCGATTGCCCGATGCGGGTTCGTCCGTCATCCCGGAGGTGAGCATGTTGAACTGGATCAGCCGTTGGGCGATGCGGCACGCCCCCACGCCGGAAAAAACCGCTGCGTCGATGCTCGTGACGGCGCGCATGGAACTGTTCGCAGCCGAACAGCGCGTCATCGATGCGAAATTACAGGCGGATTACTGGCGTACGCGGGTGTCATTTCTCGAGGAGGTGCAAAAGCAAGGCATCGACCCGTGGGTGACCTCGCAGGCGGCGCAACGCCCCGACCTCGATGCCACTCCTCGCAGCACGGGCCCGCGTCTCGCCGCCAGCACCTGATGCACGCGATGCATGCAAGGGTTGCGCACGGCGCGCGATCGCTCGCGGCACGCACGCGCGTGCCGCGTCATTCGATGCGCACCCGCGACGCATGGCGCCGCGGGTGCGTCCGTTTCCGGATGCGTTGATTCCGCGCGTTCCGGTGTCCCGTCGCGCGACGGAATCGCGCATCGTCACTCCCGTCTTCGCCATCGTCCGGCGAGCAAACGTTGCATTCGCGCGAGCGCGCGTCTCAGCCGTTCGCCGCGCTGCACGTACGCCGTCGTGATCGACGCTTCGGCCGGCCGGTCGTCATCGGTGCCGAGCCAGATGCGATCGCCGCGCGCGATGCGCAGCACGTCGCCGGGTTGCACCCAGTAGTCGTCGACGCTCGGCGGCCGCGTGATCCACAGCGGCGCACCGTGCGCACGAATTTCCGCATCGCCCGGCGCGCGCCAGGTCAGCGTCGTGCGCGGCGCAACCGCGAAACGGATCACGACGGTCGGTAACGCGATCGCGCCGGCGCGGCGTGAATCGGGACGGTCGAACAACGGGCTTGCCTGGTCCATCGTCTTCTCCATTCGTTGAGCCGGACGGATGACGCGCACCAGAACAAAAAGGCCTCATCCGTTTCCGGTGAGGCCTCGTGTGACATGCGGTACTGCTCGGATGCTAACGCACAAGCGCCTCCCGTGATCCATTCTTTCGAATGTTCACCGGGCAATGATTCGCGATGGCGATGAGCTTGAACGTAGGCATGCGAACGAGTTTGTCGATGTCGTACGGCGTTGTCAACGACTATTTTCGAGAAACGTGGCGCGTCACGCGTCGCGCTGGGCGAGGCCGTTGACGAGCAGTTCGGACAGCAGGCCCGTCATGCCGTTCGGATGCGTGGCGGCGCGTGCCTTCAGCTGTTCGACGAGTTCGGCGTTGAGCTTGCACGCGAACGGCACGAGGCCCTGTTCCTGGTCGAGCTTGCGCTGCGCGCGGCGATCGAGCTTCGCCGCGTCCTCGGCGCCCTTGCCGAAACGGGCGGAGCTCGACTGCTTCATCGCGTGCGTCAGCTTGAGCGCCTTGTTCTTTTCTAGATCGGTTTTCTTCATGGCCATCGCGGCACCTCCGGGAAATGAAGCCGCGATTGTACGCATTTCGGCGGACGCCGCCCGCCGACGCCGTGACGAAGCCGTCGACGAACCGGCTCACGCGCCCTTCGTCGTGCCCCAGTTGCCGCCGTGCGCGGCCGCCTGCGCGGCCGGCGAGCGCGCCAGATACGCGAGCGCCTGCTCGGTCGAGCCTTCGTGGTGCGGCGTATAGCCCGGCTTGAAATAGCGCAGCGCCGCGCCGATCACTTTCCAGAACGACGGCAGGTGCCCGCGCCGCGAACCCTTCCACCACGCGAGCACGAAACCCGGATAGCGGCCGGCGGCCGGATCGCGCCGGTACATGAACTTCGCGCCGCTCGTGATGAAGTAGAGCAGCAGCACGATCACGAACGCCATGTGCAGGCAGCGCTCCGGGTAGTTGCCGCCCATGTGGTTGTAGATGTCGAACGCGACGGTCCGGTGCTCGACTTCCTCCGCGCCGTGCCAGCGCAGCAGGTCGACCATCGTCGGGTCGGCACGGCCTTCGTCGAGCCCGTGCGCGTTGAGCACCCAGTTGCCGAGGTAGCCGAAGAAATGCTCGAGCGACGCGATCACCGCGAGCTGCTGCCGCAGCCAGAAGCGCGTATGGCCGATCTTCAGCCCGAACGGCGCTTCGCCCAGCACGCGCGTGAACAGCCAGTTCAGCTTCTGCGTGAACGGCTTCGTGTCGATCCCGTGCCGGTCGTAATAATGCTTGAGCACGCCGCCGTGCGAGCGCGAATGCACCGCTTCCTGGCGCAGGAAGCCTTCGGCTTCGTCGCGCAGGCGCGCATCGGTGATGTGCGGCAGCGCCTTGTTGTACACGCGGCAGAACCACAGTTCGCCTTCCGGGAACAGCAGGTTCAGCGTGTTGATGATGTGCGTGCTGCCCGGGTCGTTCGGCACCCAGGTGATCGGCGTGTCGCTGAAGTCGAACTTCACGTGCCGGGCCTTGATCTTGTGATAGTCGGCGGTAGCGGTCATCTGTGTCTCCGTTCCTGTGCGGCGCGCTGCGCCGTCAATGCGATGCCATGCTGATGCGGGCCAGCATCCGGCCGAGCCACGGCATGAAGCGGCCGACGAAGCGCAGCGCATGCGCCTCGGTGCCCACCGCCACGACCGGCCGGTTGCGCAGCACGCCGTCGACCATCGCCTGCGCGACGGTTTCCGGCTTCAGGCCGCGCATCTGGTACAGCTTCGTCGCGCGCTTGCGCAGCCGCGCTTCGTCCTGTGCGTTGGCGCCCGCGTATTGCGTCGACGCCATGATTCCGGTTTCCGCGAAACCCGGGCATACGGCCGTCACGCCGATGCCTTTTTCCGCCAGTTCCGCGCGCATGCATTCGCTGAGCATCAGCACGGCGGCCTTCGTCGTCGCGTAAGCGGGCAGGTCGCGCGACGGCCCGAACGCGGCGGCCGACGCGGTGTTGACGATGTGGCCGCCCGCGCCGCGCGCGGCCATCTGCTGCGCGAACAGCCGCGAGCCGTGGATCACGCCCCACAGGTTCACGTGCAGGATGCGCTCCCAGTGCCGCTCGCTCGTGTCGAGAATGCCGCCGGCCATGCCGATGCCCGCGTTGTTGATCACGATGTCCGCGCCGCCGAGCTCGCTGCCGACCCATGCCGCGAGCGCTTCCATCTCGTCGGCGGCGCCGACGTCCACGCGTTTCGCGTATGCCCGCGCACCGGTCAGCCCGAGCAGCAGCGCGGTGCGCTCGGCGCTCGCGAGATCGATATCGCACGCGACGACGGTCGCGCCTTCGCGGGCGAACGCGAGCGCCGCGCAGCGGCCGATGCCGCTGCCCGCGCCGGTGACGACCGCGACCTTGCCGCTGAACCGGCCGCTGGTCGCGCGGCGGCGTGCGTTCGCGAGCGCAGGCGGTTCCTCGCCCGATTCGACCGCGGCGATCAGTTGCTCGGCGAGGCCCGCGAAGCGTGCGGGATCGGCGAGCGGCAGCCAGTGGCCGGCCGCGACTTCACGGCGGTAGTACTGCGGCACCCAGCGCGACAGGTTCTCGGACAGCGCCGGGCTCACGTATTTGTCGCCGAGCGGCACGATCGTCTGCACCGGTGCGTGCGCGTAGCGCTCGCGCGGCGCGAACAGGCAGCGGATGAAGTTCGCGCGATAGAGGCGCACGCCGCGCGCGCCGTCGTCGGCCTGCGTCGGGCGCGGCGCGGCCGGCGTCTTCTCGACCCGGCGCAGCAGGCCCGGCCACGCGCGGCCGAGCCACAGTCGCCAGCCGAGTTCAGGGACGAACGGCAGGTGGAACAGGTACACGTACCACGAGCGCACGAGCTGGCCGCCGAGTTTGCCGAGCGACGCGGGCGTCGGGTGCAGCACGCGTTCGCGCAGCCAGAAGCCGACGTGGTCGAGGCACGGCCCCGAGCACGACGTGTACGACGCGATGCGGCCGGCGAGCCGCGGATCGGTGACGAACTCCCAGCCCTGGATCGAACCCCAGTCGTGCGCGATCAGGTGCACCGCGCGGCCGGGGCAGAGCGTATCGATCACCGCGATGAAGTCGTCGGTCAGCTTCGCGAGGTGGTAGTCGGCCGTGCGCTTCGGTACGCCGGACAGGCCCGCGCCGCGCACGTCATAGGCGATCACGTAGTGCCTGCGCGCGAGCAGCGGCGCGACCTGCTGCCAGACGCTGCTGTCGTCGGGGTAGCCGTGTACGAGCACGACCGGCGAGCGGGCCGGGTCGCCCCAGGTTCGCACCGCGAGCGTCAGGTCGCCGGAGGCGACGGCCGTTTCGCTGTGGACCGATTCGAACAGGGCCAGCGGCGCTTCGTCGGAAAGAGGCTGCATCGTGAGTCCGTCGTTCAGGGATTCGGGAGGAAGGCGCAACGCGTGCCTGTCAGGCGGCGGCCTGCACGGTCGCGACGGCCGGCGCGCGTTCGGCCTGGCGGCGCTGCCAGCGGCGCACGTGCGGCAGGTCGTCGTCGAGCCAGTACGCATCGTCGTCGGTGATCACCAGCAGCTCCTCGAATTTCGCGCCGACGCCGGCGAAGCCGAGATGCGGCTCCACGGCCCACAGGCCCGGCACGGGCGCGTGCTCGGAGCGGCGGTCGATCGACCACAGCGGCGACCAGCCCTGCTGCTTCGCTGCGCGGCCCTGGTCGAGCAGCAGGTTGCGTGTCGCGTTCAGCCCGAAGCGTGCGACGAAGCGCGGCTTCGACAGCTTGTGGATCTTCGCGACGCGATGCGCGAGCACCTTGAACGGATAGGCCTTGTGGCGCGGCTCTACGCCCTGGCGACGGCACAGCGCGTCGACCGCCTGTGCGACCTCGGCCATCGGACGACGCGCCTTCACGAGCTGCACGATCAGGTCGCGATGGTCCATCAGGTCGTCCTGCAGCTGTTCGAGGATCGGGTTGTGGCCGAGGCAGTGCGCGTAGCCGACGTCCGCGATGATCCCGTCGAGCACGGGCGCGACGTCGAGGATCACCGGCATGTCGGTTTCGAGCTGGCGGTTGCTCGGGAAGAACGCGAGGTTGAAGCCGCCCATGTGCTTCAGGCCCGAGAAGCCCTGGAACGCGGTGCGGTCGCCGAACCACGCGAACGGCTTGTGCAGCCAGTCGTGCACGCCGTTGTCCTGCAGCCATTCGGTCAGCAGGCGCGCGGCTTCCTTCTCGGTGATGCCGGGGTAGAGCATCGCGCCGACGGTCTCGACGCAGCGGTATGCAAGCTGCTGGACCGCGCGGAATTGCGGCAGCTCGTCGAGATGGACTTCCGGCAGCGGATGGTGGGCGGTCATAGTGCGTCTCCGTGTGTCGGCCCGGGTTCGCGCCTCGGCGCGACGCGGGTCCGGTGCAAGGCTGGGGCGCTGATCCGGAATGCATCCGCCGGTGATCCGGCGGCGGATTATTCAGTCAGCATTTAATGTGTCATTGATCAATGTAAAGATCATAGCGGGTTCGACGTGGCGCGGAGGTGAGGATTTCTCCTAATGAAGGCCGAAATGGAGGGGAAGCTCTAGGTTTGCGGCGGTCGGGGCGGATGGCCGTCGCTGCGCACGCATCCCGAGCGGGGCAGCCGGCCGGGGAGCGCCACGCGAGGCCGCGGCGCGGGCCTGGCATGTCGCGCTGGATCAACTCCCTGTCGTGTCGCGGCGCGACGCTGTCAAATTGCCGAAATAATTTCGTCACATCATTCGCCCCCGATTCGAAGCCTTCGCGGCTTCGCGGGGCCGGTGTGCCGCGCGTCGCGCGGGGGCAGCGACCGAAGCCGATTCGACCTTCCTGTGGAGACAGACCATGCAACGCCGCAAGTTCATGAACACCCTGGCCGCGGCGACCGCTGCGACGCCGCTGATGCTCAAGGCCGGCATGGCCGGCGCGAAGAGCGCGACCGCGCCGGACGCGCTGGACCCGGGCCGCTGGTCGCCGTTCAACGCCGCGCGCCTGCAGGCGGTACTCGACCAGCACGGCGTCGCGAGCGCGCGCTACGACGGGAAGCGCCGCCCGTATGCGGTGTTCGACTGGGACAACACGTGCATCATGAACGACTGCGAAGAAGCGTTGCTGATGTACCAGATCAACCATCTGCAGTACAAGCTGACGCCGGACGAGTTCGTCGGCGTGATGTGGAAGGACGTGCCGAAGGGCGCGTTCATGAAGGACTACACGACCGTCGACGGCAAGCCGGTGACGATGGAGGATCTCGCCGCCGACGTCGAGTCCGACTACCGCTGGCTCTACGCGAACTACAAGGGTTTCGGCGGCGACAAGAGCCTCGACGAGATTCGCGAGACCGACCAGTTCAAGGATTTTCGCGCGAAGCTGTACTTCATGTACGACGCGATCTGCGATACGCATCCGCTCGAAGTCGGCTACAAGTGGATCATCTATTTCTACAAGAACATGACGACCGCCGAGCTCCAGGCGATGGCGGAAGCGTCGAACAACTACGGGATCGGCGACGCGCTGCGCAAGGTCCGCTACGAAAGCCCGAAGGCGCTGCCGGGCAAGGCCGGCGTGGTGGCCGACACGCATTTCCACGGCATCCGCATTCACGAGGAAATCCGCGCGGTGATGCATACGCTGCGGGCGAACGGCATCGACGTGTACGTGAGTACCGCGTCGCTCGACGATGTCGTGCGCGTATTCGCCGGCAATCCGAACTATGGCTACGGCGTGCCGCCCGAGAACGTGATCGGCCTGCGTCTCGACATGCAGGACGGCAAGTACACGAGCACCTATCCGGCCGGCTGGCATTTCAACTGGGGGCCCGGCAAGACGGTGGGCATCCGCAACGTCCTCGCGTCGAAGAAGGGCTACGGCCCGCTGCTGGTGTTCGGCGACAGCGACGGCGACGCGTGGATGCTGCGCGACTTCAAGGACACCGCGGCCGGCGTGATCGTGAACCGGATGAAGAAGGGCGAGATCGGCGCGGACAGCAAGCTCGCGGCCGAGCAGATCGGCAAGCCGGACGCGCGCTTCCTGCTGCAGGGCCGCGACGAGCACACGGGGCTGATGATCCCGGACGAGAAGTCGATCAAGTACGGCAAGACCGACCGCAAGCTGCTGGCCTGACGCGGGCCGGGCGGCGGGCGGCGGGCATCCGGCATCCGGCATCCGGTTTCCGGCCGCGGCGGCCCCGCGCCCGAGCGTCGCCCGTCGGCATCGGCCGCGGCGTCGCTCGGGCCGGCGCCCGCCCGTCTCACTGCTCGCGCGGCGGCCTCAATCGCTCCAGCAACGCCCCCAGCAGATCCACCGGCAGCGGAAACACGATCGTCGAATTCTTGTCCGCCGCGATCGTCGTCAGTGTCTGCAGGTAGCGCAGCTGCATCGCCTGCGGCTGCAGCGCGAGCCGCTGCGCGGCCTGCAGCAGCTTCTCCGACGCCTGCAGTTCGCCTTCCGCATGGATCACCTTCGCGCGCCGCTCGCGTTCGGCCTCGGCCTGCCGCGCGATCGCGCGGATCATCGTCTCGTTCAGGTCGACGTGCTTGATCTCGACCGTCGACACCTTGATGCCCCACGCATCGGTCTGCGCGTCGAGCGTCTTCTGGATGTCGGCATTCAACTGCTCGCGTTCGGCGAGCAACGCGTCGAGCTCGTGCTTGCCGAGCACCGCGCGCAGCGTCGTCTGCGCGAGCTGGCTCGTCGCCTCGAAGAAGCGCGCGACCTGGATCACGGCCTTCTCCGGATCGACGACGCGGAAATACACGACCGCATTGACCTTCACCGACACGTTGTCGCGCGTGATCACGTCCTGCGCGGGCACGTCGAACACGACGGTGCGCAGGTCGATCCGCACGACCTGCTGGACGATCGGGATGATCAGCACGAGCCCCGGCCCCTTCACCTTCCAGAATCGACCGAGCATGAAGACGACGCCGCGCTCGTACTCGCGGAAGATGCGGATCGACGATGCGACGAGCACCACGACGAAGACGATCAGGACGCTGCTGAAGCCAAACGTGTAGCCCATCATGACGGTGCTCCCTGGTGTTGTTGTTCGTGTGCCGGCACGTCGTAGAGCGGCGCGACGGTGAGCGTCAGCCCGTGGCGGCCGGTCACGCGCACGCGGCAACCGGCGGCCAGCGGCGTGCTGCTCGCGACGCGCCAGCGCTCGCCGTGCACGCGCGCCCAGCCCGCCGCCGACGGTGCGGCGCCGGCCGCGCCCTGCGGCTGGTCGGCGTGCAGGCCGTCGTCGAGCACTTCGCCGATGCTGCCGACCATCGCCTCGGCGCCCGTCACCACCGGCCGCCGCCGCGCGCGCAGCGCGACGCTCGACACGACGGCGACGAGCAGCCCGCCGCCGGCCGCGAGGCCCACGATCACCGGCCACGGAATGCCGTAGCCGGGCACGTCGGTGTCGATCAGCATCAGCGCGCCGATCGTGAAGGCGACGATCCCGCCGAAACCGAGCACGCCGAAGGTCGGCAGGAACGCCTCGGCGACGAGGCAGCCGAGCCCGAGCAGCACGAGTCCGAGGCCCGCATAGCTGACCGGCAGCAATTGCATCGCGAACAGCCCGATCAGCAGGCAGATGGTGCCGGCGACGCCCGGCAGCACGAAGCCGGGATTCGCGAACTCGAAGAACAGCCCGTAGATGCCGATCGTCAGCAGGATCAGCGCGACGTTCGGATCGGTGATGATCGACAGGAAGCGGCTGCGCCAGTCGGGCGCCAGCACGACGAGAGGCGCATGCGCGGTCGCGAGGTGCAGCGTGCCGGCGGTCGTCGTCACGGTGCGCCCGTCGAGCTGGCGCGCGAGGTCGGCCGGGTCCTGCGCGACCAGGTCGACGACATGTTGCGCGCGCGCCTCCGTTGCCGACAGGCTCAACGCCTCGCGCACCGCGCGCTCGGCCCACTCGGCATTGCGTCCGCGCAACTGCGCGAGGCCGCGGATGTACGCGGCGGCGTCCTGGGTCGCCTTGCGGATCTCGGTCGACTGCGTGTCGTTCGGCAACTCGGCTGGCGTCGCGGATGCGCCGGACGCGCCGGCCGGCGACGGCTTCGTCGCCCCCGGCGCTCCCGGCGCGCCGCCGCCGATGCCGAACTGCACCGGCGATGCCGCGCCGAGATTGGTGCCGGGCGCCATCGCGGCAATGTGGCTCGCGTAGACGATATAGGTACCGGCGCTCGCGGCCCGTGCGCCACCCGGCGCGACGAACGCGGCGACCGGCACCGGCGAGCCGAGGATCGCCTTGATGATCAGCCGCATCGACGTGTCGAGCCCGCCGGGCGTATCGAGTTGCAGGATCGCGAGCGGCGCGTGCTCGCGCGCCGCGCGGTCGAGCGAGCGGACGATGAAGTCGGCGCTGGCCGGCCCGATCGCGCCGTTGACCGGAATCACGACGACCGGCGGTGCGGCGACGGGTGCGGTGGCGGGCTGGGTAGCGGGGGGCGGCGCGGCAACCGCCGCGCACACGACGAGCAGCGCCGCGAACAGCGCGGCGCGCGCGACCCGCGCGGACAGCGGGTGACGGGGGCGGCCGCCGGGCGATGCAGGTGCCGACGGCGGCCCATGACGGTGAATGTGCATCGGGGCGTCCGGGCGGCGCGCGGCCGCACGCCGTCCGGCTCGCGGAAAGGGCGTTGGCCCGATATTTGAAGATTAGGCGGTTTCGGCGGAAAGCGCGAAGGCGGTGCCGCCGGCCGCGCACTCAGCCGGCGGCGCTGCCCCGCGCGAGCGCTTCTTCCCGGTACTCGGCCGGGCTGCGCCCGCTCCATTTGCGAAACGCGCGGTAGAACGCGCTCGGTTCCGCGAAACCGGCGGCGGCCGCGACGTCGGCGATGGTCCGCGCCGGATCGGCCAGCGCCTCGAATGCGAGGTCGCGCCGCAGCGTGTCCTTGATCGACTGGTACGCGTGGCCTTCCTGGTGCAGCTTGCGGCGCAGCGTCGCCTCGGCCACGTGCAGCCGCGCGGCCATCCCGCCGGCGCCGGGCCACGCGGCGGGCGGCATCCCGCGCAGCACCGTGCGCACGCGCTGCGCGAGCGCGTTCGGGTTGCGGTACTTGACGATGAAGCTGGCCGGCGCATTGCGCAGGAAGGTCTTCAGCGTCTTCGCGTTCTGCACGATCGGCAGCGTCGCGAATTCGGGATCGAAATCGACATACGAATCGGGCTGGTTGAAGCGCATGTCGTCGCACAGCATCGACGGGTATTCGTGGTCGGCCGGCGGCGTGTCGCAGCGGAAGCTCGCGTGCAGCACCGGGATGCGGCGTCCGATCAGCCAGCAGGTGAGCCCGTACACGATGATGAAATAGGTCGCGTACGTAAACATCGCGGGTGCCGCGGCGCTGTTGCGGTGCACGAAGCGCAGCCGCACGCGCTGCGGGTTCGCGTCGAGCTCCGCGTGCAGGTCGTCGAGCACGCAGTGCATGAAATTCACCGCGCGCGCCATCGCGTGCAGTCCGTCCTGCGCGGACAGCGCGGCCTGGCTCATCGCAATGAAGCTGCCGCTACGCATCGGGTGGCGATCCTGCCCGAAAAACTCGTCGTCGAGCGCGCGCGCAATCGCGTTCCACAGCGCGCCGTATTGCTGCGCCGACACCCGCGCGCGCGGCTGCACGAGCAGCGCGGGCGCGATGCCGGCCTGCGCGAGCAGCGGCTCGGCCGCGACGCCGCGCCGGGTGGCGAGCGCGACGCTATAGGCGACGAGGCTGATCGCGACGGTTCCCTTCTCTTCCTGCTTCATCGAAGCCGCCGGTATGGCAAAAACGCTCAGTGTAAATGAGCGGCGCGAGCATCGAACAGTCGCGCGCGCTTGCCTACACTTGTTGCATCGAAACGAAAGGTCGGTCGCGGTACGCGGCCGCGGGAGACAGCAGCGCCATGGACGAGCTTTACACCGAAGACCAGCGGATGATCCGCGACGCCGCGCGCGCTTTTGCCACCGAGGTGCTGGCACCGAACGCCGCGCAGTGGGACCACGACGCGCACCTGCCCGACGCCGTCGTCGCGCAGCTCGGCGAACTCGGCCTGCTCGGGATGATCGTGCCGCAGGAGCTGGGCGGCGCGTATACGGATTACGTCGCCTATGCGCTGGCGATGGAAGAGATCGCGGCGGGCGACGCCGCCTGCGCGACGATGATGAGCGTGCACAACTCGGTCGGCTGCGGCCCGATCCTCGGCTTCGGCACGCCCGCGCAGAAGGATCGCTGGCTGGCCGAGATGGCGGCGGGCCGCATCATCGGCGCGTTCTGCCTGACCGAGCCGCAGGCCGGCTCCGAGGCGCACAACCTGCGCACGCGGGCGGAGCTGCGCGACGGCAAGTGGGTGCTGAACGGCGCGAAGCAGTTCGTGACCAACGGCCAGCGCGCCGGCGTGGCGATCGTTTTTGCCATGACCGACCCGGAAGCCGGCAAGCGCGGCATTTCCGCGTTCCTGGTGCCGACCGACACGCCGGGCTTCATCGTCGGCAAGCCGGAGAAGAAGATGGGCATCCGTGCATCCGACACATGCCCGATCACGTTCGAGAACTGCGCGATTCCGGAAGAGAACCTGCTCGGCAATCGCGGCGAAGGGCTGAAGATCGCGCTGTCGAACCTGGAAGGCGGGCGCATCGGCATCGCCGCGCAGGCGCTCGGCATCGCGCGCGCCGCATTCGACAAGGCGCGCCGCTATGCGGGCGAGCGCGTGCAGTTCGGCAAGCCGCTCGCCGAGCACCAGGCGATCCAGCAGAAGCTCGCCGACATGGCCACCCAGATCAACGCGGCGCGCCTGCTCGTGCATCACGCGGCGAAGCTGCGCACCGCCGGGCTGCCGTGCCTGTCGGAAGCATCGCAGGCGAAGCTGTTCGCGTCCGAGATGGCCGAGCGCGTGTGCTCGGACGCGATCCAGATCCACGGCGGTTATGGCTACCTCGTCGATTACGAAGTCGAGCGTCACTATCGCGACGCGCGCATCACGCAGATTTACGAAGGCACCAGCGAAGTGCAGCGGATGGTGATCGCGCGACAGCTTTGAGTCGCGACGGGCGCTCCATCGACAACCACGCAAACAACCAGACATACAGGCAGGCAAACAGGCAGGGCACGAGGGCAGCGCGGCAAACGCGGCACGCAACGACGTGACCGTGCGCCGCGCGATACGGAACCGGGCATTCGCTGCAGCGCGTGCCCGGTTGACCGCTGGGCATGGAGACTCGCCAAGGCATGGGACGCGAGTAAGCGCTAAAGCGCTAACTCACGTCGACCGCGCGAGGCATGGGACGTGAGTAAGCGCTAAAGCGCTAACTCACGTCGACCGCGCGAGGCATGGGACGTGAGTAAGCGCTAAAGCGCTAACTCACGTCGACCGCACGAGGCATGGGACGCGAGTAAGCGCTAAAGCGCTAACTCACGTCGACAGGAGACAGGAGACGACACGATGACGGTACAGGCATTCCTGGACGCACGCGACTTTCTGCTGCGCCATCGCACCGACTACGAAACCGCTTACCGCGATTTCGAATGGCCGGTGCTCGATGCGTTCAACTGGGCGCTCGACTACTTCGACCCGATGGCGCGCGGCAACGACAAGCCCGCGCTGTGGATCGTCGACGCGGCAACCGGCACGGGCGACCCGTATTCGTTCGCGCAGATGTCCGAGCGCTCGTCGCGGATCGCGAACTGGCTGCGCGGCATCGGCGTCGTGCGCGGCGACCGGATCCTGCTGATGCTGCCGAACCGTGTCGAGCTGTGGGACGCGATGCTCGCCGCGATGAAGCTCGGCGCAATCGTGCTGCCCGCGACCACGCAGCTGTCGGCCGACGACGTACGCGATCGCGTGCAGATCGGCGGCGCGAAATACGCGATCGTCGACGAGAACGAAACCGCGAAGTTCGAACAGGCCGATCTCGGCCTCGCGCAGAAGGTCGTCGCCGGCGCGCCGCGCGCGGGCTGGCTTGCGATGAACGACGGCTATGCGGCGAGCGCCGCGTTCGAGCCGGACGCCGTCACGCACGCGAGCGATCCGATGCTGCTGTACTTCACGTCGGGCACGACGTCGAAGCCGAAGCTCGTCGAGCACACGCATCGCACCTATCCGGTCGGGCACCTGTCGACGATGTACTGGGTCGGCCTGCAGCCGGGCGACATCCACTGGAACATCAGCTCGCCGGGCTGGGCGAAGCATGCATGGAGCTGCTTCTTCGCGCCGTGGAATGCGCAGGCGTGCGTGTTCGCATTCAATTACGCGCGCTTCGAGCCGAAGGTCGTGCTCGATGCGCTCGTCAAATACCAGGTGACCACGCTGTGCGCGCCGCCGACCGTGTGGCGCATGCTCGTGCAGCAGCCGCTCGCGTCGTTCGACGTGAAGCTGCGCGAGATCGTCGGCGCGGGCGAGCCGCTGAATCCCGAGATCATCGAGCGCGTGAAGAAGGCGTGGGGCATCACGATTCGCGACGGCTACGGCCAGACCGAGACGACCTGCCTGATCGGCAACACGCCGGGCCAGCCGGTCGTCGCGGGCTCGATGGGGCGGCCGCTGCCCGGCTACCGGATCGCGCTGCTCGACCCGGACGGCGCGCCGGTGACCGAAGGCGAGGTCGCGCTGCCGATCGGCGCCGGCGTGACGCGCCCGGTCGGCCTGATGACCGGCTATGCGAACAATCCCGACGCGACGGCCCACGCGATGCGCGACGGCCATTACCGCACGTCGGACATCGCGATGCGCGGCGACGACGGCTACTACGTGTACATCGGCCGCGCGGACGACGTGTTCAAGTCGTCCGACTACCGGCTGAGCCCGTTCGAACTGGAAAGCGTGCTGATCGAGCATCCGGCGATCGCGGAAGCGGCCGTCGTGCCGAGCCCGGACCCGCTGCGGCTGTCGGTGCCGAAGACTTTCATTACGCTGCGCCAGGGCTACGAGGAAAGTCCCGCGCTCGCGCTGGAGATCTTCCGCTTCTCGCGCGAGAAGCTCGCGCCGTACAAGCGCATTCGCCGCCTGCAGTTCGCGGAGCTGCCGAAGACGATCTCGGGGAAGATCCGCCGCGTCGAGTTGCGCCGCCGCGAGATCGAGCGCGGCGACGATGCGAGCACGCGGATGCCCGGCGAATACTGGGAAGAAGATTTCGCCGCCGAACTGAAATGACCGGCCGCGGGCCGCGCGCGCCGCGTTTGGCCGTGCGTCGCCCGCCACCGGACTGAACCGAACCGGCCGGGCGTGGCATCACGCCACGCGGCCCACTGCAAGGAGAGTGCACTGATGAACGCGAATCCGACGCCCCGCACGGGGCAAGACGTGCCGACGGTCAAGCTGCTGATCGACGGCGCCTTCGTCGAGTCCACCACGAGCGAGTGGCGCGACATCGTCAACCCGGCGACGCAGCAGGTCCTCGCGCGCGTGCCGTTCGCGACCGTCGCCGAAGTCGACGCGGCCGTGCAGGCCGCGCACGCCGCGTTTGCGACGTGGAAGAACACGCCGATCGCCGCGCGCATGCGCATCATGCTGAAGTTCCAGGATCTGGTGCGCGCGAACCTGCAGCGCATCGCGAAGACGCTGACGGCCGAGCAGGGCAAGACGCTGCCCGACGCCGAAGGCGACATCTTCCGCGGCCTCGAAGTGGTCGAGCACGCGTGCTCGATCGGTACGCTGCAACTCGGCGAATTCGCGGAGAACGTCGCGGGCGGCGTCGACACCTACACGCTGCGCCAGCCGCTCGGCGTGTGCGCGGGCATCACGCCGTTCAATTTCCCCGCGATGATTCCGCTGTGGATGTTCCCGATGGCGATCGTATGCGGCAACACGTTCGTGCTGAAGCCGTCCGAGCAAGACCCGATGTCGACGATGCAACTCGTCGAACTCGCGATCGAGGCCGGCGTGCCGAAGGGCGTGCTGAACGTCGTGCACGGCGGCAAGGAAGTGGTCGACGCGATCTGCACGCATCCGCTCGTGAAGGCGATCTCGTTCGTCGGCTCGACGGCGGTCGGCACGCACGTGTACAACCTCGGCAGCCAGCACGGCAAGCGCGTGCAGTCGATGATGGGCGCGAAGAACCACGCGGTGGTGCTGCCCGATGCGAATCGCGAGCAGACCCTCAACGCGCTCGTCGGCGCGGGCTTCGGCGCGGCCGGGCAGCGCTGCATGGCGACGTCGGTCGCGGTGCTGGTCGGCGAGGCGCGCGACTGGCTGCCCGATCTCGTCGCGAAGGCGAAGCTGCTGAAGGTGAACGCGGGCGCGGAAGCCGGCACCGACGTCGGCCCGGTCGTGTCGCGCGGAGCGAAGGCGCGCATCCTGTCGCTGATCGAAGCGGGCGTGAAGGAAGGCGCGAAGCTCGAGCTCGACGGTCGCGACGTGAAGGTGGCCGGTTACGAGGAGGGCAATTTCGTCGGCCCGACGATCTTCTCCGGCGTAAAGACCGACATGTCGATCTACACGCACGAGATCTTCGGTCCGGTGCTGGTCGTGCTCGAAGCCGACACGCTCGACGAAGCGATCGCGCTCGTCAACGCGAACCCGATGGGCAACGGCGTGGGCATCTTCACGCAGAGCGGCGCGGCGGCACGCAAGTTCCAGAGCGAGATCGACGTCGGCCAGGTCGGCATCAACATCCCGATCCCGGTGCCGGTGCCGTTCTTCAGCTTCACCGGTTCGCGCGGCTCGAAGCTCGGCGATCTCGGCCCGTACGGCAAGCAGGTCGTGCAGTTCTACACGCAGACCAAGACGGTCACCGCGCGCTGGTTCGACGACGACACGACGGCCGGCCCGGTGAACACGACGATCCGGCTGCATTGAGCCGCGGAGGACACGAACATGAAGATCGGTTTTATCGGACTGGGCCACATGGGGGCGCCGATGGCGCTGAACCTGTTGAAGGCCGGCCATGAAGTGCATGCGTTCGACCTGAGCGCCGACGCATTGCGCGCGCTGCAGGACGCCGGCGCGCAGGTCGCCGCATCGCCGCGCGACGCGGCATCGGGCGCGGCCTTCGTGATCACGATGCTGCCGGCCGCGCCGCACGTGCGCTCGGTGCTCGCCGGCGAGAACGGCGTGCTGGCCGGCCTCGGCGCCGGCGCGACCGTGATCGATTCGAGCACGATCGACCCGGCGAGCGCACAGGCGTTCGGCGCGCTCGTGCGCGAGCACGGCGGCGCGTTCGTCGACGCGCCCGTGTCGGGCGGCACCGGCGGCGCGGCGGCCGGCACCTTGACCTTCATGGTCGGCGGCAGCGATGCGGATTTCGAGCGCGTGAAGCCGGTGCTCGCCGGGATGGGCAAGAACATCGTCCACTGCGGGCCGACGGGGATGGGGCAGGTCGCGAAGGTCTGCAACAACCTCGTGCTCGGCATCTCGATGGCGGCCGTGTCGGAGGCGATGTCGCTCGGCGTCGCGCTCGGCATCGACCCGAAGGTGCTGGCCGGCATCGTCAACACGTCGACGGGCCGCTGCTGGAGCTCGGACACCTACAACCCGTATCCGGGCGTGATCGACACCGCGCCGTCGTCGCGCGGCTACAGCGGCGGCTTCGGCACCGACCTGATGCTGAAGGATCTCGGCCTCGCGAACGACGCCGCGAAGCAGGCGCGCCAGCCCGTCTATCTCGGTGCGCTCGCGCAGCAGCTGTACCAGACGATGAGCAGCCGCGGCGACGGGCAGCTCGATTTCTCGGCGGTGATCCGCCTGTACCAACCGGCCATCAAGAAGGACGCCTCATGATCGAACTGGACTACGTCGACGACGGCGCGATCGCGTGCGCGACGCTCAAGCGTCCGCCCGCGAACGCCTTCACCGCCGACGGCCTGCAGCAGCTGCAGGCCACCGTCGCCGAATTGAATGCGAACCCGCGCGTGCGTGCGCTGGTGATCACCGGCGACGGCCCGAAGTTCTTCAGCGCGGGCGCGGACCTGAACACGTTCGCCGACGGCGATCGCGCGGTCGCGCGCGCGATGGCCGCACGTTTCGGCGCGGCATTCGAGGCGCTGCACGACGCGCGCGTCGTGACGATCGCGGCGATCAACGGCTATGCGATGGGCGGCGGCCTCGAATGCGCGCTCGCGTGCGACCTGCGGATCGCCGAGACGCACGCGCAGATGGCGCTGCCCGAGCCGTCGGTCGGCCTGCTGCCGTGCGGGCTCGGCACGCAGACGCTGCCCTGGCTCGTCGGTGAAGGCTGGGCGAAGAAGATCATCCTGGCCGGCACGCGCGTCGACGCGGCGACGGCCCTCAGGATCGGCCTCGTCGAGGACGTAGTCGAAAGGGGCGCGGCCCGCGATGCGGCGCTGGCGCTCGCGCGCAACGTCGCGCGACAGAGCCCGCATGCGGTCGCCTACAGCAAGGAGCTGATCGGCCTCGCGCGCCGCGGCGTGCCGCGCGGCGCGGCGCTCGCGGTCGAGCGCGAGCGCTTCGTCGACCTGTTCGACACGAACGATCCGCGCGAGGGCGTGGCCGCGTTTCTCGGCAAGCGCGCGCCGCAATGGCACACCGACGGGGAGCCGCAACGATGAGCACGCCGGTGACGACTCATGACAGCTTCGCGCAACCCGCGCCGGAGGTGCTGTTTCGCGTGGTGAACCGCGTGGCGCTCATTACGCTGAACCGGCCGGCCGCGCTCAATGCGTTGTCCTATTCGATGATCGGCGAGCTGGCGGCGCTGCTCGAACGTTGCCGCACCGACGACCAGATCGTCGCGGTCGTGCTGCGCGGTGCGGGCGAGAAGGGCTTCTGCGCGGGCGGCGACGTGCGCGCGCTGCACCGAATGGTCGCGCAGCGCGAGACCTGGCTGCCGTTCTTCGTCGACGAATACCGGCTCGACTACGCAATCCACACGTTCCCGAAGCCGGTGGTCGCGCTGATGGACGGCGTGACGATGGGTGGCGGAATGGGGCTCGCGCAAGGCGCGGCGCTGCGCGTCGCGACCGAGCGCAGCAAGATCGCGATGCCCGAGACGCGCATCGGCCTCGTGCCCGACGTCGGCGCGACGCATTTCCTGGCGCGCATGCCGGTCGAGCTCGAGCTGTACGTGGGGCTGACGGGCGCGATGCTGTCGGGTGCCGACGCGCTGAGCGCGAAACTCGCGGATCTGTGCGTGCCGTCGGCGTGGCTCGATACGTTCGAGACGCGCATCGACAGCATCAAGTGGGACGGCGACGTGCTGCCGGCGCTGCGCAAGGTGTTCGAGCCGCCCTGCAACGTCGTGCCGCATGCGGCGCTCGATACGCAGATGGCGTGGATCGTCCGTCACTTCGACAAGCGCTCGACCGTCGAGCGGATCGTCGCGACGCTCACGCAGGAGCTCGCGCGCGACGAGCTGTCGCGCGAGCACCGTCAATGGCTGCAGGCGACGCTCGATGCACTCGCCGGCCATTCGCCGACGATGCTGTGCGTGACGCGCGAAGCGCTGCTGCGCGGCCGCCAGATGACGCTCGCCGAATCGTTCCGGATGGAGCTCGGCATCGTCGCGCGCGCGATCGAGGAGGGCGACTTCTGCGAAGGCGTGCGCGCGCATCTCGTTGACAAGGATCGCAAGCCGCGCTGGGCGCCGGCGTCGCTCGTCGAGCTGCGCGCCGAGCGCGTGCGGCATTTCCTGACGTCGC
Source organism: Burkholderia sp. BCC1996 (assembly GCF_905339955.1). NCBI lineage: Bacteria > Pseudomonadati > Pseudomonadota > Betaproteobacteria > Burkholderiales > Burkholderiaceae > Burkholderia > Burkholderia sp. BCC1996. Next base: position 62,492 of record NZ_CAJPHM010000005.1, read on the forward strand.
CGTGGAAGCTGTTCGCCCATCCGCTCGCCGATCTCGGCGCGGCGTGAGCGCCGCGTGACGGCCCGGCGCGCCCGTGCGGCGCGTCGGTTTCAACCGGTTTTCTTGAGGCTCGCGGGCTCCGGCCGCTCGATCATCGGCGGCACCGCCTGCACGAGCGCGTCGATCACGCAGCGCGTCTTGCGCGGCAGGTAGCGCGTTTTCGGCCAGATCGCGTGAATGTCGCCTTCGCATACGAAGCAGCGATCGAGCACGACGACCATCTCGCCGCGCTTCACGTAATGATCGAGCAGCCAGCTCGGCAGCCACGCGATCCCGAACCCCGATGCGCCGGCCGCCGCGATCGCCTGCACGTCGTCGAAGCTGAGCTGGTGCGGCATGTCGATGCGCACCGTCGAGCCGTCCGGCGCGCGCAGGTCCCACGGCTGCGCGACGCCCGAGCGTGAGTACGCGATCGTCCGGTGGTTCCTCAGATCGTCGAGCGATTGCGGCATCCCGTAGCGCGCGAGATACGACGGCGCGGCGCCGAGGCTCCCGTATTGCGTGCCGAGCCGCCGCACCGCGAGGCTCGTGCTGTCCGCGAGCGAACCGATCCGCACCGCGAGGTCGATGCCTTCCTCGACCAGGTCGACGAAGCGGTCGGTGATCGACACGTCGATCCGCAGGTGCGGATAGGTGCGCGCGAGATCGAGCACGATCGGCGTCACGCAGTGATGCCCGAACGCGAGCGGCACGCTCAGCCGCAGCTTGCCGCGCGCTTCGTTGCGGCCGCAATCGAGATCGGCTTCGGCCGCTTCCAGCTCCGCCAGCGCGCGCACGCAGCGGTCGTAGTACGCCTGGCCGTCGTCGGTCAGGCTCTGGCTGCGCGTCGTGCGCTGCAGCAGCCGCGCGCCGAGCCGCTTCTCGAGCCGCGCGATTGCCTTGCCGACCGCCGAGCGCGTCATGTCGAGCCGTTCCGCGGCGAGCGCGAAGCTGCCGGATTCCACGACCTGGACGAAGGTCGTTACGCCGTCGAGTTTGTCGGTCATGGCGGGGTGTGCTGGGGTTGCCCTGATTGCGTCCTGTGATTCCCGAGTCCGGGGAAATGGACGCATCAATGGGGAGGGAAATTCTCACTATAGTACCGATTCCCGCCCAGCGTGCGTTGCCGGCCGCACGCGGCGCATCCTTCTCACCTGGAGGCGCACGGCCTGTCGAGGGCCGTCGCGCAATACGCATGACCCTATCCGACTCCCGCAGGAATGCGGTCGCGCTGGCGGCCGTCTGTCTCACGTCGCTGATGTTCGGCCTCGAGATCTCGAGCGTGCCGGTGATCCTGCCGACGCTCGAACGTGTGCTGCACGGCGACTTCAACGGCATGCAGTGGATCATGAACGCGTACACGATCGCGTGCACGACGGTGCTGATGGCGGCCGGCACGCTCGCCGACCGGTTCGGCCGCAAGCGCGTGTACGTGATCGGCACCGTGCTGTTCGGCGCGACCTCGCTGCTGTGCGGGCTCGCGCCGAACGTGCCGGTGCTGGTCGCGGGCCGGCTGCTGCAGGGCGCGAGCGGCGGCGCGATGCTGATCTGCCAGATCGCGGTGCTGTCGCATCAGTTCCGCGAAGGGCGCGAGCGTGGCCGCGCGTTCGGGATCTGGGGCATCGTGTTCGGGATCGGCCTCGGCTTCGGGCCGATCGTCGGCGGCGCGATCGTCGCGGCGGCGAGCTGGCCGTGGGTGTTTCTCGTGCATGCGCCGCTCGCGGCCGTCGCGCTCGTGCTGATCGGCGGCGCGGTGCAGGAGTCGCGCGATCCGCATGCGGGCACGCTCGACGTCGCGGGCATCGTCACGCTGTCGCTCGCGGTGCTCGGTCTCGCGTTCTACATTACCCAGAGCGCCGAATTGGGGCTCACGAGTGCGGCCGGCCTCGGCGTGCTCGGCGCGACCGTGCTCGCGCTGGCCGGCTTCTTCGTCGCGGAGCGCACGAGCGCGCGGCCGATGTTCGACTTCTCCGTGTTCCGGATTCGCGCGTTCACCGGTGCGATCTTCGGCTCGATGGGGATGAACTTCAGCTTCTGGCCGTTCATGATCTACCTGCCGATCTGGTTCCAGGTCGCGCTCGGCTACGACAGCGTGACGGCCGGCCTCGCGCTGCTCGCGTACACGCTGCCGACGCTGGTCGCGCCGCCGTTCGGCGAGCGGCTCGCGCTGCGCTACGGGCCAGGCGTCGTGATTCCGGGCGGCCTGTTTACGATCGCCGCCGGCTTCGCGCTGATGCGGATCGGCAGCGGCGTGGAGCACGCGAGCTGGCTCACGATGCTGCCCGGCTGCGTGATCGCCGGCATCGGGCTCGGGCTCACCAACACGCCGGTCACGAACACGACGACGGGCGCGGTGCCGAGTTCGCGGGCCGGGATGGCGTCGGGCATCGACATGAGCGCGCGGATGATCTCGCTCGCGCTGAACATCGCGACGATGGGCTTCGTGCTGGTCGCGGGGATCGTCGCGAGCCTGAAGGCCGGCGTCGCGGGAGCGGTCGATGCGGAGGCGCTGCGCGCGCTGGCGCAGCAGATCGCGTCGGGCCGCACCGACGGGCTGCAGGCGATCGCGCCGGCGCTCGCCAAGGCCGACCCGAGCGGTGCGGCGCTGCACGCGGCGCTCGTGCACGGCTTCGGCTGGGTGATGGTGTACGGCGCGGCCGGCGTGGCCGTGCTCGCGACGGCAAGCGCGGTGGCGTTCGCGCCGGCGCGGCGGGGGGTGACGGTGTGTGAATGACGCGTGCGCCGCGCGTCGGGTGACGCGTCGTTGCCGTGACGCGGCAACGAGCGCCATCATCGGCCGGTCGTGTTCCTCGCCGCGCGCGGGCATCGCGCCGATTCCCGTCCGTTCAGGTGCGTGCGCATCTTGTGCGATTGCCGCACGCGGTGTGGTGCGCGGCTGGTTCCGCGCGCTTACGCGCCGTCGCCGCGGGCATCGATCCTGCGTTGCGTGTCCGCGTCGACGATCGCACGGATCGCGTTGAACAGCGGCGCGGCGTCGATGTAGCGCCGGCCGTAGCCGAGATTGAACGCGTAGTCGAAGTCCGGCGGATTGCTGCCCTGGTTGTGCTGCAGGATCGTCTCGAGCTTGTCGAGTGCCTTCGCGGCGCGCGCTTCCGGTGATGTCGCCGCCTCGTATTCGTCCCACAGTGCGACGATCTCGTCGCGCAGCGCGCGATCGAGCCCGGCCGTCAGCGTGAGCAGGTCGTCGCGTTCGTGCGTGCTCTTGTCCGGATGCGCGGCCTGCTCGATCGCGGGGATGTCGCCGTGCAGCGCTTCGCCGAGATCGTGGACGACGCACAGTTTCAGCAGCTTCGTCGTGTCGACGTCGGGCAGCGCGTCGGCGAACACGAGCGCCATCAGGCACAGCCGCCAGCTGTGCTCGGCCGTGCTTTCGGCGCGCCCGCTCGACGTGTGGCCGCTGCGCAGCACGTCTTTCAGGCGTTCGGCTTCGCGCAGGAAATCGAGCCGCGCGTGGATCGTGTCGAGGTTCATGGCTGGTGGGAATGCTCGAATCGTGCCGTCTAGCGTACGCCGTGCGGCCGCGCTGCGTCCACGCATGAAATATGCGCGCCGCGCTCGCACCCCGCGCCCGCCGCGCGTGCTACAGCGTTTCGACGAGGCGCGCGGCGGAGCCGTCCGACAGCGTCATCCGCGTCCATCGGCAGGTGCTGCCGCGGATCGGCACGACGCGCGACGCATTGGCGCCGGTCGCGAATTCGACGCTCGGCGGCCCCGCATGATCGTGCCAGCCGAGCGGGTCGAGCGCGGCTTCCATGCGGACGATCTCCGGCGACGCATAGCGCCACAGCGACGTGCCGAGCAGCGTCGGCAGCGGCCGCGAGAACTCGGCCGCGCGCGACGGCGAGCACGCGAGCAGACGGTGCGTGAGGTCGCACACGAGATGCATGCGCGCCGCGCTGCTCGCGATCAGCCGCGCGAGCGCGTGGTCGCCAGCCGAATCGAGACGCGCGGCAAGCAGCCGCTCGGCCGTCGCGCGCTCGTCCGGCGACATCTGCTGGATGCCGGCTTCCCAGCGCGAGATCGTCGATTGGGCGACGCCGAACAATTCGGCAGCATGGCTCTGCTTCACGCGATGCAGCGTGCGCCAACGCTTGAGTTGCGGGCCGAGCGGCGGGGTGTGAAGCGGTGAGGCGGGCATGTTCGTATTCCGTTCGGGATGCGGGCCGCGCAGGCGCCGCGTTGCGCAATGGATGAATGGGGCCGTCATTTCCGGGATGCCTGGATTACGACGAACCCGATCGGAACGCGCGTCGTCCGCCAAGGGTGGGTGAGCCGTCGGCGGTGATCGGTGTGCGCTGCATCGTGAGATCCAGACCTGCGATCGCCATCGTGACATGCCGAGCTTAGATCGTGTACGGCTGGTCGAGCAACGGTGCGGCCATCCCGGACGGTACGTCGAAACCCTCGGCGGAATAGCAGCCGCAACTCCGCCAATCGCGCCGTCTCTATCGACACGCCGGGCGTCCGGCTCCGCCGGCAATGTTTTCGACAGGCTTTCAACCGGCTCCGCCATATCTTATTATTCGGCGAAAGCGGAGCGCGCCGGCCGTCATTGGACATGTCGACGCATGACGCGCCGGTCAGCATTGCCACCGTCCGACTTCCGCATCGCACGATGCACGATCGGCACGACCGGAGGCGCGTGATCTGCGCGTATCCCGAAAAAATCAATACGAGGGCGCCATGGTACGACTGGTGTTGCTGCTGCTGGGCATCGAATATCTGCGAACGCGCTGGCGTGGACTGACCGTGCTGGGCTGGCTGTGGGTCGTCGCGGGCGTCGGCATCTTCGTCGACGCACTCGACGGCGCGCTGCATTTTCCGATCGAACTGTTCGCGTGGCTGTTCCTGATCGAGGGGCTCGCGACGCTCGCGGTGGCCGGCAGCGGCGTCGGCGGGCAGCGCATCCTGCGCTACGTGAAGGGCATCGCGGTCGTGGTGGCCGCCGCGCTCGTGTTCGCCGGCCATCATCACGGACACTTCCTGCTGTCGATGATCTTCGGCACGCTGTTCCTCGTCGACGGGCTGCTGCAGTGCACGTCCGCGTGGATGGTGCGTTACCGGCGCTGGCACGTCGCATTTGCGTGGGGCGTCGTCGAGATCCTGCTCGCGATCTTCTTCTACCAGCCGTATCCGACTCATTATGTGGGCACCGTGCCGTACTGCCTCGGCCTGCTGCTGATGTTCGGCGGGATGCACATGCTGAGCCTTGCCGCGCGCGTGCGGCGGCTGACGCGCAACCCCGCGTTCGTCACGTCGCCGGCGCCGGCGATCGTCCCCGACATCGACACGGCTGCCGACCTCCCGCGCTTCACGCAATCCGAATGGGATGGTCCGCCGGCCGACCACGAGCACGCGCTGACCGTGCACGTGTGGACGCCGACCGGCACGTCGAAGGCCGAGGCGCAGCGCTATCCGGTGATCGACCGCTACATCGCGGCGGTGGACGTCAACGGGGTGATCTCCACCGGCCATGCGGCGCTGGAGTCGCCCGAGGGCATCTACATCAGCCTGTATCCGGCCGTCGAGATCGATCGTTCTCCCGATGAATTCACGCGGATCCTGCGCGCGACGCGCGAGAACGACGTGCCCGGGCTGTTCCAGCCCGACTATGCGACCGAGTCGAAGGCGTGGTGTCCGTCGACCGTGCGCGTGCGGATCCGCAACTACGATCCGGCGAAGCTGGCCGCGTTCTGGTCGTCGTATCGGCAGACGGTCACGTACAACCTCACGCACCGCAACTGTTCGAGCACCGTGTCGAACGCGCTCGAAGCGGCGCTCGACGGCGCGGTGTGGCGGCTCAAGGGCACGCGGGCCGGGTGGGGCGCATTCGTGCGGCTGCTGCTCACGCCCGAGCTGTGGGTCGCCGCGCAGATCCGCAAGCGTGCGGTGACGATGGCCTGGACGCCCGGGCTCACGCTCGACTATGCGCGCGCGCTCAGCATGCTCGCCGATCCGCGTCCGTTCGCGTGGTGGAAGGTCGCGCGCTCGGCCGTGCAGGCGATCATCGCGTCGCGCCGCGCGTGGCGCGAGCAGGACAGCGCTGCGCTGTCGTCCGGCGGATCGGAAGCCGCGTCGGTGAAATGATCGCGTGGCGCCGGACGAGGGCCTGCGCGTGAGCATCTGCGTGTGGCAGATTCTCGCGCTCGAAGGCCCGGATTCGGCCGCGCGTGCGTGCATGCACGCTTGGCAGCGAGCCGTGAGCAGGGGCATGCTGTCCGCGAGTTCGATGCTTTGCCCGTTCCGATCGCGACGCGATAGGGCTTGCCCGGCCGGCAGGCCGTCAACGTGGGGATGCTCCGTTGCAGGGTTGGGCGGCGTCTCCGGCGGAGAAGGGCGCGTATTGGTACCGGTGCCGGCGCTGACAAGGGTGGCGTTCGACTACGAATTCCTTCGTCCACCTTCATATTGATGCCACGTTGCGCGAGCAACAATCGCGGGCAGACATTCGACAACCTTGTGGCGCATCCCGCGACCGCAAGCCTTTTCCGAGGAAACGCCATGCTCAAGACGCTCGCCCGCGCCGCGGCCGCAATCGCGGTTGCATTCGCCTCGCTGCACGCCGTCGCGCAGACCAGCTACGACTACCTGCTGCTCGCTGCTTCGTGGGAACCCGGCTTCTGCGCGTCGCACGACACGCCGGAGTGTACGAACCTCGCCGGCACGTACGCGGCGACGAGCCTGTCGCTGCATGGTCTCTGGCCGAACCGGTACGACGGCAACCAGCCGTTCTACTGCGGCGTGCCGCAGAGCGACGTCGATCTCGACAACGCGCACCAGTGGTGCAGCATGGATGCGTATCCGGTCAGCACCGCGACCCGCAACACGCTGTCGACCTACATGCCGGGCGTGGCGTCGTGCCTCGACAAGCACGAATGGTTCAAGCACGGCACCTGCTCGAACGCGGCGTCGCCGGATGCGTACTGGAATCAGGCGGCGGGAATGATCAGCCGGCTCGGCAACACGTCGTTCAACGCGTTCCTGCAGGCGAACGCAGGCAAGACGGTGACGCGCAACCAGCTGCTGTCCGCGTTCGAAGGCGCGTTCGGCAGCAATACGCGCAGCGCGGTGTCGCTGAAGTGCACGAAGACCAATGGCGTCAGCTATTTCACGGAAGCGTGGATCGCGGTCAAGACGAACGCGACCACGCAGTTTCCGAGCGCGGCGTCGCTCGTGACGGACGGGAATACGCAGGGGACGTGCCCGACGTCGGGCGTGTATATCGCGAAGTAACGCGCGAAGTTGCGCACGGCGTGATGCGCGAGGCGCCGGCCGGAAGCGTTCCGGCCGGCGTGGCGTGGATATCGTGCGCCTAAGCGAGCAGCCGCAGCGCGTCCGCGAGCGACAGCACCGTCGTGCGCGTCTCGAACGCCGTCGCGAACAGATGCTCGTGCACGACCTGATCCGGGTCGTAGCAGCAGTCCTTCACCGTATACAGCCGGAAATCCGCGTCGCTGGCGTGCGCGACCGACGACAGCACGACACCGGTCGACGCAATCCCGACCAGGATCAGCGTATCGATACCGCGCGCGATGAGCCGCGCCTGCAGGTCGGTGCGGAAGAACACGCTCGCGCGATGCGCGATAGTCAGCGGCTCGCTGTCTAGCCGGCCGAGCTCCGGGCACGGGCCGTCGTCGACGAACAGCCCGAGTTGCTTGACCCCTTGCCCGTTCTTGTTGCGCGGACTGACTTCCGGATAGCCGGGGCTGAAGCGGAGATTCGCGAAGCAGACGTGGACACCGCTCGCCCGCGCTGCATCGCACAGCTTGCGCGTGTTGGCGAGCAGGGTGGGGGCGACTGACGGAAAGAGGCCGAGGATGTCGGTCTGGTAGTGCATCACGATGAGCGCGGTTTGTGCCGGAACGATCGAGGGTATCGGCGCGTGCGTGCCGCCTTCCGCACCTGCATGGCGAGTCGTTGCGAGATCTGAAGCGTGTTCCGGTTGCATGACTGATGCTCTCCCATGAGTCACTTCGGTGTTTTCTGAAAAGCGACCGCCCCGTATACGTCGTCAACCATTCCGGCGCGAGCGTGTTGGAACTCCGGCAATATAAACCGACATTTCATCTTGGTGCAGACCGACCGAGCAGGCGAGTGCGGTGCCGCCCTGGACGACCGGGTTCGGTCAGCTCTGGACCTTCGGTCGACGGTACTGAAACGCTGGCAATCTGGCAAACTTCGCGAAACACCGACATTTGGAGAACGGTGGTGTCCATCAATGTACGCGGCACGGAAGGCTACGCGGAGCATGCACATTCGCTCATCGAGCAATGGCAAGACATCTCGTTCGAGGAACATCATCAGCCCATCCTGCATCTCGTTCCCGTGCTCCCGTCTTGCATTCTCGATGTCGGAGCCGGTATCGGAACCGATGCGGCTGCATTCGCGGCGATGGGGCATTCGGTCGTAGCCGTCGAACCGGTGGATGCGCTGCGCGATGCGGGAATCAGGCGGCATTCGTCTCCGCGGATCGAATGGCTGGACGATAGCCTGCCGGATCTCGCGATCTTGCGTACGAGACGAAAGGAATTTGACTTCGTGATGCTGTCGGCCGTCTGGATGCACCTTGACGAAGACGAGCGCCGTCGGGCGATGCCGAACGTCAGCGCTCTCCTGTGCGATGGCGCGATGCTGGTCATGTCCTTGCGTTACGGACCAGTTCCGGAAGGACGACGGATGTTCGACGTTTCAGCGGAAGAAACCATCCAGCTCGCGCGAACTCATGGCTTGCGCAATGTGCTGAATGTCCAGACCGAATCCATGCAGTGTGGAAACCGGCGTGCGGGTGTGACGTGGAGCCGATTGGCATTCGTCAAAAGCGGCACGCGGGGTTAGATATGTCGCTTGCGGCGATACGCTCGAAACTTGTTCCGCGATTTGCCGCGCCCGGTTGCTTTCTTCACTGTGCTCGCAATGCGGCAAAATGAGCGTCTTATTGCCGGGCGGCCCCGATGAGTGGCGCACTGGAAGGCGTGCCCCCCGTTCACGGCGCCTTTGCCCCGGTCGACTGGTGGCGCGAGGCGGTGTGTTGCACCGTCCGGATTCGCGGTACCGGCCCGGGTGCGGCCCGTGCGATGATGTGCCATGACCGACATGAGGGATGGAATGACGACTACCTTCGACGAAGCGACAACGGCGGCAATCGCCGCGTTCGCCCAATTGGATTTCTACACGGCTGTGCAAGCGATGCGCGCCGAGGCCGATTACGACCGCGAACTGGACCAATGGATCTCGCGCTATATCGACGAGCACGGCGGCGGCGCGGACGATGCCGCATACGACGCCCTGCACGCGCAGGCCCAGGCAACCCCGGAATACGCGCAGTTCGTCGATGCGATTCGCCGGGAAATCCTGGAATACTTCGGCGTGACCGACGATCAACTCGACTGGATGATCGTGCTGCGCAATGACGACAGCGACGAGCTTTGGGCGGAAGTCAACCGGCAGCGCAGCGCGCTGGGAACCGGTGAAGTGCGCGGAGATCTCTGATCGTTGCCATCGAACGGGTCGAATCAATCGAGGACACCAACTCGGCTGGAGTCGCGAGAAAAGGCGGCATATATCAGGAAAAAATCGCACGGCGAGAATGATCGTTCGCTATGCTGCCTGTGACAACGCATCTATTCCATCCGATACACATGAGCACAACTGCGCGGACCATTCTCAAAGCCATTCTGAGCATCCCCGTTGCCTTTGGGCTCGCCTATCCCCTTATCTATCCCGCTGAAGGCGGAGGCGTTCTCGGCGAAATGGAGATGCTTGGGCCGATCGGTGGCATCGTCGTCGTCGCGGTTTTCCTGGCGCTGGTCTATGCCTACGCGAGCGACCTCAGGACCACCCTGAAATCGGTCAACCGAGGATCGCGTGCGGCCGAACCCAACAGCGTCTGGCTCATGTTCCTCTTGCCATACAACTTCATCGAGGACTTCTTCATTATTTCCAACGTCGCGAAGTCCCTGGAAGCGGAGTCTCGTATCAATCCGGCTCTGTCGGGTTTGCGCTCGTTCGGCCGGATCAGCGGGATCGGGTGGTGTCTTGCCCAGGTTCTTTCGCTAATACCCAATACCATTGGCTCCATCGCGGGCGGCGTTGCGGTTTTGCTCTGGGTTTGGCACTGGGTGTTCGTGCGCCGAGCGAACAGGATGCTCGCCGGCATTCAGGTCTCGGTTGCTACGCTACCTGGACGGACAGGATCGTAGCCCTCACTGGAAGCCGGATCGCGTACCTCTGCACATCCCGAAGCGTAAAACCGACAATGCCAGGGCTGTCCGCGTAGATCGTGCCAAACAGCCCATTGAGTCGCCAGCCGTGATCCACGGCTCGCCGGTTTTGATGTGCTTCCGCCATCGCGCAGGACGATCACGCGTACGGTCTGGAAGTGCTTGCAACTTGTCACCGGCGTGGCGACTGCTCGCTTTTTGTCCTAGCGGTCCCACGGCGGCACGCCACCGAACGCATCGACCAGGAAATCGATCATGACGCGCACTCTGGCGCTCAAGTGTCGGCGGCTCGGGTAGACAGCAAGTATGTCGATCTCGGGTAGACGATACTCAGGCAACACGTGAACGAGTTTGCCTGCACGCAGATCGTCGTTGATCAGGAACGTGGGTTGCCAGATCAGCCCTTGCCCGGCGAGCGCTGCCGAGCGCGCCGTATCGCCGTTATTGGTATGCATATGGCAGTCGACCCTCACAGGATGGGTCTTGCCGTTACCATCGATCAGTTCCCATTCGTCGCCAGTGGCCGCATATGTGTACCCGATGCAGCGATGCTCGATCAGGTCCGTCAGCGCGGTCGGATGTCCGAAGCGGGCCAGATAGGCCGGCGACGCACACAAGATGTTTTGCGATGTCGCCAGCTTGCGTGCCGCGTGGTTGGTCGAGCCGGCGCGCGAGATGCGAATGGCGAGATCGTAGCCCTCGTCGACGATATCGACGACGCGGTCGATCAGCCCGATGTCGAGTTCGATTCGCGGATATTTCTGCATGAACCCGGGCCATAGCGGCGCCAGATACAGAATGCCGAAGCTCACGGGCGCATTGATGCGCAGTCGTCCACGTGGTTCGACCGACGCGGATGACACAAGCCCCTCCGTCTCCGCAACCTCGTCGAGGATGGACTTGCAGCGGGCGTAGAGTGTCTCGCCGCCCTCCGTCAGGGACAGCGTGCGTGACGTGCGATTCAGGAGGCGCGTGCCGAGGTGCGCTTCCAGTTCATGCACGTACCGCGTGACGTTGGCCGGCGACGTGCCCAGCGCTTCCGCCGCGCGCGCGAAGCCGCCACGGCTCACCACCGTCACGAAAACCTCGAAGGCGCGAAGGCGATCCATACCGATCCTCGATCATTCACAAAAACTTAATGATAGAACCATTTTTTATGCCTTTCTGCAATCAAGACTGAAGCCTATATTGCTGTCACGGGCCAACGCATCGGGCGCTGGCCGACGCAGCGGGTCAGGAGATTGGAAATGCAACGTTTGACAGGAAAAGTCGCCATCGTGACGGGTGCCAGCGCAGGTATTGGCCGTGCCACTGCGAAGCTGTTCGCGAAGGAAGGCGCCAAGGTAGTCATTGCGGCGCGGCGCGCGGCGGAACTCGAAGCGCTCGCGGCGGAGATCGCCAGCGAAGGCGGCGAAGCCGCGTATCTGGCCGGCGACGTACAGTCGGAGGACTTCGCGAAAGCGCTGGTCGCGCTTGCAGTGAGCCGCTTCGGCCGTCTGGACATCGCCTATAACAACGCAGGTACGCTCGGCGAGATGGGCCCGACCACCGGTATTTCCGAAGCAGGCTGGAACGCCGCGCTGGCGACCAATCTGACCAGTGCCTTCCTGGGCGCGAAGCACCAGATTCCCGAAATGCTGAAGCAGGGCGGCGGATCGATCATCTTCACGTCGACCTTCGTCGGTTACTCGTTCGCGTTTCCCGGCACGGCGGCCTACGCGGCGAGCAAGGCCGGGCTGATCGGCTTGACGCAGGCACTCGCCGCGGAGTACGGCGCGCAAGGTGTGCGGGTCAACGCGGTGTTGCCGGGTGCCGTGGACACGGAGATGTATCGCGGCATGAACGACACTCAAGAATCGCAGGCGTTCGTGACCGGGCTGCATGCGCTCAAGCGCGTGGCAAAGCCGGAAGAACTGGCGCGTTCAGTGCTTTATCTCGCATCGGACGATTCGTCCTTTGTCACCGGCACTGCCTCGCTGGTCGATGGCGGCGCATCGATTACGCGTACGTAAACCCGTCGGCGACATCCGGTCGTTCGAGACTCGATGTCGTCACGTCTACTTTGTCCACGGAAAAAGGAATCACTCATGAACCTGAATCTGACAGGCAAACTCGCACTGGTGAGCGGCAGCACAGCCGGCATTGGCCTCGCTATCGCCAGCACGCTGGCCCAGGAAGGCGCTCGTGTGATCGTGAACGGACGCTCCCAGTCATCTGTCGATGACGTAGTCGCGCAACTGAAAGCGGATACCGGCGGCGATGTGGCTGGATTTGCGGGCGACCTGAGTACGGCCGAAGCGGCCGACGAACTGGCGCAACGCTATCCGGGCGTGGAAATCCTGATCAATAACCTCGGCATCTTCGAGCCCAAGCCATTCGAAGAGATTCCTGACGCGGACTGGAAGCGTTTCTTCGAGGTCAACGTCCTGAGTGGCGTACGCCTCGCCCGGCTGTTTCTGCCGGCGATGAAGCAGGCCGACTGGGGGCGCATCATTTTCATTTCGAGCGAAAGCGGGGTGCAGATTCCGGCCGAAATGATCCACTACGGGGTGACGAAGACCGCGCAGATCGCGGTTGCGCGCGGGCTGGCCGAAGCCGTTGCGGGCACGGGTATCACGGTCAACAGCATCCTGCCGGGGCCGACGAAATCGCGCGGCGTGGGCGAATTCGTGGAGACGCTCGCGAAGGCCGACGGCAAATCGTTCGAAGCGTTCGAGAAGGAATTCTTCGAGAAGGTCCGTCCCACATCGCTCATCAAGCGATTCGGTTCGCCGCAGGAAGTGGCGTCCCTCGTCGCTTATATCGCCAGCCCGCTTTCGTCGGCGACGACCGGCGCTGCGTTGCGAGCCGACGGGGGCGTGATAAAGAGCGCCTTCTAGCTGCGTGGCCGGACTTGCGCCGGCCTATCCGAATTTTGCTCGCTCAGTGTTCCGATGCGATGAGTTGACGCGTGCCAATTGTGACGAGCGCAACGTCCGGTTTCGGGAGCGGCGAGTGTGTCCTCCGGGTCGATCGCTACCCGAGGACGCATTCCCGATTCAACCTGCAGGTGCGTGCCGAATCGATCGTCACATTTCAAAGAATGCATTGCGCGTGAATTCGGTGCGTCAAAAAATCGACCGCCCCGTATAAGTCGTCAACCACTCCAGCGCCAACGTCCCCGCCAGCGAGTTCCCGTTCGCATCGAGCCCCGGCGCCCACACGCACACGGCCATCTCCCCCGGCAGCACCGCGACGATCCCGCCGCCGACACCGCTCTTCGCAGGCAAGCCGACGCGATAAACGAAGTCGCCCGCCGCGTCATAGGTGCCGCAGGTCAGCATCAGCGCCGACAGCCGCTTTGCCGAACTCGCGTCGACGACCCGCTCGCCGGTAACGGGCGCGACGCCCCCGTTCGCAAGAAACAGCGCGGCCTGCGCCAGCTCGACGCAGTTCATCGTGATCGCGCATTGGCGGCAATACGCGTCGACCACCGTATCGGGCGGCATCTGCATGTTGCCGAAGCTCGCCATGAAATGCGCCATCGCGCGGTTGCGTTCCGCGTGCTGCAGCTCCGACAGCGCGACGCGCGAATCGTAGTCGAGGTCGGTCGCGCCGATCAGCCGCCGCACGAACTCGACGAGCGCCGTCTCGGCCCTGACGAAGCGGCGGCACAGCACGTCGGTGACGACCAGCGCGCCGGCGTTGATGAACGGGTTGCGCGGCTTGCCGCGCTCGCTCTCGAGCTGAACGAGCGAATTGAACGCGGTGCCGGACGGCTCGCGGCCGACCCGTTCCCACAGCGCGTCGCCCAGCAACTGGAACGCGAGCGTGCACGCGAACAGCTTCGAGATGCTCTGGATCGAGAAGCGCTCCCGCGCGTCGCCGACCGTGTAAACGTTTCCGTCCAGCGTCACGACGGCCATCCCGAACTTGTCTGCGGGCACTTTCGCGAGCTCGGGAATGTAGTCGGCGACGCGTCCCTGGCCGATCCAGGGGGCGAGTTCGGTATGGATGCGTTCGAGGATCGGCTGATAGTTCATCGCGTGCGAGGCAGGGCGGGCGGCCCGGTTTCCAAAGAGCCCGTATGGAACCGTTTCGGCGCCGGTTCGTCAAGCGCGGCAGCAATCGCGCCCTTATTTATCGGATCGGGCAAACAGGCGAGCGGTGGGCGCAGTATCATGCGGTACGTTTCGACCGATGGCCGGCAACCGGCGCAAGCCTGCCGCCGCCGCGGTCTCCCCGTACGATCCGACCGTTGCCCATGCCCTTTCGCATCCTGCTCGTCGAAGACGACACCCGCCTGTCCACGCTGATCGCCGGCTACCTGCGCAAGAACGACTATGAAGTCGACACTGTGCTGCATGGTGACGCCGCCGTGCCGGCGATCCTGTCCACGCGCCCGGATCTCGTCATTCTCGACGTGAACCTGCCGGGCAAGGACGGGTTCGAGATCTGCCGCGAGGCACGCAAGCAATACGACGGCGTGATCATCATGGTGACGGCGCGCGACGAGCCGTTCGACGAACTGCTCGGCCTCGAATTCGGCGCCGACGACTACGTGCACAAGCCGGTCGAGCCGCGCATCCTGCTCGCGCGGATCAAGGCGCAGCTGCGCCGCGTCCCCGCGCGCGCGGCCGAGGGCGCCGCGCCGCAGCCGGAACGCTACACGTTCGGCCAGTTCTCGATCGACCGCACCGACCGCTCGGTCGTGCTGCCCGGCGGCGGCTCGCCCGACCTCACGTCGGCCGAGTTCGACCTGCTGTGGGTGCTGGTGTGCCGTGCGGGGGAGGTCGTCAGCCGCGACGACCTGATGCTGCAGCTGCGCGGGGTCGAATTCGACGGCCTCGACCGCACGATCGACGGGCGCATCTCGAAGCTGCGCCGCAAGCTGCACGACGATGCAGGCAACCCGCAGCGGATCAAGACGATCCGCAGCAAGGGTTACCAGTTCAGCAAGCATGCGTGGGAATGACGCCACCCCGGCGCGACGCCGTCGGCCGCCGCGTCCCCGCATCGCACGATAGCCGGAAGCCGCGATGATCCGACGCACCCGTTCGCACCCCGACGCAGCGCCGCTTTCCGCGCTGCGCTATGTCAAATGGCGCTGGCTGCATTTCCGCCGCGCGTGGACCGACACGCGCGCCGACCGCATTCCGAGCTGGTCGCGCCTGTACGTGCGCACCTACCTGCACCTGCTCGGCCTCGTGCTGCTGACCGCGCTGGTGCCGGCGCTCGCGCTGTGCGTGGTGTTGTCGCCGGAAGTCGTGTGGCATGCGTTCGACGCGCTGCCGGGCGATATCTGGATCGTGCTCGCGTTCGTGTTCACCGCGCCCGCACTCGCCGCGTATCGGTGGATGCGGCCGGTCTGGTCGGATCTCGTGATGGTGCGCGAGCGCGCGATCGATTTCACCGGCGGGCGCTTCAACACGCGCGCACGGGAGTCGCACAGCGTGATCATCGGCCCGCTCGCGCGCACGCTGAATGCGCTCGCGATGCGCATGGAGCGGCTGATCGCCGCGCAGCGCGACCTGACGAACGGGATCTCGCACGAGCTGCGCACGCCGCTCGCGCGCGTGCGCTTCGCGCTCGAGATGCTGCGCGAACCGGGCTCGGCCGCCGAATACCACGGTGCGCTGGAGAGCATCGCGCAGGACGTGACGGAACTCGAGGAACTGATCGACATGAGCCTCACGTACGCGCGGCTCGAATACAGCTCGCTGCAGTCGAGCCTCGAGCTGACCGCGCCGGTCGCGTGGTTCGAGCACCAGGTCAGCGACGCGCAGCTGCTGTATCCGGAGCGCGCGATCGAGTCGCGCATCGCGATCGCGTCGGACCTGCGCGTGAAGATGGACCGGCGGCTGATGTCGTACGCGATGCGCAACCTGCTGCGCAATGCGAGCAAATATGCGGCGTCGCGGATCGTCGTCGGGATCGCGATCGAGCACGGCAACATCGCGATCTATGTCGAGGACGACGGGCCGGGCGTGCCGGAGAGCGAACGCGAGCGGATCTTCGACGCGTTCGTGCGGCTCGACCGCCGCACCGGCGGCTACGGGCTCGGCCTCGCGATCACGCGGCAGGTGCTCCACGCGCACAACGGCCGGATCGCGGTCGTCGATCCGGCCGAACTCGGCGGCGCGCGCTTCGAGATCAGCTGGCCGATCTAGCCGGCGTCCGACCGCGCAAGGCGCGGGCGATGACGCGGCGGATGCCCGCCGCCATCCGCGCGCGCCGCCATCAGTATGTGCGGCCGAGCTGCAGGTAGATGTTGCGCCGGCCGCCCGGCGCGAGCGCGATACCCATGTACAGCGGACCGAATGAGGTCGACAGGCTCGTGAAGAACGTATAGCTCTGCTTGAGCGTGCCGCCGCCGACGTTCACGCCGCTCGACCACACGTTGCCGAGTTCCGCGCTGGCGCCGACCGACAGCGCCTTGATCGGGGACGCGTTGAACGTCATCAGCTGGTTCATGTAGGTCACGTTGCCGTACGCGAGTTCGTTGCCCGTCAGCTGGTCGGCCGCATACGCGGCCAGATGCTGGAACCCGCCGAGCGTGAAGTTGAACGCATTGATCAGGTTGGTGCCGCCGATGCTCTTGCCGCCCTCGATCGTTGCACTGACGCTGTGCCGGCCGAACTGCTGCGCGATCATCGCCTTGGCGTAGAGCTCGGTGTAAGGCGTGTTGGATGTATCGGCGAGGTCCTCCGCGGACTGGCTGTTGTGCGACCACAGCGACCGTTCGACACGGAATTCGCCGTAGTAGCCGCGACGCGGGAACATCGGATCGTCGAGCTGATCGATGACGAGCCGCGCACGCGCGGTCAGCGCCTGCGACGTGAAGCTCGGCCAGATCAGCGTCGAGCTGCCGTCATCGAACGGGAACGGCAGGTTGTAGTTCGGCGAGCCGTGCCCGGTCGCGTAGCCGATCCCCATCCGGAAGTCGCCGAGCCGCGCGATCGGCAGGCCGAAGTCGAGCCCGGTGCGCGCCGTCTGCATCAAGTACTGGTTCAGCTTCACTTCGCCGCTGTTGTCGTACAGGTTCACGTAGCGACGCTGATATTCCGCATAGGGCGAAATGTACAAGCCGTATGCGGCCGGCAACGGCTGGCGCAGTTCGACGCGCGCCGATTGCAGGTCGCTGCCGATCGTCGTGTCCGCGCGGAATTCGAGCCCCGACTCCGTGAGCCACGGCCGCCGGTAGCCGACGTGCAGGCGGAAGCCGCCTTCGTCGGTCGAGCTGCTCGACATCCCGACGCCGAACAGCAGGAAATTCGGCCCCCAGTATTTCTCCCGCGCATCGATCTCGAGCACGTTCTCGTCGCCGTGGCTCACGATCTGCTGCGTCACGCTCTCGAAATTGCCGCCGGTCGTCAGCCCGAGCAGGTCCTGGCTGACGGTCGCCGGATCGTAGGTGTCGCCCGGTTTCACGTGCAGCGCATCGGCGACGACGCGCTTCGGCACGCCGCCGGTCGTCTTGATCTCGATCCGCGTGATGCGGATCGGCGGCGGCAGCGGCTGCGCGTGCGCGGACCGGTAGGCCGCGTACTGTTCCGGCGTGAGCGCGAGGTGCCTGAGCCGCGGCAGCGCCGCAGTCGCGGCGGCCGCACCGGCGGCGATCGCCTGCTTCGCGTTCTGGAAATCGGTGAACGCGAGCGCGCCGAGGTCGGGCGTGAGCAGCACGTCCTGCGCGGCGAGCTGCTTGCGCTGCGACGTCACGTTCTGGCGGATCAGGATGCCGACCATCTGCTGCATCACGTCCGCCGGCGACGCGAGCGCGTCGAGCGGACGCAGCTGCGAGCCGATGTCGACGGCGATCACGACCTTCGCGCCCATCTGCCGCGCGGTGTCGACCGGCAGGTTGCTGACGAGCCCGCCGTCGACGAGCGCGCGGCCGTTGATCTCGGCCGGCGCGAACAGGCCGGGCATCGCCATGCTCGCGCGGATCGCGAGCGGCAGCGAGCCGCGGTCCAGCACGACCATCTGGCCGGTCTGCAGGTCGGTCGCGACCGCGCGATACGGGATCGGCAGCTGGTCGAACGGCTGGTTGGTCGGCACGGCGGCGGTCCAGTTCGCGAGCAGCGCCTGCAGCCGGTTGCCCTGCACGAGGCCGACCGGCGCCTTCACGCCTTTCTTGCCGAAGCCCAGCGTCAGGCTGTTGATGTACAGGCGCTCGTCCTCGCGGCTGGTTTGCGGCAGGTCGGCGCGGTCGGTCACGTCGAACGCGATGTCGGCCAGGTTCACCTCCGACAGCTGCTTCTGCATCTCGTCGGCGGCCATCCCGCTCGCATACAGGCCGCCGACCACGGCGCCCATGCTCGTGCCGGCGATGCAGTCGATCGGGATGCGGTTCTCCTCGAGTACCTTCAGCACGCCCAGGTGCGCGTAACCGCGCGCGCCGCCGCCGGACAGCACGAGGCCGACCGGCGGCCGGCCGGCCGGACCGCCGTCGGCGTTGCAGGTCGAGGCGGGCGTGGCGGGCGTGGCGGCGGGGGCGGCCGCCGTGGCAGGGGCGGCCGGTGCGGCGGCAGTGGCCGCCGGCGCGGTGCGCGCGGCGGTGTCGGCGGCCGGCAAGGGCTGCGCGGCAACGGTGCAGCACCACAGCGCAACGAGCGTGGCGCCGAGCCGGCGCACCCCGAGCCAGCGGAGAGAGGCGGTCGCTGTCATGGTGGAATACCTGGCGTGATCGGGCGTCGGGCGCCTGCCGGGAGCAGGCAAGACCGAGAGATTACCGTGTTTTACAAGCGCAACGCGAGCGGCCGATGCGTAGCCGCGGGCCTGCCGAAACGCGGTTTCGGCAATTTCGTCGCGAAATAATCATTGGAATTGCTTAAAGTATCGGCACGATTTGCCGCTAAGACTTCAATGGGGCGGCGAAGGCGCGCCGCGGGGATGCGGCCTGGCCGCTTCGGCCGTTTGTTCAAGAAAAGGGTAACCATGTCGACACCGCTGTTCGGAAAGTTGTTTGCGCAACCCGTTGCGATCGACCCTGGAACGGCGAGTACGCGGATTTATACGCACGAGCGCGGCGTGGTGCTGGATCAGCCGTCGGTCGTGTGCTTTCGCAAGGGCGGCGCGTCCGACGCGCGACCGACGCTCGAGGCGGTCGGCGAACTCGCGAAGGCGCTGCTCGGCCGCGAGCCGGGGCATCTCGAGGCCGTGCGGCCCATGCGGCACGGCGTGATCGCCGATGCGCACGCCGCCGAGCAGATGTTTCGGCGCTTCATCGACATGTCGCGCACGCGCTCGCGCTTCAGCCGCCGCGTCGAGGTCACGCTGTGCGTGCCGTCGGATGCGACGGCGGTCGAGCGCCGCGCGATGCGCGAGGCGGCGTTCGCGGCCGGTGTATCGGACGTCGAACTGATCGAGGAAGCGCTCGCCGCCGCGCTCGGCGCGGGCCTGCCGGTGACCGAGCCGGTCGGCTCGATGGTCGTCGACATCGGCGCCGGGACGACCGAAGTCGCGGTGATCGCGCTCGGCGGCGTCGTCTATCGCGAGGCGATCCGGGTCGGCGGCAACCAGTTCGACGCGGCGATCGTCAATCACGTGCGCAACCTGTACGGCGTGCTGCTCGGCGAGCAGACCGCCGAGCGCGTGAAGGAGACGATCGGCTCGGCCACCAGCGCCGTGCCGCGCGCGTCGACGCGCGCGATCGGGCGCAGCGTCAAGGACGGCCTGCCGCGTTCGATCGAGCTGTCCAACCACGATGTGGCGGACGCGCTGGCCGCGCCGCTCAAGCAGGTGATCGGCGCGGTGAAGTCGGTGCTGGAAAACGCGCCGGCCGAACTCGTGACCGACATCGCGCATCGCGGCGTGGTGCTGACGGGAGGCGGCGCGCTGCTCGCGGATCTCGAACGCCTGCTGCGCGACGAGACCGGGCTGAGCGCGCGGATCGCCGACGAGCCGGCCACCTGCGCGGTGCGCGGCGCCGGGGAGGCGATGGGGCGGCTCGCGATGTGTCCGGTGGATTGACGACGGCCGGGCAGGCCCGTCGACGTTCGTTGAACATCCTTCGAACCCCGAAGCTCCGGCATGCCGAACATCGTCCGGCTGCTCCGGACACGCTCGACACGCCGTGTCGACCGCAGTGCCTGGCCATGCGCGAGCCGGCCGTGGCAGCATGCCGGGCCGCGTGCCGTGCAAGCCGGCGGCACGCTTCTCCTGAAGTCCGACACCTTTGAACCTGCGTTTCAAGTGGGGCCGCGTGGCCGGGGGGCAATTGACCTTGCGGCTTTCATTTTTCATTTCAAGGCGGCGGGATCATGTGCGCCGAATTCGAAGGCACTCTGCAAGTGTGTTGAAAATCCATGCTTTCAATTCTTTAAATAAAATGGGTTCGGATTATTTGCGCCGACTGCCGCCGTCATCATTTAAATTGAGTCGCGAAAACCCGGCCGGCGATTAGTATGAATTATCAGTGTTTTTACTGATCTCGTGGTACAGGTAACTTTTCCTGGCATGACGGAATGACCGAAATACCCTTTTAATCCGGTCGTTTCACGCAATCTAACGAGTAAAAAATACGTATTCCATCGACCTCGCTCCGATAACCAAACATCGACTGGAAAACCCTGTTTATTTGATATAGCCTTGTCTGACAAAAAGCAGGGCGGTAATCAAATCAACCAGAAAGTCGCTGCATAAGAACAAGGGGCCACGATCATGTCGTCCGGTTGAGTTTGCACTCGCAAACGAGAATCGATTAACCCGCAGTTCATCCACGAATAGACCGACGTCGTTCCGCGACCGCCGGAGGGCACGCTTGCGTCCCGGATTTTCCGCCGCCGCCGGATCGATTCACCGGCCATGCCGAGCACGAGGGGAAGCATGAACATTGCGCATTCGAAGAAGAGCGGAGAGCCGTTTCCGAAATTCCTGTTGCCGACGGGCGTCTTCCTGGCCTTGTCCGGCGCGGGCATCGTTCCCGCGTACGCGACCTGCAGCACGGCAGGCACCACCGTCACCTGCTCGGGCGTCGCGAATCCGCTGGCGCCGAGCTATGCAAACAGCGCCAACAACCTGAACGTCACCGTCAATCCCGGCGCGAGCGTCGGCGTGCTGCTCGGCGTCGGCGGCACCGCGATGTCGCTGACCGGCAACAACAACACGCTGACCAACAACGGCACGATCGACCCGTCCGCGCTCGGCTCGGGGCTCGGCGTGCTGTCGAGCGGCGCGGTGCTCGGCAATGCGTCGGCGAGCAATACCACCGTCACCAACAACGGCACGATGCTCGGCTCGACCGGGGTCGCGATCAGCGGCGTGACCGGCATGGCGCTGTCGGTCCAGAACGGCACCGGCGGCACGTCGACCATCAACAACACCGGCACGATCGGTTCGAACCCGCTGGTCGGCGCGACGCTGTCCGGCGCGGATGCGCCGGTGGTCGCCGCATACGGCGGCGGCACGGTCAACATGACGAACAGCGGCACGATCAACGGCCGCGTGTCGCTCGCCACGAACGGCACGCCCGGGGGCGGCAACACGTTCACCAACTCGGGCACGATCAACGGCAGCGTGTCGATGGGCGCGAACAGCACCAACACGTTCAACGCGGTGACGGGCTCGTCGGTCAACGCGGCGGGCGGCACCGGCGGCGCGTTCAACATCACGGTCGGCCCGAACACGCTCAACGTGGCGGCGACGGGGATCGTCGACGGCGGCGCGGGCGGCAACAACACGCTGAACCTCCAGCAGGGCACCTCCGCGAACGGCACGATCGCGATCAGTAACTACGTCAACTTCAATCACCTCGACGTCGCGAGCGGCAACTGGACGATCAACGGCGCGTCGACCGTGCAGGACGCGACGCTGTCGAGCGGCGGCGTCGCGATCATCAACGACAACGCGTCGCTCGGCACCGGCACGATCACGGCCAACGGCGGCGCGCTGCAGGCGGGCACGGCGGGGCTCAACGTGTCGAACAACGTGACGCTCGGCACCGGCCTGACGGTGCAGGGCGCGACCGGGCTCACGCTGTCGGGCACGGTGTCGGGCAGCGGCGCGCTGACGAAGAACGACGGCGGCACGCTGGCGCTGTCGGGTGCCAATACCTATACGGGCGGCACGAACCTGAACGGCGGCAACCTCGTGGTCGGCAACAACGGGGCGCTCGGCACCGGCGCGGTGAACGTCAATGCGTCGGCGTTGCTCGACACGAGCGCGAACGTCACGCTCGACAATGCGATCAATCTCAACAACAGCGCGACGCTGACGCTCGGCGGCAGCAACAGCCTCGGGCTGTCCGGCACGATCAGCGGAAACGGCGGCCTCGTGAAGAACGGCGCCGCGACGGCCACGCTGACGGCCGCGAACACCTACACGGGCGACACGACGATCAACAGCGGCACGCTCGCACTGAGCGGCGCCGGCAGCCTCGCGGCGACCGGCACGGTGAACCTGACCGGCGCGGGCGCGACGTTCGACCTGAGCGGCGCGTCGGGCGCGCAGACGATCGGAGCGCTGGCGGGCGCGGCCGGCACGAACGTGGACCTCGGCAGCAATTCGCTGACGCTCAACGGCACCATCAACGCGACCTACGCGGGCACGATCGGCGGCTCGGGCAGCGTGACGCTGTCCGGCCCCGGGACGCAATCGCTGACCGGCACGAACGTCTACTCCGGCGGCACGAACCTGAACGGCGGCAACCTCGTCGTCGGCAGCAACACGGCGCTGGGCTCCGGCGCGGTGAACGTCAACGGCTCGTCGACGCTCGATGCGACCACCAACGTGTCGCTCGCGAACGGCATCAACGTCGCCACCGGCACGACGCTGACGCTGGGCGGCAGCACCGATCTAGGGCTCGGCGGGACGATCTCCGGCGGCGGGGGGCTCGTGAAGAACGGCGCGGCGGCGCTGACGCTGAGCGGCGCGAACAATTACACGGGCGGCACGACGCTGAACGCCGGCACCCTCGTGCTTGGCAACGCCGCGGCGCTCGGCACCGGCACGCTGACCGTCGGCGGCGCGGCGACGCTCGATGCGAATACGAGCCTGTCGGTCGCCAACGCGATCGATCTCGGCACGGCCACGGCACTCACGCTCGGCGGCAGCAATGCGCTCGCGCTGGGCGGCGTGATTTCCGGCGCCGGCGCGCTCGTGAAGAACGGCGCGGCGACGGTGACACTGACGGGCGCGAACACCTACACGGGCGGCACGACGATCAATGCCGGCACGCTGGCGATCGGCGCGGGCGGCAGCCTGGCGGCGACCGGCACGATGAATCTCGCGAACGCGGGCGCGGCGCTCGACCTGAGCAATGCGTCGGGCGCGCAAACGCTCGGCGCGCTGTCGGGCGTGGCCGGCACGAACGTGAATCTCGGCGCGAACGCGCTGACGCTGGGCGGAACGGCCAGCGGCACCTTCAGCGGCGTAATCGGCGGCGCCGGCAGCCTGACGCTGGATGGCACCGGCACGCAGACGCTGAACGGCGCGAGCACTTATTCGGGCGGCACGAACCTCAATAGTGGCGGACTGGTGCTCGGCAACGCCGCGGCGCTGGGCACCGGCACGCTGACCGTCGGCGGTGCGGCGACGCTCGATACGAATACGAGCCTGTCGGTCGCCAACGCGATCGATCTCGGCACGGGTGCGGCGCTCACGCTCGGCGGCAGCAACGCGCTCGGATTGGGCGGCGCGATTACCGGTACGGGCGCGCTCGTGAAGAACGGCGCGGCGACGACCACGCTGACGGGCGCGAACACCTACACGGGCGGCACGACGATCAATGCCGGCACGCTGGCGATCGGCGCGGGCGGCAGCCTGGCGGCGACCGGCGCGATGAATCTCGCGAACGCGGGCGCGACGCTCGACCTGAGCAATGCGTCGGGTGCGCAAACGCTCGGCGCGCTGTCGGGCGTGACCGGCACGAGCCTGAATCTCGGCGCGAACGCGCTGACGCTAGGCGGAACCGCGAGCGGCACGTACAGCGGCGCGATCGGCGGCACCGGCAGCCTGACGCTGGCCGGCACCGGTACGCAGACGCTGAACGGCGCGAGCACTTATTCGGGCGGCACGAACCTCAATAGTGGCGGACTGGTGCTCGGCAACGCCGCGGCACTCGGCACCGGCGCGCTGAATGTCGGCGGTTCGGCGACACTCGATACGAACACGAACCTGACAGTGGCGAATGCAATCGGTCTCGGCGCGGGCTCGACGCTCACGCTCGGCGGCAGCAACGCGCTCGGATTGGGCGGCGCGATTACCGGTACGGGCGCGCTCGTGAAGAACGGCGCGGCGACGACCACGCTGACGGGCGCGAACACCTACACGGGCGGCACGACGATCAATGCGGGCACGCTCGCGATCGGCGCGGGAGGCAGCCTCGCATCGACCGGCACGATGAACCTCGCGAACGCGGGCGCGGCGCTCGACCTGAGCGGCGCGTCGGGTGCGCAGACGCTCGGTGCGCTGTCGGGCGTGGCCGGCACGAACGTGAGCCTCGGCGGCAACGCGCTGACGCTGGGCGGAACCGCCAGCGGCACGTTCAGCGGCGTGATCGGCGGCACCGGCGGGCTGACGCTCGCGGGTACCGGCACGCAGACGCTGTCCGGCGCGAACACGTATACGGGCGGCACGACGATCAACGGCGGCAGCACGCTGGCGCTGGGCGCGGGCGGCAGCCTCGCGGCGAGCGGCACGGTGAATCTGGCCGGCACGGGCGCGACGTTCGACCTGGGCGGCGCGTCCGGTGCGCAGACGATCGGCGCGCTGACCGGCGCGGCCGGCACGAACGTGAATCTCGGCGCGACTGCGCTGACGCTGAGCGGCAACGGCAGCAACACCTTCGGCGGTGCGATCGGCGGCACCGGCAGCCTGACGCTGGCCGGCACCGGTACGCAGACGCTGACGGGCGCGAACACGTACACCGGCGGCACGACGATCAACGGCGGCACGCTGGCGCTGGGCGCGGGCGGCAGCCTTGCGTCGAGCGGCGCGGTGAACCTGGCCGGCACGGGCGCGACATTCGACCTGAGCGGCGCAACGGGCGCGCAGACGATCGGCACGCTGACCGGCGCGGCGGGTACGAGCGTGAACCTCGGCGGCAACGCGCTGACGCTGAACGGCAGCACCGCCGGTACATTCGGCGGGACGATCGGCGGCAGCGGCGGCGTGACGGTCGCGGGCGTCGGCACGCAGACGCTGACGGGGGCGAACACGTACACCGGCGGCACGACGATCAACGGCGGCAGCACGCTCGCGCTCGGCGCGGGCGGCAGCCTCGCCGCGGGCAGCACGGTGAACCTGGCCGGCACGGGCGCGACGTTCGACCTGAGCGGCGCCGCAGGCGCGCAGACGCTCGGCACGCTGACCGGCGCGGCCGGCACGAACGTGAACCTCGGCGCGAATGTGCTGACGCTGAACGGCAGCGGCAACGGCACGTTCGGCGGCGCGATCGGCGGCACCGGCAGCGTGACGCTCGCGGGCACCGGCACGCAGACACTGACGGGCGCGAATACGTATACCGGCGGCACGACGATCAACGGCGGCAGCACGCTCGCGCTCGGTTCGGGCGGCAGCCTCGCGGCGAGCGGCGCGGTGAATCTGGCCGGCGCGGGCGCGACGTTCGATCTCAGCGGCGCAACGGGCGGGCAGACGATCGGCGCGCTGTCGGGCGCGGCGGGCAGCACCGTAAACCTCGGCGCGAACGCCCTCGCGCTGAGCGGTAGCGGCGCCAGCACGTTCGGCGGGACGATCGGCGGCAGCGGCGGCGTGACGCTCGCGGGCAGCGGCACGCAGACGCTGACGGGCGCGAACACCTACACCGGCGGCACGACGATCAACGGCGGCAGCACGCTCGCGCTCGGCGCGGGCGGCAGCCTCGCGTCGACGGGCGCGGTGAACCTCGCCGGCGCGGGTGCGACGTTCGACGTGAGCGGCGCAGCGGGTGCGCAGACGATCGGCGCGCTGTCGGGCGCGGCCGGCAGCACCGTGAACCTCGGCGCGAACGCGCTGGCGCTGAGCGGCAGCGGCGCCAGCACGTTCGGCGGGACGGTCGGCGGCACCGGCGGCCTGACGGTCGCGGGCACCGGCATTCAGACGCTGACCGGCAGCAACACCTATACGGGCGGCACGACGATCGCATCGGGCGGCACGCTGCAGCTCGGCAACGGCGGCACGTCGGGCAGCGTGGTCGGCAATGTCGTCGACAACGGCGCGCTGATCTTCAACCAGTCCGCCAACGTGACGCTCGCGAGCGTGCTGTCCGGCACCGGTTCGCTGACCCAGGCCGGCAGCGGGCAACTGACGCTGACCGGTACCAGTACGCTGAGCGGCCCGACCACCGTCGCGGCGGGTACGCTCGCGGTCGACGGTTCGCTCGGCCAGTCGACCGTGACCGTGCAGAACGGCGCGACGCTGACGGGCACCGGCACGGTTGGCGGCTTCGTCGTGCAGGGCGGCGCGTTCGCGGCCGCGTCGCAGCCGGGCGCGGCGCTGAACGTGGCCGGCAACGTCACGTTCCAGCCGGGCTCGACGCTGCAGGTCGCGGTGACGCCGCAGCAGGCCGGCAGCATCGCGGCGGGCGGCACGGCCACGCTGAACGGCGGCACCGTGCAGGTGCTCGCGAACCAGGCCAGCTACCAGCCGACCACGAAGTACACGATCCTCAGCGCATCGGCGGGCGTGCAGGGCACGTTCAGCCAGGTGAATTCGAACTACGCGTTCCTGATGCCGACGCTCAGCTACGATCCGGACCACGTGTACCTGCAGCTCGTCGCGAACGGCACGGCGCTGCCCGATGTCGCGGCGACGCCGAACCAGCGCGCGGTCGCGACCGCGATCGGTGGGCTCGGCGCGGGCAACCCGCTGTACGACACGGTGCTGACGACCGATGCGGCCACCGCGCGGCGGGCCTACGGGATGCTCGACGGGGAACTGCAGGCGAGCCTGAAGAGCATGCTGCTGCTCGACAGCCGCTACGTGCGCGAAGCCGTGACCGATCGCGTGCGCCAGGGCCTCGCGCCCGGAGCCGGGCCGCTCGCCGCGCTGTCGTCGGGCGGTGCCGCGCTGTGCGGCGACAACACGGCCGGCGCGACCGATCCGACGCTGCCGCCGGAACGCCGGATCGGTTCGCGCGCAGGTTGCTACGGCGGCACGCCGTATCAGCCGGTGGTCTGGGGGCAGGCGTTCGGCGGCCGCAGCCGGCTCGCGGGCGACGGCAACGCGTCGACCATCAACCGCAGCATGACGGGCTTCATCGCCGGTGCCGACATGGCGCTCAACGACCAGTGGCGTGCCGGTCTCGCCGCGGGCGTCACGCACAGCTCGCTCGACAACGACCAGAGCGCGTCGGCGTCGGTCAACAGCTACTACCTGTCGCTGTACGGCGGCGCGCAGTACGGCGCGCTCGGCGTGCGCGGCGGCGCGTCGTACACGTGGTACCGCATCAACAGCGACCGCAATCCGGGCTTCGCGGGCTTCTCCGATCACGATTCGGCCGGCTACAACGCGCATTCCGAGCAGGTGTTCGGTGAAGTCGGCTATGCGCTGCCGGTCGGGCCGGTCGCGCTCGAACCGTTCGCGGGTCTTGCCTACGTGAACCTGCATACCGACGGCTATACGGAAACCGGCGGCGCGGCCGCGCTGCAGGCCGGCGGCCAGACGACCCACGTCGGTTTCTCGACGCTCGGCGTGCGCGCGGCCTCGCAGCTCGGCACGCTCGCGAGCGGCACGTTCACCGCGCGCGGGACGGTCGGCTGGCGGCATGCGTTCGGCAACGTGCGGCCGTCGTCGGCGTTCACGTTCGCGAACGGCGGCACGTCGTTCCAGGTGTCGGGCGTGCCGATCGCGCGCGACAGCGCGGTGCTCGAAGCGGGCATCGACGCGACCATCACGAAGCGCCTGACGCTCGGTCTCACGTTCAGCGGCCAGTACGGCAGCGGCGTGCGCGACAACGCGGTGCTCGGCAACATCCTGTGGAAGTTCTGACCGGCGCCTGAGGTGCCTGTGCGCGATCCCGATGCGACGGCAATGCCCGCATCGGGGTCGCGTCTTTTTCGGCGCTGCGCGCGTCCCCCGTTCTGGCCTATCCTGTGCGAAACACGCGACGCGCGCCGCGCGTTGCGCCTCGACACAGGAGCATCGATGCCGAATCACGCCGAAGCCACCACGACGCAGGCGCCGCAAGTCGCGCCCGTCCCCCCGACCCAGGCGACAGGCCCCGCATTCATCGCGCCCGAAGCCGATCCGCAGGCGCTCGCACGCAACAACCAGTACGTGCTGAAATCCGGCGACGCGTTCGTCGTCAGCGACGCGCTCGGCGACGTCGGCGGCCACGACGACGGCCTGTTCGTCGACGACATGCGCGTGCTGTCGACCTGGCGCCTGACGTTCGGCGGCCGCGCGCCGTCGCTGCTGTCGGGCGCGACGAGCGCGGACAACGCGTCGTTCACCGCGCACCTGACGAACCGCCCGCTGCCGCCGCTCGGCGGTCGCGAGACGCCCGAGGGCGTGATCCACATCGAACGGATGCGCGTGCTCGCGGGCGACGTGCTGTACGAAGCGCTGACGCTGACCAACTACGGCGCGAGCGAGGCCGAGGTGCCGCTGTCGCTGTCGTTCGCGGCGGATTTCAAGGACATGTTCGAAGTGCGCGGCACGCCGCGCCCGAAGCGCGGCACGGTGGTTGCGCCGCGCGTCGACGGCGGTGCGGTGCGGCTTCGCTACGACGGCCTCGACAAGGTCGAGCGCAACGTGACCGTGCATTTCTCGCCGGCGCCCGACGCGTTGTCGGTCGATCGTGCCGATTACACGCTGACGATCGCCGCGCAGGCGTGCGTGTCGATCTACCTGACCGTCGACGCGACGCTCGGCCGCGCGCACGACGGTGAAGGCCCGGGATGCGGGCGCGTCGCGCTGCGCACCGCGCTCGTCGGCGTGCATCGCGAGATGCGCTCGCGCCGCGAGTCGATGGCGCGCGTGCACACCGGCAATCCGCTGTTCGAT
Organism: Burkholderia sp. BCC1996; assembly: GCF_905339955.1. Classification (NCBI taxonomy): domain Bacteria; kingdom Pseudomonadati; phylum Pseudomonadota; class Betaproteobacteria; order Burkholderiales; family Burkholderiaceae; genus Burkholderia; species Burkholderia sp. BCC1996. Next base: position 91,675 of record NZ_CAJPHM010000005.1, read on the forward strand.
GCGTGGCTCGACCGCTCGCTCGCGGATCTCGGGCTGCTCACGACGCAGCTCGATACCGGGCCGTATCCGTATGCGGGCATTCCGTGGTTCTCGACGCCGTTCGGCCGCGACGCGGTGATCACGTCGCTGCAGATGCTGTGGCTGCAGCCGTCGCTCGCGCGCGGCGTGCTGCGCTTTCTCGCGGAGCACCAGGCGCGCGAGACGTCCGCGTTTCGCGATGCGGAGCCCGGCAAGATCATGCACGAATTCCGCCGCAGCGAAATGGCCGCGACGGGCGAGGTGCCGTTCGCGCTCTATTACGGCGGCGTCGACACGACCCCGCTGTTCATCGTGCTCGCGGGCGCGTACGTCGAACACACCGGCGACGATGCGCTGATCGACGAGCTGTGGCCCGCGCTCGAGCGCGCCGCGCAGTGGGTGATCGACAAGTGCGACCGCAATCCGTACGGTCTGCTCGACTACCAGCGCACGTCGGAGCGCGGTCTCGCGAACCAGGGCTGGAAGGACAGCCACGATTCGGTGTTTCACGCGGACGGCCGTTTTCCCGACGGCCCGATCGCGCTCGTCGAAGTGCAGGCGTATGCGTGCGCGGCGCTCGATGCGATGTCGATGTGCTCGCACCGGCGCGGCCACGCGGCCGACGCGACACGCTATGCGCTGCGCGCGAAGGCGCTGCGCGACCAGGTCGAGACGCTGTTCTGGATGCCGGAAGGCCAGTTCTACGGGATCGCGCTCGACGGTCACGGCGACCTGTGCCGCGTGCTGGCGTCGAACGCGGGCCATCTGCTCGCGTTCGGCCTGCCCGACGCCGAGCGCGGCGCGGCGGTCGCCGGCGTGCTCGGCTCGACGCTGTTCCAGACGGGTTGGGGCGTGCGCACGCTCGCGGCCGGCCAGCCGCGCTTCAACCCGATGGCCTATCACAACGGCTCGGTGTGGCCGCACGACAATGCGCTGATCGCGCGCGGGCTCGCGCGCTACGGCGACAAGACGGCCGCGGTGAACCTGCTGCGCGCGCTGTTCGAAGCCGCGGTCAGCTTCGAGATGCGGCTGCCGGAGCTGTTCTGCGGGTTCCCGCGCCGGCGCGGCGAGCCGCCGACCGCCTATCCGGTCGCGTGCCTGCCGCAGGCGTGGGCGGCCGGTGCGCCGTTCATGATGCTGCAGGCGTGTCTCGGCGTGAGCGTCGACGCGGCGCGCCACGAGGTGCGGGTCGAGCGCCCGGCGCTGCCCGAAGGTGTCGACTGGCTGCGCATCGACGAACTGCGCGTCGGCGACGAAACGGTATCGCTGACGTTCCGGCGCGTCGACGGCCAGGTGATCGCGTCGGCGGAGCAGCCGGGGCGGGTGAAGGTGGTCGCGGTGCTGTAGCGCAATGCGGCTGCACGGACGTTGCGCGATGTCGTGCCACGTCCGCACGCAGCGGCATAGAATCGTGACATGACCCTTGAACGATGGCGGAGGCACCTACGATGACGACCGACAACCGGCCCGACGACGGCGAGCAGAAGAAGCTCGAGAACCTGGAAGCGGCGGTCGACCACCTGCACAAGTCGATCGAGTCGCAGAGCATCGCGGCTGGCGCGGCGAAGGGCATCCTGTTCAGCCTGATCGAAACGCTCGGCGCGCTGATCGGCGATCCCGACCTGCCCGAACATGCGCGCTCCGGGTACGAGGCGCTGCGCGACAAGGCGAGCGAATTGCGCCGCGGGCTCGACCGGCATTGACGAAGCGGTAGCCGGCGTCGGCCGCGTGGCCCGCGCCGGCGCTGCCCAATCCTGCACGGCGCGCACAAAACCCCGTGCGCTCAATGAGTTAGCCGGCCGGTGCGCAGGATATCCACAAGCTTGCCAACACAATCTGTGGAGAACCGGCCGGCCCCCGACCGGCCGCGCAAGCGGCGCCGCGAGCCCGCACACGATGACGCGTCATTGACCTGTCTGGCCCGATCTACTGAATCCCCTTTTGTATCAGGATGTTACGCGTCACATTGGCGGAATATCCACAGGCTTGCCAACAAAATCTGTGGATAAGTCTGACGTGATTGCTTCCTGATGGTTGACGATCCGGCGCGCGGCGGCCGCGGCGTCGAAGCCTTTGCGCACGGGCTGCCCGCTGCGCGCGTCGGCGCGATAATTCGTGCGCGATCAACGGGTTAGGCCTCGGGTACCCAGGATATCCACATCCTTGCCAACACAATCTGTGGACAAGCCGGGCCGCATCATTCGACCGGCGCAGTGTCGGCCGCCTCCGCGACGATCCAGTCGCGAAACAGCGTCATCGCCGGCGAGAGCGGCTTCGACTTCAGCGACGTGAGCCAGTAGCCGCCCGCGCGCACATCGATGTCGAACGGCCGCGCGAGCAGGCCGAGCTGCAGTTCGCGCGCGAACATGCAGGCTGGCGCGAGCGCGATGCCGGCGCCCTGCATCGCGGCCTCGACCATCAGCCGCGACGAATCGAACACGGGCCCGTTCACCGCCCACGGTTCGAGCGGCGCGGCATCGAACCAGCCGAGCCATTCGTCGGTGCGGTACGAGCGCAGCAGCGTTTCGTTCGCGAGATCGGCCGGCCGCGCGAGGCGCCGCGCGATCTCCGGCGCGCACAGCGCGGTGAGCGGGGCGTCGAGCAGCCGCTCGTTGCGCGTCGCCGGCCAGTTGCCTTCCCCGAAGCGGATCGCGAAATCGAGACCCTCGGCCGCGAGGTCGACGACGTTGTTGTGGGTCCGCAGCCGCAGCTCGACGAACGGGTGCGTGTCGCCGAAGCGCTTCAGCCGTGGCATTAGCCAGCCTATGGCAAAGGTGCCGACCGCGCCGAGCGTCAGCACTTCGTGGAAGCGCCCGCCGTCGAACTGCTTGAGCACGGTTTCGATCCGGCTGAATGCGTCGCTGAGCACCGGCAACAGCGCGCGCCCTTCGTCAGTGAGCCCGAGGCCGCGCGGCAAGCGGGTGAACAGCGCACAGCCGAGCCGCTCCTCGAGCGAGCGCACCTGCTGGCTCACGGCCGCCTGGGTCACGCTCAGCTCGAGGCCGGCGCGCGTGAAGTTCAGGTGGCGCGCCGACGATTCGAACGCGCGCAATGCATTGAGCGGAAGATGAGGGCGGAGCTTCGTCATAAGAATTTCTTTTGTCAGCGCTCAATTATCGTTGCTTGTCAGGCAACCGTAAAGTCACGATAGTGCTGTCTCGCCGGCCGGCCGTTCTGCCTCCACTCCACCACGAGAGACACTCCATGACCTACTCATCGCAACGTCGAACCCTGCTGCTGGCCGCCGCGACGGCGCCGCTCGTCCTGACCGTCAGCGCGTGCGCGTCGCCGCCGGCTGCCGCGCAGGACGTTTCGTCCGCGACGTCGTTTGCCGCGCTCGAGCGCGCGGCGGGCGGCCGTCTCGGCGTGTGCGCGATCGACACCGCGGGCGGCCGGCGCGTGCAGCATCGCGCGGACGAGCGCTTCCCGTTCTGCAGCACGTTCAAGGCGATGCTGAGTGCGGCGGTGCTCGCGCAGAGCGTCGAGCGCCCGGGGCTGCTGCAGCAGCGCGTGGCCGTTGCGCAGTCCGATCTCGTGAACTACTCGCCGGTGTCGGGCAAGCATGTCGGCACCGGGATGACCGTCGCCGAGTTGTGCGAGGCGGCGATCCAGTACAGCGACAACTCGGCCGCGAACCTGGCGATGAAGCTAATCGGCGGGCCGGCGGCGGTGACCGCGTTTGCACGTTCGATCGGCGACGACACGTTCCGGCTCGATCGCTGGGAGACCGAACTGAACACCGCGTTGCCGGGCGACCCGCGCGACACCACGACGCCGGCCGCGATGGCCGCGAGCCTGCGCCTGCTCACGCTCGGCGACGCGCTGCCGCCCGCGCAGCGTGCGCAGCTCGTCGCGTGGCTGCGCGGCAACAAGGTCGGCGACAAGCGGATCCGCGCGGGCGTGCCGGCCGGGTGGCAGGTGGCCGACAAGACCGGCACCGGCGACTACGGGACGACGAACGACGCGGGCGTGATCTGGCCGCCGTCGCGCGCACCGATCGTGATCGCCGTGTATTACACGCAGACGCGTGCCGATGCGAAGGCGAAGGACGACGTGATCGCGGCCGCCGCGCGTATCGCGGTCGCGACGTTCGCGTGAGCGGGCGGCGCGGCGTGCGTTCATCGATGAATGCACGGAACGATGAAGCGATGTGTCGATGAATGCACGCGGTGCCGCAGTCGTGACCGGCATGTCGAAACGTTGTGCGATCAACGACTTAGATGACGCATGCTCAGGATATCCACATCCTTGCCAACAAAAATTGTGGACAAGCCCGCGCGCGGCCGCGTTCATCGCGCAGCGGGCGCGGCGCCGGCGTGCGTCAGGCTTGCCTGCCGGGTTCGAAGCGACACGGACAAAACCTTTCGGATCAAGCGCTTGTGCGTGGTATGCGCAGGCTATCCACACGCTTGCCAACACAATCTGTGGACAAGCGGCGTGGCGCGCGCGACATGCGGTCCGTCGCGTCGCGCGACGATGCGTGAACGGCACATCGCGTGGCCGCGTGCCCGATTCGAAGCGGCGCGGACAAAGTCTTACGGATCAAGCGCTTGATCGCGGTATGCGCAGGCTATCCACATGCTTGCCAACACAATCTGTGGACAAGCCCGCCCGATGTTCAGCCATGCCGATCGTCGACCGAGGGCCAGCGCGCGAACGCGAACACCCACAGCATGATGAAGTTCAGGACCGGGACGAACATCGTCAGGATCCACCAGCCTGAATGCCCGGTACGCCGAACGATGCGGACATACGGATAGACGACGATCGCGACGAGCACGAGCGAGACGATCAACTGCCCTGCGGTGAAGTGTTCCATAGTCTTCCTCGGAATGATGTGTCGTTGTCCGATGCGGGCGCAACGGCCGGCACCGTGGTGCCGCTGCGTGAAGTCTCGCGATGCGTGGCGCGTGCGGCTCGTGTGATCGTGACGCGTGGCAGGTGCGGGCGTCAAGCGGCGGGCAGGGTGCCGCTGTTGCGCCGGATCGTCCGTCTGCGCGCGCGGGCGAACCGCGTGCTGCCGCAACGGTGACGCGGCGCATGAATCATTGGCCGATCAACGGGTTAGCCGATGCGTGCGCAGGATATCCACAAGCTTGCCAACAAAATCTGTGGGTAAGTGCTGCGACGATCGCATCGCACATCATTGGGGCATCGACGTGGCATCGTGATGCGAAGTGCGGCGAACCGGCGCGTGTGACGGCCCGGCGCGCGCCGCGTCTGCATCACGCGTGCCAAAGTCCGTCGGATCAACGGCTTAGCGTTGCGGTGCGCAGGATATCCACAAGCTTGCCAACATTTTCTGTGGAGAAGTCCGCGTGGCGATCGCGCGGCGCGGCACATCGTGCAAACCGCCTCGTCTGCCGGATCCACCGTGAAGACGTTGAGGAGCACGACGGGTTGCGCGTCGACGCCGAGCTGTTGCCGGATCGGGAAGTTCGGGTCCATCGATTTGAAATGTGGCATTGGGCGCCCCTGCAAGTAGTGCGGCGACGACTCGGAGGGAAGGGATCGGTACGCGATGTCGCGTCGAGGCGAGCGCCTGCTCGGCGCGGGTTGGCGCATTCGCTGCGCACGAGCGCCAAACCCTTTCGGATCAATGGTTTGCTGCCGTTAGCGGCCGGTTGTCCACAAGCTTGCCAACACAATCTGTGGAAAAGCGGCCCGTCGGGCGTGTGTCAGGCTGGCGCCGGAAAGCGCACCGTCACGGTCAGCCCGCGCCCGCCTTGCGTCGTGCCGAGCGCGACGGTTGCGCGATGCTGTTCGGCGATCCGCTTGACGATCGACAGCCCGAGCCCGCTGCCCGACGACGTGACCGCCTGCGCGCCTTCGCCGCGATAGAAGCGCTCCCACACGTCCGTGCGCTCGGCTTCCGGAATGCCGGGGCCGTCGTCGGCGACTTCGAGTACGGGCGTTGCGCCATCGAGACGCGCGGACACGTCGACGCGCGCGCCTGCGCCTGCGTAGCGGATCGCGTTGTCGACGAGGTTGTTCAGCAGCACGCGCAACGTGTCGATGTTGCCGGCGGCCATCACCGGCGACGACACGATCGCGCCGAGGTCGATGCGGTGCGCATCCGCGACGCGCGTGCGCTCGGCGACCACCGAGCGGCACAGCGCGGCGAGATCGACGGGCGCGGAGGCCGCGGCGGACGCCTGCGCGTCGGGTTCGAGGCGCGCGAGCGTCAGCAATTGTTCGGCGAGGTGGCCGAGGCGTGTCGTGCCGGCATGGATTTGCGCGAGGATCTGCTCGCGTTCGTCGGCCGTCGACGCGCGCCGCAGCAATTGCGACTGGATCGACAGCCCCATGATCGGCGTGCGCAATTCGTGCGCGGCATCGGCGATGAAGTGCCGCTGCAGCGTGAACGAACGGTCGAGCCGCGCGAGCAGGTCGTTGATCGCTTCGGCGAGCGGGCGGACTTCGTTCGGCATCGACGCGACGTCGACCGGCTCGAGATTGTTCGCATTCCTGCGCTTCAGGCCGGCCGCGATCGTGCGCAGCGGCCGCAGCCCCGCGCCGATGCCGAACCACAGCCCGATCGCGAGCACCGGCAGCATCGAGAACACCGGCCACAGCAGGTGCACCGCGATGCCCGCGATCGCTTCCCAGCGCGCATGGCGCGCCTGCGCGAGCCGGATCGTCGTGCCGCCGCGTTCGGTCACGTAGGTGCGCCACGGCTGGCCGCCGACGTCGACGCTGCCGATGCCCGTCTGCGCGGGCGGCGGCAGCGCGGACTTGCGATCGGTCGAATACACCAGCGTGCCGTTGCGCCAGACCTGCAGCAGCACGGCGTCGGGGTCACCGGCCTCGAATTCGTGCTTGCCGTCGCGATGGTTGCTGAACGACAGTTCGCCGTTCGGGCCGACGACGATCTGCTTCGACATGCTGCGCATCTGGTCGTCGAGGAGATCGTCGAGCTCGCGCAGTGCGCCCCAGTAGGTGCCCGCGCTTGCGACCAGCCCGATCACGCACGCGGCCGGCAGCAGCCACGTCAACAGGCGCCGCCGCAGCGATGCGCTGCGCCAGCGCGCGATCGCGTGTTGCAGACGCATCATGCGGCGTCACCGATCCGGTAGCCGACGCCGCGCACCGTGCGGATCATGTCGTGGCCGAGTTTCTTGCGCAGGTTGTGGATGTGTACCTGCACCGCGTTGCTCTCGATTTCCTCGCCCCAGCTGTACAACCGTTCCTCGAACTGTTCGCGCGAGATCACGGCGCCGGGGTCGCGCATCAGTTCGTGCAGCAGCACGAACTCCTTCGGCGACAGCGTGACTTCTTCGTCGTTGAGCCAGACCAGGTGCTTGACCGGATCGAGCCGCAGCGGGCCGATCGCGAGCGTCGTCTGCGCGCGCCCTGCGTGGCGGCGGTTGACCGCACGAATGCGGGCGAGCAGTTCCTCGAGCACGAACGGCTTGACGAGGTAGTCGTCGGCACCGCTGTCGAGGCCGGCGATGCGGTCCGGCACGCCGTCGCGCGCGGTGATGATGATCGCGGGCAGGGTTTCGTCGCGGCGGCGCAGCGACGCGAGCACCGACAGGCCGTCGCGGTTCGGCAGCCCGAGGTCGAGCAGCAGCAGGCCGTAGCCGGTCGAGCGCAGCGCGAGCGTCGCGGCGTCGCCGTCCTTGACCCAGTCGACCGCGAAGCCTTCCTGTTTGAGGCCCTGTTCGAGCCCGCTGCCGATCAGCGGATCGTCCTCGACGAGCAGTACGCGCATGGATTCGTGTCTGTTGGCGGGCGCGGGCGCCCGGGGTTCCCATGATAAGCGCAGGTGTCTTAGGCCGAGCTTAAACACGGGCGCCTGCGTGCGTTCGCGCACCGGAACGTTGCGACGGCATGCCGCGGCGCACGGTCTTCAGCTTTGCTTAATCTTACGGTCCGTAATCTGGGGCCGTCGCGTTCAACGGAGCGCGGCGCACTCGAAAAAATGGAGGAACGAGATCATGAAACACCTGACGAGAATCCTGGCGGTCGCGCTTGCCGTGCTGCCCGCCGCCGTCTACGCGCAATACACGGGGCCGTCCGCGCTGACCACGACGACCGTGAAGGAACTGCTCGCGAACGGCAAGGACGACCAGCACGTGCAGTTGCAGGGGCGCATCGTCAAGCATGCCGGCGGCGAGGACTACGAGTTCGCCGATGCGACGGGCACGATCCGCGTCGAGATCGACCACAAGCTGTGGGCGGCCGGCCAGCCCGTCAGCGACAAGAACGAAGTGAAGCTGACCGGCGAGTTCGAGCGCAAGTGGTCGGGCAAGGTGAAGGTCGACGCCGATCACGTGGAAGTGCTGCACTGACCGGTGCACCGGTGCATACGGGGCCGGTGATACCATGGACGACCGGTTCCCGTTCTCACCAAGATGGCTGCCAATTTCGATGAACTCGCGTCCCGGATCCGGGCGCAATTTTCCGAACTGAGCCCGCAATTCCAGGCGGGCGCTGCATTTCTGCTCGATCATCCCGACGAGGTCGCCACCTCGTCGATGCGCAAGGTCGCGCAGCGCGCGCAGGTTCAACCCGCATCGCTCGTGCGGCTCGCGCAGCAATTCGGTTTCCCCGGCTGGAACGAGCTGCGCGACCTGTGCGTCGCGCGCGTGCGCACGCGTCCCGAGCCGCTCACGCAGCGTGCGCGTTCGCTCGTGCGGCCCGACGCGAAGGCGTCGCTCGCGCACGACCTGCTCGCCGCACAGCAGCACAATCTTGCCGCCACCGCCGCACAAAACGGGCACGCGCTCGCGGACGCCGCGAAGCTGATCCGCAAGGCGTCGCACGTGCATGTCGCGGGGTTCCGGTCGTGCTATCCGGTTGCGTTCGGTTTCGTGTACGGCTACCGGCTGTTCCGGCCGACCGTGTCGTTGCTCAACGGTGTCGCCGGCTCGCTCGAGATGGAGTTGCGCACGATCGCGAAGCAGAGCGTGACCGTGATCATCAGTTTCGCGCCGTATTCGGCGGAAGCGACGCGCGTCGCGCAGGCGGCGAAAGCGCAGGGCAGCAGGATCGTCGCGATCACCGACAGCGCGGTGTCGCCGATCGCGCTGCATGCGGACGCGCAGCTGATCTTCACGCACGACAGCCCGTCGTTCTTTCCGTCGCTGGTCGCCGCGCATGCGATGGCCGAGGCGCTGGTCGCGCAGTTGCTGGCGCTCGAAGGCAGCGATGCGATCACGGCGCTCGAGCGCACGGAAGCGGAACTGCATGCGAAGGGCGCGTATGTCGTGTAGCCGCACGCGCGGCTCCGCCTTTCTTCCGCTCCCGTTTTCTCCTTGATCCGACGTAACCGATGACGTTCACCTACGACGTGACCGACGCCGGCGACGCGACCGGCCGCACACCGCGCCGCGCCGGGCCCTGACATCCGCATCGATATTTCATCGCGACCTGAACCGTCGCGGCACCGCGCGCGCGTATGCTGACGTCTCCATTCCGAGGAGACGTCAATGTCCGATTCCAACGTGCAGTTCCGCCAGGCCGAAACCTTCCGCGCGCTGCACGCGCGCCCCGGCGCCTTCATCATCCCGAACCCGTGGGATGCCGGGTCCGCCCGGCTGCTCGCGATGGCCGGCTTCGAATCGCTCGCCACCACGAGCGCCGGTTTCGCGTTTTCGAGAGGGCGGCCCGACAACGCGATCGGCCGTGACGAAATGCTCGCCCACATCGCCGAGATCGTCGCGGCGGGCGGCCTGCCGGTCAGCGCCGATCTCGAGAACGGCTTCGGCGACGCACCCGACACGGTCGCCGAGACGATCCGCCTGGCGGCCGGCGCCGGCGCGGTGGGCGGCTCGATCGAGGATGCGACCGGCCGCGCCGATGCACCGATCTATCCGTACGACGCGGCGGTCGAGCGCATCGCGGCGGCGGTCGACGCGGCGCGCGCGCTGCCGTTTCCGTTCACGCTGACCGCGCGCTGCGAAAACTACCTGCACGGCCGCCACGACCTGGCCGACACGATCGCGCGGCTGGTCGCGTACCGTGACGCGGGCGCCGACGTGCTGTACGCACCGGGCGTGACCGATCCCGACGAGATCGCGGCGCTCACGCGCGCGGTCGGCGCGCCGGTCAACGTCGTGATGGGGCTGCAGGGCGGGTTGCTGAGCCTCGAGGCGCTCGCGGCGCTCGGCGTGAAGCGCGTCAGCGTCGGCGGCGCGCTGGCGCGGGCCGCATTCGGCGCGTTCCTGCGCGCCGCGACGGAAATGGCGCGCGACGGCACGTTCACGTTCACGCAGGCGGCGGTGCCGGGGCGCGACCTCAATCGCTGGTTTTCGGCGCCGGACAATTCGCCCGTTCAGTTCGAACAATAAGGGCCGGTGAAACGTGGGAACGTTTCCAACCGAAAGCTGATTGACGGTAATCAATCGAAACCACTGCCGATTTGAAGTTCGATGACGGCGCGAAAACCATCGATTATTCTCCGTATTCCGGCGGTGCGACCGGAACCGGCACGCAAGCCGCGCCGGTTCTGGCGTCAGCCGCCCGCCACGCGAACCGGTGCCGCATATTGTTGCGATTTTCCGGTCGCTGTTTTTTTCGTATTCGGGAGTTGCCGGTTATTTATCGGATTGGTAATCTCCCGCATATCCGAATGACCTGCCAGCGGGCAGCCGGAAAATGAATATATAAAAAATCGAGAGAGCGATGACAATCCGAGAAAATCACCGCAGTGGCGTTCGCGTCGGCGATGTCGTGACGCTGAAAACTGGCGGGCCGCGCATGACCGTCACCTACGCGGGGCCGGTCGTGTTCGACGATGCCGACTGGCTGATCTGCCAGTGGTTCGACGACAGCGGCCACTTCCGGCAGGAAATGTTTCATCACGAAACGGTGGTGCCCGAACCGCGCGCGATTTCCGCCGGGCGTGTCCGCGTGCGCATGCAGGGGCACCGTTACCGGTCGGCAGCCTGACGCCGCGCCCGCCGCGGCACCGCGCCGCTTGCCGGCCGCAGGTTGCCGCATCGCCGTGGCCCGCCGTGCCGGCATGCCGACGACATCCACGACATTTCACGTCAACCCGAAACATGCGGCGGCCCGGCGCGCCGATACTGCACGCATGAACCCGACCCATCCGATTGCCGCGGTCACGCACCGCGATCCCTACCCGTATTACGCGACGCTCGTCGACGGGCCGCCGCTTGCGTTCGACGCCTCGCTCGGCCTGTGGGTCGCGAGCCGGGCGGCGAGCGTGACGGCCGTGCTCGGCCACCCGGCGTGCCGCGTCAGGCCGCTCGATGCGCCGGTACCGCCCGCGTTGCGCGGGTCGACGGCGGGTGCGCTGTTCGGCGAACTGGTGCGCATGAACGACGGCGCATTGCGGCACGACGTGCCGAAGCAGGCGCTGCGCGCGGCGTTCGCGCCGATCGATGCGAACGCGTTGCGCGAACGGGCCGCCCAACTCGCCGGCAGCCGGCTGCGCGCGCCGTATGACGCCGATGCATTGAACGCGTGGTGCCTGACGGTGCCCGTTTGCGCGGTCGCCGATCTGCTCGGCTTCGACAGCGCGCAACTCGACGATATCGCCGCGCTGGTCGTCGACTTCGTCGCCGCGCTGTCGCCGCTGTCGGACGACGCCGCGCTGGCCCGCGCGAGCGAAGCCGCGCGGCAACTGCTCGACCGCATGACGGAACGCGTCGCGCGCACACGGGCCCAGGACGGTTCACTCGTCGCCGCGGTTCAGCAGGCGGCCGGCGCCGCGGGCTGGCACGCGAGCGGCGCGCTGGTCGCGAATCTGGTCGGGTTGCTGTCGCAGACGTGCGAGGCGACGGCCGCGTGGCTCGGCAACGTGCTGGTCGCATGGGACGGCACGGACGACACGGACGGCGAACGCGCGATGCCGGATACGGCCGCCCTCGACGCATTCGTCGCCGAGGTCGGCCGATTCGATGCGCCGGTGCAGAACACGCGCCGCTTCGTCGCGGCGCGCACGACGATCGACGGCGTGACCGTCGATGCCGGTGCGGCGATCCTGGTCGTGCTTGCGGCGGCGAACCGCGATCCGGCCGTGCATCGCGAGCCGCACCGATTGCTGCCGGGCCGCGCGCCGGGGCCGAACTTCGGGTTCGGCACGGGGCCGCACGGCTGTCCGGGCGAGCGGATCGCGCGGGCGGTCACGGCGGGGGCGTTCGGGGCGTGGTTGCGCGCGGGCGGTGACGCGCCGCGCGACAGGCTGGTGTGGGACTACCGGGCCTCGACCAATGTCAGGATGCCGAAGTTCGGCGTGGCGAGGTAAGCGGAACGGCGGGACTGCCTAGCGGCAACCTTGCTTCTCGGCCCATTGTTGCTGGGCGGCGACGCGGCGTTGCACGCGTTCGACGAGACCGGTCGAGAAGGTCCGCATGCTGATGCCGCGGCGCTTCGCGAGGATGGTTTGCGCGACGTCGGTCTGCGGGTTCGGCTGGCATGCCCAGTACAGCGTCATCAGCCAGCCGATGCCCGTCCACGCGAACAGCGCGTTGAACATCGCGATCGTCAGCTTGTCGTGCCGGCTGCGCCGATCGGCGACGATGGCCGGAAGAAAATAGAGCGCGATCGCTGCGACCGAACCGGCCACCTGAATCAGGACTGTGTGTTCCATGTTGCTGCTCCGTCCGAACTGCAATGAGGCTGATTGTCGCGCTTTTTCCGTTCGTGTGCCGGCAATTGATTGTTGCGTTTTCAATAACGATCAGCGCATGGCGACGCCCTCCGGCCGCACTTCGTTGCTCAACGCGAAACCTTCGTCGAGCCAGCCCGTGACGCCGCCGATCATCAGCTTCACCGGGCGGCCGAGGCGCGCGAGCCGGATCGCCGCGCGCGCGGCGCCGTTGCAGTGCGGGCCCGCGCAGTAGACGACGAACAGCGTGTCGGCCGGATGTTCGGCGAGCTTGCCGGCGACGATCTTGCGGTGCGGCAGGTTGTGCGCGCCGGGCACGTGGCCGGCGGCGAACTGCTCCGGACCCCGGACGTCGAGCAGCACGAAATCCGGCGCGCCGGACGCAAGTGCATCGTGGACGTCCCAGCAATCGGTCTCGAAGCGCAGCGATGCTTCGAAGTGCGCAAGGGCGGTGGCGCTGTCGGCGGCGGGGACGTCGGTGACGTATGACATGAAAGGCGCTCCTGAAGGACGGCGCGGGATGCGCCGGAATGAAGGGCAGTATCGCGGTTCGGCGGCCGTCGCGGCAGTGGCGCGATCGACAAGTTCCGGTAACATCGCGCCATGCACAATCATCTCGTCGTCGCGCTCGCCTACGATCGCCTCTGCACCTTCGAGTTCGGCTGCGTGGTCGAACTGTTCGCGCTCGAACGCCCGGAACTCGGCGTCGACTGGTATCGCTTCGCGGTCTGCGCGAGCGAGCCCGGGCCCGTGCGCGCGGCGGGCGGCATCACGGTCGCCGCGCCGTACCGGCTCGCGATGCTCGATCGCGCGGACACCATCGTGATTCCCGGCTGGCGCGATCCGGACGAGCTGCCGCCGGAGCCGCTGCTGAAGAAGCTGCGTGCCGCGCATCGCCGCGGCGCGCGGCTCTGTTCGATCTGCTCGGGCGTGTTCGTGCTCGCGGCGGCCGGCGTGCTCGACGGGCTCACCGTGACGACGCACTGGCGCTACGCCGAGCGCCTGCAGGCGCGCTATCCGGCGCTGCGCGTGAATCCCGATGCGCTGTACGTCGACGAAGGGCAGATCGTCACGTCGGCCGGCTCGGCGGCGGGGCTCGACATGCTGCTGCATCTCGTGCGCCGCGATCATGGCGGCGCGATCGCGAACCGCGTCGCGCAGCGCCTCGTGCTGCCGCCGCATCGCGACGGCGGCCAGGCGCAGTTCGTGCCGCGCCCGGTCGCGCCGGGCGGCAGCGACCGGCTCGCTAAGCTGATCGACTGGATGCGCGCGCACGCGGCCGAGCCGCACACGCTCGCGTCGCTGGCCGCGCAGGCCGCGATGAGCACGCGCACGCTGCAGCGGCAGTTCGCGGATGCAACGGGGATGTCGCCGCTCGCATGGCTGATCCGCGAGCGCGTGAACGTCGCGAAGGACATGCTCGAAGCGCATCCCGGGCTGTCGCTCGCGCAGATTGCCGCGCGCGCGGGGTTCGGTTCCGAGGAGTCGTTGCGCCGGCATTTCCGGCGCGTCGCGGCGACGAGCCCGGCTGCGTACCGGCGCGGGATGGATCGCGGTGTGAGGTCCACGGACGCGTGAGTGGTGCGTCTTTCCGCGCAGCGGCGGAATCAGTCCGTCGTTTGCTTCTTGTCGACTTCGAGCACGCGTAAGATGGCGATCGCCGTGCGGCGACCGTAGATGCGGCGCCGCCATTCCCGCTCGCAACGACAACGACAAGGACAATCATCATGGGCCTGCTGGGCAAGCTGTTCGGAAAGAAAACACGTGACGAAGCGGCAGCGCCTGCGCGTTCCGCGCACGACGCAGGCGGAGCGTCGGAAGCAACGGAAGGATCCGACGATACGAACGAACAAGGCGGCCCGGACATCGCGCCGGAACTCGCGCCCGCGCTGAGGGCATTCCAGGCCGGCCGGCACGAGGCCGCGATCGCGGCCGCCGCGCCGCACGCGGAGCGGCTGGCCGATGCGGCGCGCCTCTGCGCGCTTTCATACTCGGCGATGAAGCGTTACCCGGAAGCGTTTCCGTACTGGCTCGCGCTGTTCGACCATGAGCCGAGCGCGCACAACGCGGTGCAGCTCGCGACGACGTCGGTGATGTGCGACGAAGTGGAGCGCGGCGAAGCGTGGATGCAGAAGGCCGCCGAGGTCAATCACGACACGCACGAGCAGTCCGACGTCGCGGCGCGCGTGAACTTCATTTCGGCGCTGATGCAAGGCGGCCACCTGCGCGAGGCGCTGCCGCATCTCGCGTGGGTGCGCGACGTGTACGGCCACGTGCGGATCACCGATTCGACCTTCCTCTACATGCGCGGCATTCCGTTCTTTTCGTCGTTCCTCGAGAACAGTCTCGAGATCCTGAAGGCCACGCAGCCGGCCGACGCGATCGCGCCGTGGTACGGGGAACTGAAGGGCAAGCTCGACGAAGAAGGCGAAGCGCAGCTTGCCGCGTGGGTTAATCAGTTGCCGGCATGACCGGCCGGTTCATCGCGCGTCGCGACGCCTGCCGCATCCTGCCGGCGCGGCGTCGCGGCGCGCATGCTCAGCGCGTGTTGGTATTGCGGGTATCGCGCGCGGTTTGCTTGATGCACGCGATCCGGTACACGCCGTCCTCGACTTCGACGCCATGCGTGTCGTGCGTGAAGCCGGGGAAGCGCAGGTCGTACTGCTCGAGCGCCTTCAGGTAGCCGAGCAGCGGGCCGTCGGCCGGCCCCGCGTTCTCGCCGGGCATCAGCAGCGGAATGCCGGGCGGATAGGGCACCACGCCCGTCGCGACGGTGCGGCCCGCCATCTCGGCGAGTTCCAGCATCTCGATGTCGTTGTGCACGAGATGCTCGTACGCCTCGGCCGGGCTGAAGTCGGGCTGCGGCAGCGTCGAGAAGCCGCGCGACATCATCTCGGTCGTCTTCAGGTCGCTCATCGCGCTGAACATCAGGTCGCACAGATCGCGCAGGCCGAGCGTGCCGTAGCGGTCCGGATAGCGCGCGACGAGTTCCGGCAGCGCCTGCTCGAGCGGCGCGTTCGCATCGTAGTCGCGCTTGAAGTCGAGCAGCGTGTTGACGAGCGTGCCCCACTTGCCCTTCGTCACGCCGAGCGAGAACAGGAACAGGATCGTGAAGTCGGTCGTCTTCTCGACGACGATGCCGTGCCGGTCCAGGTACGCGGTGACGACCGACGCCGGAATGCCGACCGGCATCAGCCCGCCATGCGGCGCGACGCCCGGCGTGACGATCGACACCTTGATCGGATCGAGCATGCAGTAATCGTCCTCGATCTCGCCGAAGCCGTGCCATGTGTCGCCCGGATGCAGCACCCAGCATGACGGATCGGTGGCGAGCAGCGTTTCGTCCGCTTCATGGAAGCGCACGCGCCGGCCCGTCTTGCGATCGACCACGGTGTCCGGCTGCCAGCCGTTGAAGAACCAGTCGTCGTTCTCCTCGCATTCCGCATGCAGCCGCGCGAGCATTCGGCGGAACGACACGGCCTCGCGGATCGCGTCGGTGGTCAGCGCCTCGCCGCCGGGGCCGTCCATCATCGCGGCGCTCACGTCGTTCGACGCGATGATCGCGTAGTTCGGCGACGTCGATGCATGCATCATGTACGCCTCGTTGAAGCGCGCGTGCTCGATCGGGTTGCGGCCGTTGCGGACATGGATGAACGACGCCTGCGACAGCGCGGCGAGCAGCTTGTGCGTCGACTGTGTCGCGAACACGGTCGGCTTGCTCGCGTCGTGCTGCGACGGATCGCCGTGCATCGCGTGGCGATCGCGGTAGATCGGGTTGAAGCGCGCGTAGCCGTACCACGCCTCGTCGAAATGCAACCGGTCGACGCTCTGGCCGAGCAGTTCCTCGATGCGCGTGACGTTGTAGCAGAGGCCGTCGTACGTCGAGTTCGTGATCAGCGCATGCACGGGCGCCGGGTCGATGCCGTCGCGGCCGCGCACGAGCGGGTTCGCGTCGATCGCGAGACGCACGGCGGCGGCCGTGAGCCGTTCCGGCATGATCGGCCCGATGATCCCGTAATGGTTGCGCGACGGTATCAGGTAGGTCGGAATCGCGCCGGACATCGTCATCGCATGTTCGGCCGACTTGTGGCAGTTGCGATCGCACAGCGCGACCTGGTTGCGCGTGACGCTCGCCATCAGGATCACGCGGTTCGACATCGACGAGCCGTTCGTCACGTGATACGTGCGGTGCGCGCCGAACACGCGCGCCGCGTAGCGTTCGCTTTCGCCGATCGGGCCCGAGTGGTCGAGCAGCGAGCCGAGTTCGCCGACCGAGATCGACAGGTCCGAGCGGAACAGCGCTTCGCCGAAGAATTCGAAGTACGCGCGCCCGACCGGCGATTTCAGGAACGCGGTGCCGCCCGTGTGGCCCGGCGTGTGCCACGAGTATTCGTACACGCGCGAGAACTGCGCGAGCGCGCGGAACATCGGCGGCAGCACGGTTTCGCGGTAGCGTTCGATCGCGGCGACGATCCGCCCGCCGATGAACGCGGTCGTGTCCTCCAGCATCCAGATGAAGTCGTCGGCCTTGCGCATCGCGTCGACGGGAATCGCCGCCGCGCTCGCGCGGCTCGCGAGCAGGAACACCGGCACCGTCGCATTGCGCGCACGCATCGCGTCGAGCACGGCCTGCGCGGGCGCATGACCGGGATCGTTGCCGAGCTCCCAGTTGAGCAGCAGGCACTGGATCGCGGGATCGGCGTCGACCACCGCGCGTGCGTCTTCGGCTGAGGTCGCGATCACGACGTCGACGAGCCGCGTGCGCAATTCTTCGACGAGCGCGGTGGCCGCGCGTCCGGTGGCCGTGCGTTCGTCGATGTCGTGCTGCACGAGCAGCGCCTTCATGCCGAGGCGGCGGAACGCCGGTTGGGTCAAGGAAGCGGTCATGGGTCATTCCCCCGTTTGTTGAGTTGCCGGGATGCCTGCTGCGGCGGCCGGCGAGCGTGCGTGAAGGCGGGCGGCCTCGTGTTGGCCGACGGAGATCCAGAAGGCCGCGACGAGCGCGACGATGGTCACGCCGAGCGCGAGGTAGCGCACCCAGCGCGGCGAGCGGCCGCCCGGATGGACATGGGTTTCCTCGATTTCGCGCTGGCGGTTGATCGACAGCTCGTAGAACACGATCGTCGCGATCACGAAGATCAGCGACCAGCGCGTCTGCTGGCCGTCGGAGCCGACCATCGCCCACAGCGCGTAGACGGCGCCGATCAGGCCGACGATCGTGTAGAAGGTGAACTGGTGCGACGGCATCTTGCCGTAGCCGAGCACCTTGATCGCGATGCACGAGTAGATGTACGGCAACAGCGTCATGATCACGGCGATCGACGCGATCTTGCCGAACTGCTCGCTCGCGCTCGGCGACATCGTCGCGAGCACCTGCACCGACATGATGACCGCGACGATCGCGAGGCCCGCCGACGGCACGTTCTTCGAGTTGACGCGGGCGAACACGCCGGCGAACAGGCCGTCGTCGGCCGCGGCCTTCGCGGTCTGGCCGACCAGCAGCGTCCAGCCCGCGAGCGAGCCGAGGCAGCCGAGCGCCGCGCAGATCGCGACCGCGTTCGCGGCGGTGTCGCCGAGCGCGAGGCGCGCGGCATCCGCGAACGGCGCGCTCGACGCGAGCAGCGCCTTGTTCGGGATCATCCCCATGATCACGGTCGAGCTGAGCACGTAGCACACGGCCGCGAGCACGACGCCGCCGACGGTCGCGATCGGCACGTTGCGCGACGGGTTCTCGACGACGCCGGCCGACACCGACGCGCTCTCGACGCCGATGAACGCCCACAGCGTGAAGTTCAGCGTCGCGCCGATCGCGCTGAAGCTGCTCGCGCCCGACACGTTCCAGCCGGCGAAGTACACGTCCTTGCTGAACCAGAACCAGCCGAACACGGCCATCCCGAGGATCGGCACGAGCGCGAAGATCGTCGTGACCGACTGCACGCGGCCGACCACGTTCGGCCCGAGGATGTTCGCGTAGGTGAACAGCCAGATCACGAAGATCTGCGCGAGCGCGAACACGAGCGGGTCGTGCAGGACCGGGAAGAAGTGCGTCAGGTAGCCGAGGCCGGCGACCGCGAGGCCGACGTTGCCGAGCACGTTCGCGAGCCAGTAGATCAGGTTGGTCTGGTAGCCGATGTACGGGCCGAAGGCCTTGCGCGCATACGCATACGGGCCGCCGGCGGCCGGGTCGATCGCCGCGAGCTTCGCGAACACCAGCGCGAGCGACACGGCGCCGACCACGGTGATCAGCCAGCCGAAGATCGCGATGCCGCCGGTGGCGGCGAGGTTCGCGGGCAGCATGAATACGCCGGAGCCCATCATGTTGCCCGCGACCATCAGCGTGGCGGGGATGACACCGATTTTCGGCGCGGCGGTCGCGGCTGGCGCGGCGGCGGAACGGGAGGAGGACGAGCTGGCATCGGACATGCGAGGCTCCTTGAATGGTCGTGATGCGGTTGAGGTGGCGCGGCCCGGCGCCGGTCGACGATTCCGGAATGGATCGTCGTTTTATTGAACGACAGCATCTTATCGCCTAATGAAGTTTAATAAGGGTAAGCGAGGCCATTTAATATCTTGAATATTGATGTCGATCATTGAAAGGGGTGAAACGCTTTGGTGCGGCTGAAGGTGGCCGCACCGGGGGGAATGGCCTGTCCGGGCCGTCCGGGTGGTGGTTTCGGGGCGAAGGTGAGATGCGGTGCAGGTTGAACGGATAATCGATTTTTGCCGAACCGGTTAATTAAATTTGCGGGCTGAATGAGTCGGCAAACCCTGATTGAATTAGTCGGTTATTATCGAGCGCTCGAAATGCGCTCGCCCGCACCATTGATTATTTCTACCGAACGGTGATTCCGATGACGATGCTGCCTTCCCGCCTGCCGCTGATCCAGGCTCCGATGGTCGGTTCCCTGAGCCCGCTGACGATTGCGGTCTGCGAGGCGGGCGGGCTCGGCTCGCTCGCATGCGCGGCGCTCGGCCCGCAGCAGTTGCGCGACGAGATCGCGGCGATCCACGCACGCACGCCGGCGCCGTTCAACGTCAACTTCTTCTGTCATGCGCCGCCCGCGCCCGACGCCGAGGTCGACGCGCGCTGGCGCGCGGCGCTGGCCGGCTACTACGCGGAAGCCGGGCTCGATCCGGCCGACGTGAAGGGCGGCCCTGGCCGCGCGCCGTTCGACGACGCGATGTGCGCGGTCGTCGAGGAACTGTGCCCGGCCGTCGTGAGCTTCCATTTCGGTTTGCCGGACGAAGCGCTGCTCGAACGGGTGCGGCGCACGGGCGCGTTGATCGTGTCGTCCGCGACGACCGTCGAGGAAGCGCGCTGGCTCGATGCGCGCGGCGTCGATGCGATCGTCGCGCAAGGCGCCGAGGCGGGCGGGCATCGCGGGATGTTCCTGACCGACGACATCCACGCGCAGCCGGGCCTGTTCGCGCTGCTGCCGCAGATCGTCGACGCGGTGCGCGCGCCGGTGATCGCCGCCGGCGCGATCGCCGATGGCCGCGGCATCGCGGCCGCGTTCGCGCTCGGCGCACGCGCGGTGCAGATCGGCACCGGCTACCTGCTGACGCCGCAGGCCGGCCGCTCGGCGCAGCATCGCGCGGCGCTGCGGGCCGCACGCGACGACGGTACGCGCGTGACCAACCTCTACACGGGCCGCCCCGGACGCGGCCTGCTGACGCGCTTCATGCGCGAGCAGGGGCCGATGAGCGCGCTTGCGCCCGCGTTCCCGCTCGCGACGGCGGCAGTCGATCCGCTGCGCGGCGCGTTCGAGCGGCAGGGGCGCGACGATTTCTCGCTGCTGTGGTCGGGCGAGGCCGCGGCGCTTGCGCGGGAAGAGGATGCCGGGGCGCTGACCCGGCGGCTGTGGGACGACGCGATCGCGTGCGCGGCGGGGTTGCGCGACGCATTCCCGCAGGCTGTTTGAGCGGGGGCGCGACGCGCCGCGGGAAACGGGCTCGAACGGGCCCTGAATACGGCCACGGAAAGCGCCCCGGGGCGGGGCCATCGGCGTATCATCCGGTTTTTCGTCAGCCCTATCCAGGCACCCCACCATGACCTCCGTCGACACTACCCCCGTCCTCGACCATGACAAGCTCGTTACCTTCGTCGAGCGCAAGTGGAACGATGAAATCCTCCACGCACTGACCGACTACATCGCGATCCCCGCGAAGAGCCCCGCCTTCGACCCCGACTGGGCGAAGCGCGGCTATCTCGAACGGGTCGTCACCGATGCCGCGCAGTGGGCCGAACGCCAGCCGGTGAAAGGCCTGAAGCTCGAGATCGTGCGCTTGCCCGGCCGCACGCCGGTGATCTTCTTCGAAACCCCTGCAACCCGCTCGGGCAGCACCGACACGATCCTGCTGTACGGCCACCTCGACAAGCAGCCCGAATTCGACGGCTGGCGCGCGGACCTCGGCCCGTGGACGCCGAAGTTCGAGAACGGCAAGCTGTACGGCCGCGGCGGCGCGGACGACGGCTACGCGATCTACGCGAGCCTCGCCGCGCTCGGCGCGCTCGACGAGCAGGGCGTCGAACGCCCGCGCTGCGTCGGCCTGATCGAGACCTGCGAGGAGTCGGGCAGCTACGACCTGCTGCCGTACGTCGATGCGCTGCGCGACCGGCTCGGCCAGGTGTCGCTCGTCGTGTGCCTCGATTCGGGCGCCGGCAACTACGACCAGATGTGGCTCACGACGTCGCTGCGCGGGCTGGTGTCCGGCGACCTGCAGGTCGAGGTGCTCGAGGAGGGTGTGCACTCGGGCGTGTTCGGCGGCATCGCGCCGTCGAGCTTCCGCGTGATGCGCCAGCTGTTCGAGCGCCTGGAAGACGCGAAGAACGGCAACCTGCTGCCGGGCGTGTTCCATTGCGAGATTCCCGACAGCCGCGTGCGCGAAGCCGACGCGGCCGCCGCGATCCTCGGCGACGCCGTATGGAAGGGGCTGCCGTGGGCATGCGGCGCGGACGGCAAGCCGGTGCTGCCGACCACCACCGATCCGCGCGAGGCGCTGCTGAATTCGACGTGGCGTCCGTCGCTGTCGGTGACGGGCGCGGCCGGCCTGCCGGCGCTCGCCGACGCGGGCAACGTGCTGCGTCCGCGCACCGCGTTCAAGCTGTCGCTGCGCCTGCCGCCGCTGGTCGATGCCGCTCAGGCCGTGCAGCAGCTGAAGGAACTGCTCGAACTCGATCCGCCGTACAACGCGAAGGTCACGTTCAAGCCGGATGCGGGCGCCGCGACCGGCTGGAGCGCGCCGGATCTCGCGCCTTGGCTCGCGTCGTCGCTCGACGCCGCGTCGCGCCGCCACTTCGGCGCGGACTGCGCGTACATGGGCCTCGGCGGCACGATCCCGCTGATGAACGTGCTGCAGGCCGGCTTCCCGTCCGCGCAGTTCATGGTGTGCGGCGTGCTCGGGCCGAAGTCGAATGCGCACGGCCCGAACGAGTTCCTGCATGTGCCGTACGCGAAGAAGCTGACCGCGGCGGTGGCGGACGTGATCGCGTCCGCGCGCTGAGCGTTCGCGCTGTCCGTCCCGACCCGACCGGATCCAACCCGACCTGACGGAGCCTTGCCGATGACCGCGCTGCCGACCCCCGATACCGACCCGCTGCGCATGCGCGCCGAACCGCTGCACGCGTTCGTCGCGGCACTCTGGGAGCGGGCCGGCAGCAGCGAGCGCGAGGCGCGGCTCGTCGCCGATCATCTGGTCGGCGCGAATCTGGCCGGTCACGATTCGCACGGGATCGGGATGACCCCGAACTACGTCGCGTCGTGGCGGGAAGGGCAGTTGCAGTTGAACGGGCACGCGTCGATCGTCCGCGACGGCGGCGCGGTGCTCACCATCGACGGCGGGCGCGGCTTCGGCCAGGTGATCGCATTCGAGGCGATGGTCGAAGGCATCGAGCGGGCACGGCGCATGGGTATCTGTGCGATCGGGCTGCGCGACGTCCATCACCTCGGCCGCATCGGGCACTGGGCCGAGCAGTGCGCGCGCTCGGGGCTCGTGTCGTTCCATTTCGTCAACGTGCCGGGCGACTTGCTCGTCGCGCCGCTGCACGGCACCGATCCGCGCTTCGGCACGAATCCGTTCTGCGCCGCGTATCCGCGCGCGGGGCGGCCGCCGCTGCTGCTCGATTTCGCGACGAGCGCGATCGCGTACGGCAAGACGCGGGTCGCGTACAACCAGGGCAAGCGCGTGCCGGCGGGGTCGCTGATCGATCATCGCGGCCAGCCGACCGACGATCCGGCCGTCATGCACGAGCAGCCGTTCGGCGCACTGCTGCCGTTCGGGCTGCACAAGGGGTATGCGCTGGCCGCGATGTGCGAGATCTTCGGCGGCGCGCTGGTCGGCGGGGATACGACCTACGGCGGCACGCTGCAGAAGACGAGCGCGATCGTCAACGGGATGCTGTCGGTGCTGATCGATCCGGACGCGTTCGATGCGGCCGATGCGCAGCGCGAAGCCGATGCGTTCGTCGCATGGGCGAAGGCGTCGCCGCAGGCGGGCGATGCGCCGGTGCGGATGCCCGGCGAGCCGGAGGAGGCGAGCCGCGCCGCACGCGGCGTGGACGGCATTCCGGTCGATCGCGCGACGTGGCGGCAGATCCGCGAGAGCGCGGCGGCCGTCGGCTTCGACGACGCGGAACTCGACGTGTGGACACAGCGCTGCACGGAGCCCGCATGAGCTGGCAATCGGAGAAGGCGCACGGCGAGGAGATCGCGTACCGGCTCGCGCCGCTCGGCAAGGTCGAGGTCGTGCGGTTCTTCAGCGGTGCCGCGATGCGGCTCGACGGCGTGATGTTCGGCTTCATGTCGCGCGGGTCGCTGTTCCTGCGCGTCGACGACGTGAACCGTCCCGCGTTCGTGGCGGCGGGGATGGGGCCGTTCTCGTATGAGCGTCCCACGCGCACCGTTGCGCTCGAGGGTTATTACGAAACGCCGGCCGACGTGCTCGAGGATGCGGGCGCGCTGTTCGACTGGTGCCGCGGCGCGTATCGGGCGGCATTGCTGGCGGGGGCGCCGAAGCGCAAGGCGAAGGTGAAGGCGGCGCCCAAGCCGCCTGCGGAGCCGAAGACGGCAGCCGCGTCGACGCCGGCGGCGAAACGGAGTGTGAAGTCGTCTGCGAAAGCGTCCGCGAAACCTTCCGCGAAAGCGGCGCCGAAACCCGTTTCGAAACCGGCCGCGAAATCCGTGGCGAAGCGCAAGCAACCGTAGCGCCGGCCGTGTCGCCGGCCTCGCGAACGGCGCATCGAAAGCCGCGCGAATGATTCCCCACTCATCGTTCCAGACGGAGACAACCGATGCTCGTCCTGATTCTCGGTTTAGCGATCTTCCTCGGTGTGCATTCGATTCGGATCGTCGCGGACGGCTGGCGATCCGCGACCATCGAGCGGATCGGCGAGAAACGCTGGAAGGGCCCCTATGCGATCGCGTCGATCGTCGGCTTCGTGCTGATCATCTGGGGTTACGGGATCGCGCGCCAGGGCGGGACGCTGCTGTGGGTGTCGCCCGTCGGCGTTCGCCATCTCACCGGCATGCTGACCGCGATCGCGTTCGTGCTGATCGCCGCATCCTACGTGCCGCGCAACCGCATCAAGACGCTCGTCGGCCATCCGATGGTGGCCGGCGTGATGGTATGGGCGATCGCGCACCTGCTCGCGAACGGCACGCTGCACGCGGTCGTGCTGTTCGGCGCATTCTTCGTGTGGTCGCTGGTCGATTTCGTCGTGTGGCGCGCGCGCGATCGCCGCAACGGCGTCCGCTATCCGGCCGGCAGCCTGTCGGGCGATGCCGTGACGATCGTCGCCGGACTCGTCGTATGGGCCGTCTTCGCCTGGTTCCTGCACGGCCCGCTGATCGGTGTGCGGCCGTTCGGTTGAACGCGCGCGCCTGCAAGCATTGACGAGCGCGGCGCGCAAGCCGCCTGCCGCGCCCGCGAATCCGCCCGCGGCATCGAGGCGGGCGCATTGCCCCCCCATCGCTCGACGCACCTGCCCATCGATGGCGAGTTCGTCGCGACCGGCGGCATGCGTGCCGTCGGCGCGATCGGCGCGCGTGCGTCAGATCGGCTTGACGAACAGCCCCACGGTCAGCGCGGCGCCGATGCAGACGATCGCAATCCGCAGCACGCGCTCGTTCACGCGGTGCAGCGCCCACGCGCCGAGCAGGCCGCCGACGATCGCGCCGCCGCCGAGCGCGATCGCCGCCTGCCAGTGCAGGTGCGGCGAGGTCAGGAACAGCACGACCGCCGACGCGTTCATCACGCCCGCGAGCGCGTTCTTGGTCGACATCGCATGACGCGGCGACAGGCCGGCCATCGTCAGCGCGGCCATCATCAGGAAGCCGATGCCGCCGCCGAAGTAGCCGCCGTAGATCGCGATCAGGAATTGCGAGATCGCGGCCGTGACGGGGCCGACATGCTGCGTGCCGGCGCCGGTCTTGCGGAAGAAGCTGCCCCATGCGAACACGACCGTCGCGAACAGCACGAGCCACGGCACGAGGTGCGAGAAGATCGACGACGGGGTTTTCAGCAGCAGCAGGCCGCCGAGCGCGCCGCCGACCACGCTGATCGCGAACAGCGCGCGAAACGACAGCTTGCCCGCGCCGCGCACCATGTTCCGGCTGGCCCAGCCTGTCGTGACCTGGCCGGGAAACAGCGCGACCGTCGACGTGATGTTCGCCGCGAGCGGCGACATTCCCGACACGATCAGCGCGGGCAGCGTGACGAACGAGCCGCCGCCCGCGAGGGCGTTTTGCAGGCCGGCCCACAGGCCGGCGACGATGATGAGGGCGAGCATGGGTGCGGAAGCGGAGAAGTGGCGGGGCGCGCGGGTACGCGCGGCGGACGCCCGATGGTAATGCAGGATCGCGGCGGCGCAAAGCGGGCCGGCGCGCGGCGTTGCGGGGGCGCGGGGGCGCGGGCGATCGACGTGGGGCGTTGCGTCGGGCGTGACGCTTTCGCGCCGTTTCGCGTTTCGCCCGCGCCGTCACGCACGCGACCGGTGTCGCGTCACGCGTTCGGCTGCGTGTCGGTGTTTCCGCTGGCGCATCGCCTTCGACGTCCGGATAGACGATCGTACCGTCGTCCCGGATCACCGCGCCGGCAGTACGACGCACGGGCTCCCGCGCACTGAGATTAATTCGGCCCCCCGCGCCAGCGCATGCGATGCAGACTAGCGCGACGCAAGTTCTCCGCTATTTCTCGCCGCTCGTGCTGGATCGCTTCGGTGGCCAGTACCAAGAACCGTCGCAGCACGCGCCACGGTCAGGTGCTCTCGAAGCCTGCGCCGTCTTTCGTAAGATTCGCGATAAGCGGTGACGCCTGATTCCTGTCGGCCTCAGCGTCCTTCAAGATGCCGATGATTTGAGTCCAGCGCCTGGTCGACCGCGCGGTCGACCTGCACGGCCGCATCGACGTGATGCTGAACAACGCGGGGCTGATGCCGAGCTCGAGGCTCGAACGCCTGCACGTGGATGAATGGGACCGGATGATCGACGTCAACATCAAGGGCGTGCTGTGCGGCATCGCCGCGGCGCTGCCGCACATGATCCGGCAGAAGGGCGGGCACATCATCAACGTGTCGTCCGTGGCGGGGCACAAGGTCGGCCCGGGCGGCGCCGTGTATGCGGCGACAAGCATGCGGTGCGCGCGCTTTCCGAAGGCTTGCGGCAGGAGGTCAAGCCGCACAACATCCGCACGACCATCCTGTCGCCGGGCGCGGTGGCAACCGAGCTGACACGGACCATTACCGACCCGGACGTCGCGAAGGGCATGAACCAGGTCTATCGGCAGGCCATTCCGGCGTCGGCGTTCGCGCGTGCGGTGGAGTACGCGATGAGTCAGCCCGATGACGTGGACATCAACGAAGTGCTGTTCCGGCCCACGAATCAGGCCTATTGAGCGCGGCCGCGCGCATGCGGTCGTCGTCGAATTTCGGAGAAGGATGAGCCCGTGATGACCGCGGTGCTGGCGGGCTTCATCATCATCGGGGTCGCGCTCCCGGTGCTGCTCTTGCGCGTGAGCGGCGATCGGGGCTGCGGCTTCCCTGAAGCCTGTCCATGGCTGTCCCAAGCATTCGATTTTTTTGAATACCCGGAATTTAGAAAAACTAAACCCGGGGTGCAGATCAAATCGCTTGTTGCACAAAATGACCACCCCTACGCTTGCGAACAACACAACAACGATCAGCAGGCGTCCCGCCCCGGATAGTTGCCCCATCATTGCATCCCATCGATAGAGGAAGTTCAGCATGTCTTTGGCACCCGCCCAAACCCGCAGCAGTGCAATCTCCGAAGTCCAGCTCGGCGCATCCGATATTTCGATCGAACAGTTCGTTGCAATTGCGCGGCACGGTGCGCAAGTGACGTTTTCATCGGCCTATTGCGAACGCGTATTGAGCTCGCGTCGTCTTGTCGAGCGATTCCTCGATCAAAACAGGTTGGTGTACGGGGTGACGTCCGGCTTTGGTGCAAATTCGACACGTGTCGTCAGCCCGGGTGACGCCGAGCTGCTTCAGCGAAATATCGTACGCTCCCATGCCGTCTCGGTCGGCGAAGGGCTGCCGCGGGAAGTCGTTCGCGCGACACTGCTAATGATGCTGATCAGCCTCGGCAAGGGTTACTCCGGCGTCAGTCTCGAGTTGCTGAAGCAGATCGCCGCGCTACTGAACCACGACATCACGCCGTTCGCGCCGGGCGACGGATCGGTCGGGTACCTTGCGCCGGAGGCGCATATGGCACTCGTGCTGATCGGCGAGGGAGAGGCGTTCTTCCGCGACGAACGGATGAGCGGCGCCGACGCATTGGCGCGCGCGGGAATCGAGCCGCACGCGCTGCGCTGCAAGGAAGGCCTCGCACTCACCAACGGCACGACGTCGGTGACGGCGATCGGCATGCTGGCGCTTTACAACGCAATCGAACTGTCGAAGGTTGCCGACATCGCGGCATCGATGACGCTGCAACCGCTCAAAGCAACCACGCGCTCGCTGGATCCACGGTATCACGCCGTCAAAAAGCACGCGGAACAGCAGAATTCGGCCGACAACATCCGGCGGCTGCTTGCCGGCAGCGCACTATGCGAACGCTTTTCAGACTACAGGCTACAGGACACTTATAGCCTTCGCGGCGTTGCCCAGGTACACGGCGCATCCCGGCAGGCGATCAGGAACGCGCGCGACGCGATTCTCGATGAAGTCGGATCGAGCGGCGACAATCCCGTCATTTACCCGGAAGGCGACGACGGCACGGCAATCTCTGGCGCGAACTTCGACGGCACGTTCGTCGGCATTGCCAGCGACCTCCTTTGCATCGCGATGACCACGCTTGCAAAGATTTCAGAGCGCCGGACGGATCGGCTCGTCAACCCGTACTTCAGCGAGCTGCCGGCGTTCCTTTCGAAAGACCCGGGGCTGAACAGCGGCTACATGATCATTCAATACACCGCGGCAGGCCTGCTGGGCGAAATGCGCACGCTCGCCCAACCGGCCAGCGTCGACAGTGTGCCGACGAGCGGCAATCAGGAAGACCCGGTGAGTTTCGCGTATCACGCCGCGCGGAAAGCCTATGCCACATCCCACAAGCTGCAGCATGTGCTGGCAATCGAGTTGCTCACCGCTGCCCAGGCGCTCGACTTCTACGACCCCGCCGATGCGTCGCCTGCAACCGCGGCGGTCTATGCGCGTATCCGCGAGGCGGTCCCGACCGCGGAAAGCGACCGCTTCTTCTACCCGGACATGATGGCCGTGCATCGGCTGGTCGAACAGGGCGACCTGCTGAGCGTCGTCGAGCGCATCGCCGGCACGCTACACGGCTGACATCCGCGCCGTCGGCAACGCGCCGACGGCCACGATCGGACATGGCACGACAATTCGGCGATTCCCGCTGCGGCGAAATCGCTTCAATGACAGGAGGTGCAGCATGAAGATGATTTCCCGGAAGGTGTTGATGAAGGTGTCGTTCCTTACCCTCGTGGGTGCGCTCGCACTCGTCGGAAGCGACGCGCAAGCCAGGGAATGGAAATCCGTCAAGGTCGCGCTGGAAGGCAGCTACGCGCCGTGGAATCTCACATTGCCGAGCGGCAAACTCTCGGGGTTCGAGCCGGAATTGCTCGACAATCTCTGCAAGCGCGTC
This sequence comes from Burkholderia sp. BCC1996, assembly GCF_905339955.1. Taxonomy (NCBI): domain Bacteria; kingdom Pseudomonadati; phylum Pseudomonadota; class Betaproteobacteria; order Burkholderiales; family Burkholderiaceae; genus Burkholderia; species Burkholderia sp. BCC1996. The sequence continues at coordinate 120,391 of NZ_CAJPHM010000005.1, forward strand.
AACCTGCAATGCGACACGGTTGCCCAGGACTTCGATGGCCTCATTACCGGCCTGCAGGCCGGCAAGTTCGACGCGGTGATGGACGCGCTCGCGATCACGCCGGACCGCGAACGAATCATCGCCTTTTCCAGACCCTATGCGGCAACGCCGGCCGCATTTGCGTCGCTCGACGGGCAGGGATTGACGAAGGGCACCGGCACGGCCGCGCCCCTCAAGCTGACCGGCAATGTCCAGGCCGACCGTGCGCTGATTGCGCCACTGCGTGCGCAGCTGAAAGGGAAATCGATCGGCATTCAATCCGGCACGGTCTATACGCGATTCATCTCCGACAACTTCAAGGACGTCGCTTCGGTACGGCTGTACAAGACGTCGGCCGAACGCGATCTCGACCTGGTCAACGGACGCATTGACATGGCGTTCGACGACGTGACCTACTACGCCGGCATCGGCGGCAACAAGGATACCGCTCGTATCCGGATCGTCGGGCCGACGATCGGCGGCGCCATCTGGGGGCCGGGAGAAGGTCTGGGATTCCGCAAGCAGGACGCGGATCTGAAGGCAAAGTTCGATGCCGCGATTACGGAAGCGCTGGCGGACGGAACCGTGGCAAGATTGTCGGAGAAATGGTTCAAGACCAATGTGCGGCCGTAGGCGTGCGGTAACGTCGTACGGTGCGACGACCGCCGGATGAAAGAGGGGGACGCGCGGTTCCTCTTTCGTATGAAAAGACGACGGGTTCACCGCGTTTCTCCCGACCCCTCCGGCCCGATACCGAGCCGCCCGCCACCGTTCCGCACCCTTGAGAGAGCGTGAAGGGCGCACGTTCTTCTGCATGCCCGCCTTGCATCAGTCTTTGCTAGACTGACTTCGACCATTCCCCGCGCTCGCCCGGGCACCGTTCGACACCGTGCGTGGGCGCAGCCTCCGATTGCCCTTCCGGATTCGCTTCATGAACCGCCTTCCGCCGCTTCGCGCCCTGCAGATTTTTGATGCCGTGATGCGCCACGGCGGTGTCATCGCCGCGACCGAGGCGCTACATGTCACCCCAGGCGCGATTAGCCAGCAGATTCGCGTGCTCGAGACGTTCCTCGGTATCGTACTGTTCGAGCGTGAGAACACGGGCCTGCGCCCGCCCCCGCTCTGCGAGCTGTACCACTCGCACATCGCGCGGGGATTCGAGTGCTTCCACGATGCCCAGGCAGCACTCAATGCACAGACCGGACGCCGACTCACGTTGATGACGTTTCCATCCGTGGCGACGCACTGGCTTGCATCGAGATTGGACAAGTGGCACAACCTCTGCCCGCACGTGCAGGTTCACGTCGAAGTGGTCGATCACGAAACCAGCGTGGCGGCGAGAAACGCGGACATCCGGATAACGTACGGCGCACTTCCCCGCGACGAAACGCCGTATCACATGCTTTTTACGGACAAGGTCGCACCGGTGTGTGCGCCGTCGCTGTTGCAAGCGTCGGGTCCGATTTCGCAACCGGCCGACCTTTTGCGTTATCCGCTGATTCACGTCGAATGGGGCTGGGCGAACCTGTCACCGCCGACGTGGGCCCAATGGCTGCATGCCGTCGGCGTACAGCTTCCCGATGCGCTGTCACCGCTCACTTACTCGGTATCGAGCATGGCAATCGATGCCGCCATCCGGGGGCGAGGTGTTTCGCTTGGGCAAGGCTTCTTTGCCGCCGACAGCATCAAGCGTGGCGAACTTGTCGCGCCGTTCAAGATTGCGCTGCCGATGCCGTTTCCCTATTTTGTGTGCTGGAAACCGGCGGTCACGCAATCTCCCGCCGCTCAACAGTTCCTCGACTGGCTGATCGACGAAGCCGAGCAAACGGGGCGAGATATCGCGGCCCTGTTCGGCTAGTTGCCGCGATGTCGATTTGTGCCGCCGCTATCAGACTGCCTTGCGCCGCGTAGCGGAAGTCGAGGTGCAGGTACTCGAACAAACCACCGAGCATGGTCTATTTTCGATTGCCAGGCAGGCTGGGCTTGTCCGTTCCGCTGTCGCCTCGAAACCCGTCTGAATGGCGAGGTTGTTCAGTCGGCAAGTACTGACGAGATGGTGTTCGATGTGGCGAGCCTGATCAGCATCATCAGTGAGGCGATGACGATCGAGGCCGGGGACGTCATCGTTTCGGGCACTCCGTCCGGGATCGGCGGGGCCCGCACGCCGAGACTCTTGATGAAGGCCGGCGATGTTTGCGAAGTCAGCGTGGAGGGGATCGGGACCCTGCGGAACGTGATCGTCGACGAGGCAGCCGGCTGATTGCCCGGCACGGCGCCGAGCGGCACCGCGCCGCGCGTGTCGCCGCCCGGCGACGTTGAGTTCGATCGACGACCGTCGTCACGCTAGCGGGAGCATGACACGCGCAATCAGCCCCGTCGGTTTCCGGTTGACGAGCACGAACGTGCCGCCGTGCATCTGCACGATCTCGCGCACGATGGACAGCCCGAGCCCGACGCTGCCGGGCCGCTCGTTGCGCGCCGCGTCGAGCCGCACGAACGGTTCGATCACGTCCTGTAGCCGGTCGTCGGGAATGCCCGGACCGTCGTCGACGACCTCGATTCGCACGCGCGGGCCATCGACCGCGGCGGTCACCGCGACGTGATTGCCGAAGTGGATCGCGTTGTCGATCAGGTTCGTCAGCATGCGATGCATCGCGTCAGGCCGGCAGAAGAAGCGGATCTGTTCGGGGCCGTGGTAGCGAATGAGCGTGCCGGCTTCCTCGTATTCGTCGCACAGCGTCGCGATCAGGGCGCCGAGATCGAGCCACTCCTTCTGTTCGCGGTCCGCGCCACTGCCGAGAAACGCGAGCGCGGACGTGACCATCGTCTGCATCAGGTCGATATTGCGGATCAGCTTGTCGCGCACGCTGTCCGTCTGCTCCATTTCGAGTTGCAGCCGCATGCGGGTCAGCGGCGTACGCAGGTCGTGACTGATGGCGGCCAGCATGCGCGTGCGGTTCTGGATCGAAGCGGTGATGCGCTCCTGCATCAGGTTGAACGCATGCGCAGCGCGACGGATCTCGAGCGGGCCTTCCTCCGCGATCGGCGTGACCGACATCGCGCGGCCGAATGCATCGGCCTGCTCGGACAGCCGCCGCAGCGGCCGGATCACGCGTGAAATGGCCCACGTGGACAGCGCCGCGACGCCCATGCACAGAAAGATCAGCGCGGCGTAAAAGGGAAACGAATACCGCGGCGGATCGGCCTTGTTCCGGTCCGTCAGGATTTCGAGCGTCCGGTTGCCGAGCGGAACGCGCACCTGGATCGACGCACCGGGCCCACCGCCCGGGCACGCGCGCACGGTGATGTCCGCGACGGCGGTCAATTCGGATTTCAGGATCGCTTCGAGGCTTTGGGTGTCCGGGCTCACGCCGGCACAGGTGGGCGGTGCCGGCGTGAGCCGGAACACAAGCGCCGGCTGCCGTGCCGCGTCGACGATCGCGTCGCGCGCGCTTTCCGGCGCGGCCTGGAGGCTCTCGACGAGACTCGCGATCCGATAGGCGCTCTGCCATGGCCACGGCGGCGGCGGCGAGTGGTGCGACAACAGCGCGATGAACAGCAGCGCGGTTGCGATCGACGAGCACGTCAGGATGAGCAGGATCTGCCCGAGCGTGGTGGACAGGGCGCGGCGCATCACGCGATCGTCACGTCGGGCTGGAATGCGTAGCCGTCCGCGCGCACGGTGCGGATCGTTTCTTCCAGAGGATCGTCGCCCGCGAGCTTGCGGCGCAGCCGGCTCACAAGCAGGTCGACCGAGCGTTCGGAGATCGGGAAGTTCGTGCCGCGCGTGAGGCCGATGAGTTCCTCGCGCGACAGCACCTTGCGCACGTGCTGGCAAAGCACGAGCAGCAGGTCCGTTTCGGCGCCGGTGAGCGGAATGCGCAGGCCGGCCGGCGAGCGCACGAAGCGCCGATACGGATAGAAGGTGAAGCCCGAGAACTGCATGACCAGTTCGGCGGTCGGCCGACGCTCGTCGTCGTCCGACGCGCCCGGGCGCCGCAGCACCGCGCGGATGCGCGCGAGCAGCTCGCGCGGGTCGAACGGCTTCGGTACGTAATCGTCGGCGCCGAGCTCGAGGCCGACGACCTTGTCGGTGGGATCGTCGAGCGCGGTGAGCATGATGATGCGCGGGCCGCCTTTGACGGCATGCAGGCGGCGGCACAGGTCGAGTCCGTCCTTGCCCGGCAGCATCACGTCGAGCAGGACCAGATCGACCTCGACGGTCGCGAGGAGCGCGTCCGCAGCTTCGACGCTGCCGGCCACGTGCGTGACATAGCCCTTGCCGGACAGGAAGGCGGCGAGCGGCGTGCTGATGTCAGCGTCGTCCTCGACGATCAGGATGGAAGTACCGGTCAATTCGGGTCACCGTTGTTGCGATCTTGTTGTGTCGCGCGCGGCAGGCACCGGGCGCGTATCGGGCGCGTCGGGCCGGCGTGCGCCGTGCGCATGTGCCGACAAATGTACTCCGGTGCGCGGAATCGGTCTGTGTCAATCCCGACACATTATGTGAATGCACATAAGAATCAACAACTTAGATGATGATTCGCTTATCGTGGCCGACATTCGAACGAAGGTAATGGTCGTACACATGAACAAGCAGTCAGCGTCCTGCAGCGCACGGCCGTCGATGCCGATTGCCGGGCAGGACGGGAAAGCGTCGCCGGCGTCGTTGCCGGGGCGGCGTCGGAATCGCCGAATCGCGGGCTGGTCCGTTGCGCTGGCCTTATGCGCGGCGCTCGGCATCGCCGGGTGCGGCAAGCGCGACGGCGCCGTCGCGCCGGCCGGCATGGGCGGCGGCGCAGTCGAAGTCGCCGTCGAGACCGTCGCGCCGCAGCGAATCGTCGAGCAAACGGAACTGTCGGGGCGGCTGTCGGCGCAGCTGGTGTCCGACGTCCGCCCGCAGATCGGCGGGATCGTCCGCAAGCGGCTGTTCACCGAAGGCACCGACGTGAAGGCCGGCCAGGTGCTTTACGAGATCGACCCGGCCAGCTATCAAGCCGCCTACGACCAGGCGCGCGGCACCCTCGCGAAGGCCGAGGCGACGCTCGGGTCGGCGCGCACGAAGGCAGCGCGCTATGCGCAGCTCGTGAAGATCAGCGCGGTCAGCGCGCAGGACAACGATGACGCGATCGCCGCCATGCGCGAGGCCGAGGCCGACGTGCTCGCCGATCGCGCCGCGCTGGAATCGGCGCGCGTCAATCTCGGCTACACGCGGATCACCGCACCGATTGCCGGGCGGATCGGCGCATCGTCGGTGACGGCGGGCGCGCTGGTGACGGCCGACCAGACCACCGCGCTCGCGACCATTCAAGCGTATGACCGGATGTATCTCGACGTCACGCGCTCGAGCGCCGAATGGCTGCGGCTGCGCAAGGCCTATGCGTCGGGCCGGCTGCAGCGCGCCGGCGCCGGCGCGGTCGTCCGGCTCACGATGGAGGACGGCACGCCGTATCCGCACGACGGCGTGCTGCAGTTCTCGGGCATCACCGTCGACCAGACGACCGGCTCCGTCACGCTGCGGATCGTGTTCCCGAACCCCGAAGGCGAGCTGCTGCCGGGCATGTTCGTACGCGCGCAACTCGACGAAGGCGTCGACACGAATGCGCTGCTGGTGCCGCAGCTCGCCGTCACGCGCGCATCGGATGGCAGCGCGAGCGTCTGGATCGTCGACGCGACCGGCCACGCGAAGCAGGTGGTCGTGCATGCCGACAACGCGTATCGCGACCGATGGGTCGTATCGAGCGGATTGAAGGCCGGCGATCGCGTGATCGTCGACGGGCTGCAGAAAGTGCAGGCCGGCGTGGCGGTTCGGGTGGTGACCGATGGTGCGGCCGCGACGAGCGCCGCACCGGCGTCCGGCACGCCGGCGGCGAAGTCGTAAGGAGGGCGCATGGCGAGATTTTTCATCCAGCGTCCGGTCCTCGCATGGGTCATCGCGATCGTGATCATGCTGATCGGCGGCGCGGCGACCACGAAGCTGCCGGTAGAACAGTATCCGACGATCGCGCCGCCTTCGGTGATGGTGAGCGCGACCTATCCCGGCGCATCGGCCGACACGGTGGCGAAGACCGTCACGCAGGTGATCGAGCAGAAACTGTCCGGCATCGATAACCTGTTGTACATGTCGTCGACCAGCAGCAACGCGGGACAGGCATCGATCACGCTGACGTTCGCGCCCGGCACCGACGCCGACATCGCTCAGGTGCAGGTGCAGAACAAGGTGACGCAGGCGTCCGCGTCGCTGCCGCAGACGGTGCAGGAACAGGGCGTCCAGGTGGCGAAGGCGTCCAGCAACTTCCTGATGATCGTCGCGCTGTCGTCGCCGGGCGGCTCGCTCAGTTCGATCGAACTCGGCAACGTGATCTCGACGCAGATCCAGGACCAGCTCACCCAGCTGAGCGGCGTCGGCGACGTCACGCTGTTCGGCGCGCAGCACGCGATGCGAATCTGGCTGAATCCGGTCCGGCTGAAAAGTGTCGGGCTGACCGCGTCCGACGTCACGACGGCCATCTCGAACCAGAACGTGCAGCTGTCGGTCGGCGAGCTGGGCGGCGCGCCCGCGACGGACACGCAGGCGATCAACGCGACCATCGCATCGTCGAGCCTGCTGACGACGCCCGAGCAGTTCGGCGACATCCTGCTGCGCGTGAACACCGACGGGTCGAAGGTGCGGCTGAAGGACGTCGCGCGCGTGGAAGTGGGCGGCGATTCGTACGACACGTCGTCGCGGCTCGACGGCAAACCGGCCGCGGCGCTCGCGATCAAGCTGTCGACCGGCGCGAACGCGATGTCGACGGCGAACAAGGTGCGCGCGAAGCTCGCCGAGCTGCAGCCGCAGCTGCCGAAGGACATCGCGATCAGTTACCCGTACGACTCGACGCCGTTTGTGAAGATCTCGATCGAGGAAGTCGTGAAGACGCTGATCGAGGCCGTCGTGCTGGTGTTCCTCGTGATGTACCTGTTCCTGCAGAACCTGCGCGCGACGCTGATTCCGACGATCGTCGTGCCGGTCGCGCTGCTGGGCACGCTCGGCGTGATGTCGGCGATCGGCTTCTCGATCAACGTGCTGTCGATGTTCGCGATGGTGCTCGCGATCGGGCTGCTGGTCGACGATGCGATCGTCGTCGTCGAGAACGTCGAGCGGATCATGGCCGATGAAGGACTCGGGCCGAAGGAAGCGACGCGCAAGGCGATGGGGCAGATCACCGGCGCGCTCGTCGGCGTGACGACGGTGCTGACGGCCGTGTTCATTCCGATGGCGTTCTTCTCCGGCTCGACGGGCGCGATCTACCGGCAGTTCTCGGTGACGATCGTGTCCGCGATGGTGCTGTCGGTGCTGCTGGCGCTGACGCTGACACCGGCGCTGTGCGCCACGCTGCTGACGCCTTCTTCCATCCCGCATCACGAGCGTCGGGGATTCATCGGCGCATTCAACCGGCTGTTCGACAAAGGCAACGCCGGATACAGCGCGTCGCTCGCGCGCGTCGTCGCGAAGCCGATGCGCTGGATGATTGCGTACGCACTGATCGCCGGCGTCGTCGGGCTGCTGTTCATGACGTTGCCGTCGTCGTACCTGCCGGAAGAGGATCAGGGCTCGATCATGGTATCGGTGTCGGCACCCGTGGGCACGCCCGCATCGAGCACGCTGAAAACCGTCGAGGCCGTCGAGCAGTATTTCCTGAAGCAGCCGGCCGTCGCGCACGTGATGGCCGTCAACGGCTTCAGTTTCAACGGGCAAGGGCAGAACAACGCGTTCGCGTTCGTCCAGTTGAAGGACTGGGGCCAGCGCGGATCGAACGACGGCGCGCAAGCGGTGATCGGCCGCGCGAATGCCGCGTTCGCGAAGCGCCGCGATGCGCAGGTCTTCGTGATGAACCAGCCGGCGATCCAGGGGCTCGGCACGCAGAGCGGTCTCGACTTCGAGATCGAGGATCGCTCGGGGCAGGGGCACGACAAGCTGCTGGCCGCGCGCAACCGTTTCATTGCGCTCGCCGCGAAGGATGCGTCCCTCGCGATGACGCGCTCGGCCGGTCTCGAGGACTCGCCGCAACTCCATGTCGACATCGATCGCGAGAAGGCAGGCGCGCTCGGGCTGTCGATCTCGGACATCAACTCGACGCTGTCGACCGCGTTCGGGTCGTCCTACGTGAACAACTACATCGATACCGGACGGATCCAGAAGGTGTACGTCCAGGCCGATGCGCCGTTCCGGATGATGCCGACCGACGTCGGGCAGTGGTTTGTGCGCGCCGATTCCTCGTCGAATGCGTCGTCGACCTCGACGACGACCTACGACGGCGCGATGGTGCCGTTCTCCGCGTTCTCGACCACGCGCTGGACCTTCGGGCCGCCGCAGATCGAACGCTACAACCGTACGCTCGCGATGCAGATGAGCGCGCAGACGGCGCCCGGTGTCAGCACCGGCCAGGCGATGAAGGCGGTCGAGAAGATCGCGAAGCAGCTGCCGTCCGGCTTCGGCATCGAGTGGACCGGCCAGTCGTATCAGGAAGTGCTCGCCGGTTCGCAGTCGACCTATCTGTACGCGATCTCGCTGATCGTCGTGTTCCTGTGTCTTGCCGGGTTGTACGAAAGCTGGTCGGTGCCGCTGGCGGTGATCCTCGTCGTGCCGATCGGCGTGCTGGGTGCACTCGCCGCCGCGCACCTGCGCGGGCTGTCGAACGACGTGTATTTCAAGGTCGGTCTGCTGACGACGATCGGCCTGTCGACGAAGAACGCGATCCTGATCGTGGAATTCGCGAAGGACCTGCAGGCGCAGGGGAAAGGGCTGATCGAGGCGACGCTCGAGGCCGCGCATCTCCGGTTGCGGCCGATCCTGATGACGTCGCTCGCGTTCGTGTTCGGCGTGCTGCCGCTCGTGGTCAGTACCGGCGCCGGCTCGGCTGCCCGGCACGCGATCGGCACCGGCGTCGCCGGCGGGATGATCGCCGCGACGGTGCTGGCGATATTCTTCGTGCCGGTGTTCTTCATCGTCGTGCGCAAACTGTTCAACGAGCACGGTCGCGATGATGCGCGGCACGCAAAGGAAGAAGCATGAAACGGAAATTGCTGGCGCTGATGTGCGTCGCCGCGCTCGGCGCGTGTTCGCTCGACCCCGTCTATCAACGGCCAGCCGCGCCTGTCGCAAGCACGTGGCCTGCGGGTGCCGCATATGGAACGAGCGCCGCGGCGCCGGCGGCGGCGTCGACCGGCGCGGCGGCACCGCTCGCCGCCGACCTCGGCTGGCGCGACTTCTACAAGGACGCGCGACTGCAGAAGCTGATCGCGCTCGCCCTCGACAACAACCGCGACTTGCGCGTCGCGGCGCTTCAGGTGGCCGAGTATGAGGCGCAGTACCGCATCACCCGTGCGTCGCTCGGACCGTCGATCGACGCGAGCGGTTCGCTGACGAATTCCCGCAGCGCCGGCACGATCAGCCGCTCGAGCAGCGTGTCGGTCGGCACCACGTCGTGGGAAATCGATTTCTTCGGACGCCTGCGCAGCCTGAAGCGGCAGGCGCTCGAGAACTACCTGTCGACGGATGCGTCGCACACCAGCACGCAACTCGCGCTCATCGCGACGGTCGCGGCCGACTACCTGCAACTGCGAGCCGACGAAGCGATGCTCGCGATAGCGACCGACACTGTGGCGGCCAACCAGCGTACCTACGACCTCACGGTCGCGATGCGGAAGATCGGTAGCGCGTCGCTGCAGGACGTGCGCGAAGCGCAGACATCGCTGGCGTCGGCGAAGGCGAGCGTCGCGTCTTACACGCGCGCCGTGGCGCAGGACCGCAACGATCTGTCCGCAGCGATCGGCTGCGCACTGCCGGACGACCTCGACGGCGGCCCGACGCTGCTCGACAGCGATGCGATGTTCGCGGACGTCGGCGCCGGTCTGCCGTCGGACCTGCTGACGCGCCGGCCCGACATCGTGGCGGCCGAGCACACGCTGAAGGCGGCGAATGCGAACATCGGCGCCGCGCGCGCCGCGTTCTTCCCGAAGATCGAGCTGACGGCGACGGCCGGCACGGCCAGCTCCAGCCTGTCGACACTCTTCAAGGCCGGCACGGGCGCGTGGGCGTTCGCGCCGTCGGTTTCGCTGCCGATCTTCGACTACGGCAGCAACAAGGCGTCGCTCGACGTCGCGAAGATCGAGAAGGACATCGACGTCGCGGACTACGAAAAAGCGATCCAGACCGCGTTCAAGGAGGTGTCGAATGCGCTTGCCGGTCGCGAGACCTACGTGACGCAGGTCGGTGCCGATCGCGAGTACGTTCGATCCGCGCAGGACTACTACGATCTTGCGCAAGCGCGCTACCGGGCCGGAACGGACAGCTTCCTGACCGTGCTCACCGCGCAGCGAACGCTGTACACCGCGCAGCAGCAGCTCGTGACCGACCAGCTCGCGAAGCTGTCGAATCTCGTCACGCTGTACAAGGTGCTCGGCGGCGGCTGGCAAAAGACGGGCGGCGCCGATGCGGCCGTCGCTGCGGATGACGGGAAGCGGTCGGCGGCCGCGATGTGAACGGCGACGCTTGCCCGTCGCCGCGCCGCGATACACGCGCGGCGCGTGTGCGCGGACCCGGCGCTTCCGTCGCCGCACCCGCGCCGGTACCCGACGCCGCAAAACGACGGCTGAATTCACGATCGGCGCGCACGGCATGGAACGGGCGCCGCCGGTTCATGACGCACCTGTCGATGCGCCGGGGCGCCCCGCTGCGTTGTGTTCAGTGGTCTGTCCTCGGCCTTTTCCCGAACCGCTCAATTCCCATGACTTCCCGGATTCTCGTCATCGAACCGTGCCAGCGCACGCGCGACCTGCTGCGTGCCTGCCTGAACAAATACCAGATCGAAATGTCGGTCCTTTACGACACGCCGTCGCTGCTCGCTCGCGTGGAACGGGAGCCGCCGTCGGCGATCGTCATGCGCGTGGAGCAACCGGCCGCCGATTCGCACGCGGCGCTGCGGCAGTTGCGGGCGGCCGCCTACGACATGCCGGTCATCATGGTCGGCTGCTCGGCGGACCTCGTCGACAGGATCGTCGCGTTCGAACTCGGCGCGGACGACTACGTGGTCGAGCCGGTGGATCCGATGGAACTGATGGTGCGGGTCCGGAGCGTGTTGCGCCGCTATACCGGGAACCTTCGCGAGCTGCCGGAAGTGCGGGACCGTTATCGGTTCGGCGACTTCGAAGTCGACTTCCTCGCGCGGCGCGTGACCCGCGGCGAGCAGGATGTCGGCTTGCGGGCGAGCGAGTTCGCGCTGCTCAAGGTATTCGTCCTGCACCCGATGCGGGTGCTGTCGCGGGCCAACATCCTGTCGCTGATGGGCAAGAGTACGCTCGACCGTTCGGAGCGCGGGCTCGATGTCCTGGTGTTCCGCTTGCGGACGATCCTCCGGGATGCGCTCGGTGAACATCGGTATATCCAGACCGTGCGCAGCCGCGGCTATATTTTCGTGCCGGCCAGCGTCGAATCGGGCCCGGGCGTGGCCGGCCGTGCACGCGCGTGCGAGTCGCCGGGCGCAATCTCCGGGCCGACGGCCACGCGGTGACGGAACGTGAGCACCGGCGCGTCGACCGCGACACGCAGGTGCGCCGTAGCCGCGCTCAGAATGACGTACCGATCTGAAACTGGAACTTCTGATAGTTGTCGTTGCTGTGACGCACGATCGGGAACCCCAGGCTGAACTTGAGCGGCCCGATCGGCGAGATCCACGACAGGCCGGCGCCGTACGAGTACCTCAGCCCGTTCGCGCCGGTGCTGCTGCCTTCCGTGCCCCAGACGTTGCCGCCGTCCACGAACGTAAAGACCCGCAGTGTGCGGTCGTAGCCTGATCCCGGCAGCGGGATCGACAACTCCACGTTGCCGACGATCAGTTTCGAACCGCCGATCGCATCGCCGGTTTTCGTATCGCGCGGCCCGAGCGAACTCGATTCATAACCGCGCACGGTGCCGATGCCGCCCGCATAGTAGTTCTGGAAGATCGGATAGGGCTTGCCGCCGAGTCCGTTGCCGTAGCCGCCGCGGAAATTGAGGCCCAGTACGAAGCCGCGTGCGAACGAGTAGTAATACTGCGCGTTCACGTCGGCCTTGTAATATTGCGTCGACGTGGCGGGCGTACCGTACTCGGCGGAAGCCTGCGCGAAGTAGCCGCGATTCGGGGAGAGCGAGCTGTCGCGCGCGTCGTGCGACCAGCTGACCGATAACGGCACCGTGTTCGACACGCGGCCGAACGTGTTCACGTAGTCGACGTAGCTCTGCGGTGTTGCCGAATCCACGGTGAGCCGGTATTGCTCGAGCGCGGCGCTGAAGTAGACCATGTCGGTCTCGGAGAACGGGATGCCGAACTTGAGGCTCGCGCCCACCGTGACGATCCTGAAGCTCGTGTCGCTCGACGACGAGTAGTAGAGCGGCTGGCTCGTCCGGTAATACACGCTCGTGATCCGCTGGATGCCGTCGATCGTGAAGTAGGGATCGGTTTGCGTGACCGCGAGCGTTCGGTAGCTCTTCGCAGTGTTGACGTTGACCGACAGGCTCGTGCCCGAACCGAATACGTTGTCCTGCGTGACGCCTGCCGACAGCACGACCTTGTCCGACGACGAGAAGCCGCCGCCGAGCGTGATGGAGCCGGTCGGTTTCTCGGCAACCTTGATCTGCAGGTCGACCTGGTCCTGCGAGCCGTCGACCGGCATCGTCGTCACGTCGACGTCGGTGAAGTATCCGAGCCGATTGATCCGGTCCTTCGACTGCGTGATCCGTTCCGAGTCGAACCAGGCCCCCTCGAACTGACGCATTTCACGGCGCACGACTTCGTCGCGCGTTCGCGAATTGCCGACGATATCGATACGACGCACGGATACGCGGCGTCCCGGATCGACGACGAGCGTAAGGCCGACCCGATGCGTCGCCCGGTCGATGTCCGGTTGCGCATTGACCGTCGCGAACGCGTAACCGTATTCGCCGAGCCGGTCGACGATCGCCTTGGTCGCTTGCTTCAGTGTTTCCGCCGAGAAGCGGCGACCCTGCATGGCGGGCAGCAGTTTCTCGAACGCCGGGCCGCGGCCGAGCAGGTCGCCCGACAATTTGACCTCGGAGACCGTGTACGGCTCGCCTTCGTGCACGGTAACGGTCAGATACATGTCCTTCCGGTCCGGCGAAATCGATACCTGCGTCGACTCGATGTTGAACTCGAGATAGCCTCGGTTCAGGTAGTACGCGCGTACGTTGTCGAGGTCGCCGGTCAGCTTGTCCTTCGAGTACAGATCGTTTCGTGTGTACCAGCTCGACCAGGTCGGCGTCGACAACTGCATCTCGTCCAGCAGTGTCTTCGTGCTGAACGTAGCGTTGCCGATGAACTCGATCTGCCTGATCTTCGCGCTGGGGCCCTCGTTGACCGCGAACAGCACCTCGACGCGGTTTTCGTCGAGCGGCGTGACGGTCGTCGTCACTTCGGCCGCGTAGTAGCCGCGCGTCAGGTACTGACGCTTGAGTTCCTGCTCGGCCTTCTGCACGAGCGACCGGTCGTACGCGGCGCCCGTCGACAAACCGACGGATTTCATCGCCTTGCCCAGATTGTCCTTGTCGAATTCCTTCGTGCCCGTGAATTCCACGGCGGTCAGCGTGGGGCGTTCGACGACGTCGATGACGAGGACGCCGTTATCGGTCGAGACCTTCACGTCGCTGAAGAAGCCGGTCGCATACAGCGTGCGGATCAGTTGCGTACTCGTGTCGTTGGACGGCACGTCGCCGATCTTGACGGGCAGATAGGCGTTGATCGTTCGCAATGCGATGCGCTTCAAACCGTTGACGCGAATGTCGCGAATCGGGACGGGCTGGGTGACTTGCGCGAAGCCGGGTGCGATACCGCAGGCGAGCAGCAGGCCGACGGCGGCGGATCTCGCGGGAGCTTTCTGGATCATGCGGAAGGATGGACAGGGGAGGGCGCGGCACGGGTGCGCCGCACGCGTTCCAGGTTGAAATCGAGCCCGGAGTGTAGGAGCCGCGGTGTGACTTCCGGTTACGGCCGCGTGTCCGAAAATTTCATCGACATGGCGACGCGGGCGAGCGTTGCCGATTCAATTCGGATCTCGAATGCTGCTCCGCGGATGCGTGGCCAGCGGCCACGCGGTCGACGTGCCGGTGGCGCGAGACGCTCGATGCAGCCGGCAGGCGCGGCGTCCGAAGCGCGCTCGCGCTTCTGTTACAGCCGTTCATCGAATTAATGCGAGGAAACATCCGGACGGGCCCGATGAAACCGAAGCAGCGTTGCAATGCGATCTAATGCGAATCACCCGGGATCGCAGGATTCCGGGCTGACATGAAGCGGGTAGGCACGCGCTTGCCCGTCGTGATGGAAAGAAACTGTTTCGGAGAATTGAATGAAAAGATCGCTTCCTGCGGTGGCCGCGTGCGCGGCGTTTGCCGCGTCCGCACACGCACAAAGCACGGTGACGCTCTACGGCTTGATCGATGCCGGCATCACGTATACCAGCAACCAGGGCGGCAAGGGCAACGTCGCCGCGACGAGCGGCACGTTGAGCGGTAGCCGGTTCGGCCTGAAGGGCAGCGAGGAGCTCGGCGGCGGATTGAAGGCGATCTTCACGCTCGAAAGCGGCTTCGACGTGATGAACGGCAAGCTCGGTCAGGGCGGCCGCGAGTTCGGCCGCCAGGCGTTCGTCGGGCTGTCGAGCGACCGCTTCGGCACGCTTACGCTCGGCCGCCAGTACGACTCCATCGTCGATACGCTCGGCGCGCTGGAAATGTCGGCCACCGCGCATCCGTACGACAACGACAACCTCCAGAATTCGTTTCGAATCAGCAATTCCGTCAAGTATCAGAGCGTGAATTACGGCGGGCTGACGTTCAATGGTCTGTACGGCTTCTCGAACTCGGCGAGCGGTTTCGCGAACAATCGCGCGTACAGCTTCGGTGCGTCTTATCAGTATGGCGGCCTCAACGTCGGCGCGGGGTACATGCAACTCGGGCACGCCGGTTCGTCAACCAATTCCGGCGGCGCGGTGAGCGACGACACCACGTTTACGGCCGATGCCCAGCGTACCTGGGGCTTGGGCGCGAACTACACGTTCGGACAGGCCACGGTCGGCGCGATCTTCACGCAGACGCACCTCGATAACCTGACCGGGATCAGTTCGTCCGCGTCGGGCACGTCGAACGGATTGTCGTTTTCGGGTAGCGGTGCTCGCTTCAACAACTACGAGTTGCAGGCACGTTACGACCTGTCGCCCGCGTTCAGCGTGACCGGTGCCTATACGTACACGGACGGCAAGGTGGCCGGCGTGAGTCCGAAGTGGAACCAGTTCGTATTGACGGCCGATTATGCGCTGTCGAAACGCACCGACGTCTATCTGCGAGGCGTGTACCAGAACGTGCACGGTACGGGAGACAGCGGCATCACGGCATCGATTGCCGGATTGACAGCGTCGAGTTCGAATTATCAATCCGCCGTCACGCTGGGGTTGCGTCACCGCTTCTGATCGCGTGACGAACTGCCATGCGACGACCGGGCCGTCGGGCGTACATGCCGATGCGCTTCGGCAAGTCGCGTGGCGCGGCGAAGTGCCAACAGCGCATCGGAATGACGGGAGCGCCGCGACACTGGCGAGCGTGCGTAAGACGTCCACGACGCGAGAAGCCCGAACCGGGTTTCCGTCCTGCCGATGCCTGAAACGAGGTCAATCATGAAGAAATATCTGTCCGCCCGGATCTTTGCCGCCCTGCTCCGGGCGAGTTCGTCGCCCGCGGCGTTCGTATTGCTGTCCGACGCCAGGTGTGTGCCGCGGGCCGCTGTCGTCGCATGCCGCACGCCGGTCTGGAAGCGGGGGTGATGCATGGTCGACTCCCACGATCCGGCGATTCGCGCGATCGACGCGATGGAGATGTCCGACGACGGCCAGTTCCTGCTGATCCGCGGCGCACATCCGACGGTCACGCTGCATCGCTCGACGTTCAACGAACTGCTGATCGCACTTCCGCATGCGATCGAGTGCGCCGAGCGCATCGCAAACGACAACCACGGCGCCCGGTTCGCGGTGCATTCCGTCGGTTGGGAAATCGGCCGGATCGGCGACACGACCGATGTGATCGTCCGGTTCTATGTGCCGGGCGGCGCCGGCGTCGGGTTTTCCGTTCCGGGCGAGCAGGTACCCTCGATCGTGGAGGCCCTCTGTGCGGCGGCAGGCGTGACGCCGGCGATGCCGCCGGTTGCCGGCATCACGCTTCAGTAACGGGCGATCGGCGGCGCGGGGAGCGGGCGGTTTGATCGCCGCTCTCGTGTCGCCAACGCGCCATCTGGCGTGAGGGCTGCGTCCACAGAAGGCGGACGCCGTATTCGATGCTGGTGCACTCGTAGGCGACGCTCAGGCGCAAACAGTTGCGGAAACGCCGGCTGGCGGAGAATCAGTCTCCCAAGGCGAAGAAGATGCCGTGTTCCAGTGCTGCGTCGAAGAGCGTGCGTGAATCAACGTGCTTCGGCAGTTCGAGCCAGAGCACGAAGCGACCGGCGGGCCGACACCGTGTTTCCACCCGTGCCGCGACAGTTTGCTCGGCCCCGGTGCGGGATTTGCCGCATTGCGCTTGCCCGTGGGCGCTCAGGTATCCAGCGACCGAGCTGACGCGCTCATGAAAATGCTGAAAGACGAGGTCGTACTGCGGTGATGTGATAGCGGACGAAAGCGCTGCTTCGTTGCTTACTTGCGACTGCGTGGTGAATGCCGCGCTTTCTTGGTCTGCTGGTCAGACGGCGCGTCGTTGGCGTCGCCGACTTCCGACAGCACGTGCTCTTCCAGCAACGCCAGCGTACGCATGCAAAATTCGTTACCGGCAGTACGCTCGGCGTCGGAGAAATACGCCATCGCAGGTGCAATCGACGACTCGTTCGCGAGCTTCACGACGGCCTTTTCGACGACGTCGAGCCCCTTTCGCGTCAGGTGCACGATGAATCCGCCGGCATGGCCAGGATCGGGTCGGCGCTCGACCATCCCGAGACTCGCCAGGCGGTCGATCTTCTTGGTGATTGCACCCGACGTCACGAGCAGCGCGCGGTACAGGTCGGTCGGGCGTTTCGCGTATGGTTGCCCGCCGCGGCGCAGTGCAAGCAGCACGCGCATGTCGGAGCCGCTGATGCCCCACATGCGCTGGCACATCTTGTCGAACGACTGCTCGACGAGCGTGCCGATCCGCATGAAGTAGATCGCCAGCAGGAAATTCGACAAGTCGAGATCGCTGTGCTCGTGCTGCCACTGCAACGTGATCAGTTCGATCAGGCTGTTGCGCGGCAGGCTCGCCTTGGCGGCGGATTCCGTCTGCGTCGGGGCCGCCGCGCTGCCGGCGGTTCGGCGACGGGTGGGCTGCTTCGCGTCTGCGGTGCTCATCTCGATGGCTTCCTTGGAAGGGGTGCGACCGGATCGATCGTAACGGGGCGGCGACAGGTACCGCTATCCGCCATTGTACGTAAGTTTCCCGGTCGCACGTCCACGCGCATCGCTACCCTGCCTGCACGGCCGCCCGCAGCATGTCGGCCACCTGTCGCTGGGCGAGCGCGGCGGCGTCGACCTCGCCGCGCATGCCGTAGAACGTGTGCAACATGCCCGCATAGCGCACGCAGGTCGTCGGCACGCCCGCATCGGCAAGCTTGCGCGCATACGCTTCGCCGTCGTCGCACAGCACGTCGCACTCGGCGGTGATCACGAGGGCCGGCGGCAGGCCCGCGTGGCTCGCTGCATGGAAAGGCGACAGCGTCCAGACCGACGGCGACACGCCGTGATCGAGCGCGTACTCGCGAAAGGCGTGCGCGACGTCGGCCGTGCGTTGCACGAAGCCTTCCGCGTACACCGACCGCGATGCGTGCTGCTGGCGCGCGTCCGTCGCCGGGTACACGAGCGCTTGTGCGAGGAGCCGCGGCCGCGCATTCTCGCGCGCGAGCAGGGACACGACGGCGGCGAGATTGCCGCCCGCCGATTCGCCGAATACCGTGAGCCGTGCGGTCGGCAGCCCGTGCTCGTGCCCGTGTTCGGCCGCCCAGCAGGTCGCCGCCCATACGTCTTCGAGCGCGGCGGGGAACGGATGCTCGGGCGCGAGCCGATAGTCGACACTGATCACGGCCAGCCCCGAGTCGTTGGCGAGGTGCCGGCACACGGCGTCGAAGCTGTCGAGATTGCCCATTCGCCATCCGCCGCCGTGAAAGGCCAGTGTCACGCCGGTCGCGCCGTCGGGATGGTAGATGCGCACCGGGATGCCGCCGCCCGGGCCGGGAATCGCGAGGTCGAACACCTTGTCGATGCGTGGGCCGGCCGCCCGTGCGGCCGTGCGCGCGGCGATGCCCGCGCGTGCATCGTCGGCACTCATCTGCGCCAGGCTCGGCCGCGCGGCAGCCGCGTCGGCGAACGCGCGTAGAGACGGATGAATCAGGTCGCGCGGGGAAGGCTGTTTCATTGTGCTCATGGCGTGGGCGTGGCCGACGGGGCAAACGTGATCGCGGGAATCGCGGCCTTCACGCTCAGGCCGCCGTCGACGGTGACGATCTCGCCGGCCATGTGCGCGCTCAGGTCGGACGCGAGGAACAGCAGGTGGCCGGCGATCTCGGCGGGCGTGGCCGCGCGCCCGATCGGGATCGCTTCGCCGACGCGCACCCAGGTCGCGGCGTCCAGCCGCTGGTTAAGCCGCGGCGTGCGCACGAACCCCGGCGACACCGCGTTGATGCGCACGTTGTACGGCGCATACTCGACACCCGCGCAGCGCACGAGATGGTGCAGCGCGGCCTTCGACGCCGCATACGCGACCTCGCTCGGCACCGCGCGATCGCCCGCGAGCGAGCCGACGAACGCAAACGTGCCGCCGCCGTCGCGCTTCATCATTTCTCCGCCGATCTGCAGCGCGAGGTACGCATGGCGCACGACGATGTCGAACTGCTGCGCCCAAGACGCGTCGTCGACGGCGGCCAGCGGCTTGATGCCCGCCACGCCGATAATGTCGACCACGCCGTGGATGCGGCCGAATTGCTCGCGCGCCGTGTCGAACACGCGCTGCATGTCGTTGCGAGACGTGGCGTCGGCCGTGCATGGAATACCGTCGACAGCTTCGGCGATGCGGCGCGCGAGCGTCTCGTCGCGGTCGACGCAAAGCACGCGTGCACCGGCCTGCGCAAGCGCATGAACCGTCTGCTCGCCGATGCCCTGGCCGGCGCCGAGCACGACGAAACCGCGTCCGTCGAGGCGCAACAGGGACAGGTAATCCGGCGTGTGGCCGCGGGTTGGATCGTGGGTCATCAAGGTTCTCCTCAGGCTCCGACGGCTTCGGTGGTGTCGCGATGCGCGGGCAGCAGATCCTGCCAGGCCGCATCGTCCGCGAGCGGCCGGTCGCACGCGCTGACGCCGCGCAGATCGAGCCCGAGCGCGGGCGGCTGCTCGTTGTTCATCACGCGCTTGACCGCTGCCAGCAGTGCGCGGCGTACTCGCACGACGGCCTGGTCCGCAGGCACCAGATGCTCGCGCGAGCGGTCGTACAGCGGCCCCTGGGACAGCCCGATCGTCGCATCCTCGACTTCGACGCCGCGCAGGCCGGTCCAGTTTTCCTTCATCAGCGCGCGGCTCTGGCCGAACGAATCGGCCCAACTCGCGTTGAACGTGCAGTTCTTGCGATCGTAGTACTTCGGATCATCCAGGCCCAGCAGCTCGATGATCTTGTCCTCGGTGACCGGCGAGTCGCCGTGCACGACGATATAGGTGCTCGTATGCATGTCGTCTTCCGGCACCTCGAGCACGGTGAACAGGAACGCCGGCGCGGGAATGATGCGGCCGTACGGCACGATGAACGGCACGACGCGCGCGTTGCGCACACCCGGCTCGCCGGTCTTGCGCAGCGCAACATAGTGAAAACCGAACGCCGTGTCCTCGATCTTCAGCGACGGTTCGAGGTCGTTCGACGCGAGCGCGGCCGGATTCACGACGTCCGGATTGCGCGTGAATGAATCGTCCTTCCAGCCCGGCCGCGCCATGTTGGTATGCAGCACGCCGACGTGCGAGCTGTCCTCGCCGCCTTCGACCAGCTGCAGGTAGTTGCAGGCGACGTTGATGCGCAGCACGACGCGATGGTCCGGCGCCGCATCCATGAACGCATAGCGGGAGAACGCGGGTTCAAGTTCCTTCGGGCCGACATACGCCCACACGATGCCGCCGGCCTCGCGCACCGGGAACGCGGGCGCGTTCATCCGTGCCGCGTACTTCGGGTCCGCATGGTTAGGCGTTTCCAGCACCGCGCCGGACACGCTGAACTTCCAGCCGTGATACAGGCAGCGAATGCCGCCTTCCTCGACGCGGCCGAGCGCGAGCGACGCGCCGCGATGCATGCACAGCTCCTCGAGCAGGCCGACCTCGCCGTTCGAATCGCGGAACGCGACGTACTGCTCGCCGAGCAGACGCACGCGCAGCGGCGCGCAGTCCGGCTCCGGAAGTTGCGCGGACGTGCAGACCGGGTGCCAGTAGCGCCGCATCAACGCGCCGCCTGGCGTGCCCGGACCGACGCGGCACAACATCTCGTTATCTTCGTGGCTCAACATGTTGGACTCCTGTTCAAATGGTGGTCATGCATTGCGTTGCGTGCGCGTGCCCGCCGGCGACACGATCCGGTGGTGCGGTACCAGCCGACGCCAGTCCTCGCCCGGGCCGATCTCGCCGGATACGCCGATCGCGCCGCCCGAATCTGCCCGCAGCGCCGCAATGTCCTGCTGATCGCGCTCCGCACGTGCGCACGCGAGCAGCGTGCGGTGCAGGCGGCTGATCGCGAGATCGGCCGTCGACAGCATTTCCTGCGACCGGTCGCGGATCGCGCCGCTCGAAATGCTGCAGGCGGCGTCTTCCTGCGTGATGCCGTCGAATCCGGTGAAGTGGCCGTCGCGCTGCGCCCGGCGATCCTGGCGATAGCCGTTGACGAACGACATCGCGGCCGGGGAGTCGCAGGTATCGAGCGTCATCCCGTATTTGCGCAGCGTCGGTTCGTCGAGACCGACGAACTTGAGCTGCGCGCTGCGCAGCGGCTCTTCGCCGACCGGCTTCTGCGCGTCCCACCACACGTGGAAGAAGTAGCAGCGCTCGTCGTTGATCGGCACCGCGGCGAGCCATACGTCGCCGTTCGCGTTCGCGATGAAGCTCGGCGCGATGAATGACGTGACGCGCGCGATGCGGTTGTCGCCGGCCTGGCGGATCGCGACATAGTGAAAGCCGAAATCCGTCTCGTCCGCCTCGATCGTCGGGGCCGCGTCGAACTGCATGTGCGTGATCTTCCCCGCATAGTCCAGGTCGGACGCGTTGGTCTGCGCGAGGGCGGAACTGTGCAGCACCGTCAGGTGCGACGAATCGACGAGACCCTCGATCACCTGCACGAAGTTGCAGTTGACGATCGCGCACACGTTGATGCGGTGGGCATCGGGCTGATCCATGAACGCGCGGTGCGGGAACGGCGGCGCCTTGCCTTCGGGCCCGAGGTACGCCCACATCAGGCCGCCCGCCTCGCGCACCGGATACGTGCGGCCGCGGATGCGGCTCTTGAACTTCGGATCGGGGACATTCGGCGTTTCGAGCACCGTGCCGTCCACCGCGAATTTCCAGCCGTGATAGATGCAGCGCAGGCCGTCGCCGTCCGCGCGGGCGAGCTGCATCGACGCGCCGCGATGCAGGCAGCCTTCGTCGTAGAGGCCGGGCCGACCATCGCGATCGCGCCAGACCACGAACCGCTGCCCGAGCAGCTCGATCGTTTGCGGATCGCCGTTCGGCTGCGGGAGGTCCGACGACTGGATCACCGGCAGCCAGAAGCGGCGCATCGCGTTGCCCATCGCGGTGCCGGGGCCCGTGCGGCACATCAGTTCATTGTCCTGCTTGGTCAGCATGTTGAGTTCCTCGTTCCAGTGTTCAGTGGCATGTGCGCGGTGGCGTCAGAGATCGAGCACCAGCCGCGCAGTCTTCGCACGCGAGCAGCACGGCATGAAGCTGTCGTTGCGCGCTTTCTCGTCGTCGGTCAGATACAGGTCCCGGTGGTCGGGCTCGCCGGCCAGCACCCCGGTCATGCAGGTGCCGCACACGCCTTGCTCGCACGACAGCGGCAGGTTGAAGCCGGCATCCAGCAGCGCATGCGCGGCCGTCTGGCCGGCGCCCACTTCGATCACTTCGCCGCTGCTATGGATTTCGATCTCGAACGGGCCGTCTTCGTCCGACGGCTCGAGCGTCGGCCCCGCGAAATACTCGCGGTGCAGATGCGCGTCGTCCCAGCCGAGCGCGCGCGCGGTCTGCAGGACGTGATCCATGAATCCTGTCGGCCCGCACACGTACAGATGCTTGTCGGCCGACGGCGTGCCGATCGCGGCGTGCGCATCGAGATGCTGTCCGTCGGGACCGTCGTCGACATGAACCTGCACGCGGGCGTGCGGATCATCCGCGGACGACAGTTGCTGCACGCGTTCGACGAATGCCATGCGCGACAGCGAGCGGCCGCAGTAGTGCAGATCGAACGGGCGGTGCTCGCGCGCCAGTTGCTGCGCCATGCAGAGGATCGGCGTGATGCCGATGCCGCCCGCGAACAGCAGCGACCGCTCCGGGCCGCGGTGCAGCGCGAAGTGATTGCGCGGCGCGCTGATCGACAGCGTGTCGCCAGCGCGGACATCGTCGTGCAGGCACGTCGATCCGCCGCGCGATTGCGGATCGCGCAGCACGCCGATGCGGTAGCGCGACCGTTCGTCGGGCAGGTCGACCAGCGAGTACTGGCGCACGAGCCCGCCGGGCAGGTGCACGTCGATATGCGCGCCGGCTTCGAAGTCGGGCAGGCTGTCGTCCGACAGCGGCGCGAGTTCGTAACCGACGATGCCGTCGGCGAGCCACGTCTTCGCGGATACGCAGACCTGCAGCAGCGCGTTCGATGACGGAGTGTTCTGTTCCATGATGGACGCTCGTATGAAAAGGGGCGCGTGCGTCAGGCCGCGACGGGAAGACGGCGCCGGATGACTACCGGCGACGCGCCCAGTTGTTGCTGGATGAGCCAGCGCGCAAGACCCTGGTCCATGACGCGCACATGCTCGGGAAACCACCCGGCCAATGCACGGGCGAATGCACGGACGACCTGCGGCCGGCCTTCGGCCAGCGCGGCGCGCACCTCGTCGGTCGACTGCAGCACGGCCGCGTGCTCGTCGATATGGCAGCCCGCGGAGCCGTAAGCCGTCTCGCGCATCGCATCGTCTTCGTCGCCGAAATGGCTGTATGCGTGCGCGGCAAATGCGTCGAGCGCGCGCCCGAGATCGTCGTCCGGCGTCGTGAGCAGTGCGTTCACGCACGTGACGAATTCGTGATGGGTGTCGTCCATCGACCCGTGACCGAGCGCGTAGTCGTCGTTCCAGACGAAGCCGGCAGCGTCCGCCGGCGACGGCGCAGGCCCGTTCCGGGCACCGGTCCCGTGACCTTCTGACTCATTCATTTCATACCTCGTTCCATGAAGCGGATCCGACGAATCGTTTTCGTCTTCCGTGGAAGATATGGTGGCGCGTTCCAAATGTCGAGGTAGGGAAAACTATGAATAACCTGAATTCTCCGCTGAAGCCCCATGCGACCGCCATCATGGGCCAGCCTAGGGGTAACTCACGATCCGCCGCTCGGTTGACATGGAAGATGTGTGATTACTATCTTCCACGGAAGAACAGAATTACATGGAGGCATCAAAATGAGTCTGCGGACAAGCGGGTTTGGAAAAGGGTTGGAACGGTGCAAGACGGCTTGCGTCGGACTGTCGGCGCTCGCGGCGTGCGCGTCGGGCGCCGTGCACGCGCAATCGAGCGTCACGCTGTACGGGATCATCGATACAGGCGTCGAATACATCACGAACGTCGGCCCGCAGAAGCAGAGCGTGGTGAAGGTGCCGCAGCTCACCGGCTCGCTGCCGTCGCGGTGGGGCATACGCGGCAAGGAAGACCTGGGCGGCGGCCTGAGCGCCGTCTTCGTGCTGGAGTCGGGCTTTTCGCCGGGGCAGGGCACGCTGAACCAGAGCGGCCGCCTGTTCGGCCGGCAGGCGTACGTCGGCCTGTCGGGGCGGTGGGGCACGCTGTCGTTCGGCCGCCAGTATTCGCAGATCTACTGGGCGATACCCGGCGACACGATGGGGCCGAACATCTATGCGGCGGGGCTGCTCGACACGTATCTGGCGCAGGCGCGTCTCGACAACGCGATCGTCTACAGCATTACGGCGTCGGGCTTCACCTTCGGCGTCAGCTATTCGCTCGGACGCGATGCGGTCGCGCCCGCGGCCGCCGGTGGATGCGCGGGCCAGTCGCCGACCGACTACCGCGCGTGCAAGACGATCGCCGCGATGCTGAAGTACGAGTCCGACAGTTGGGGAATCGCCACCGCGATCGACAGGAACAATGGCGGCGGCGGCCCCGGCTCGCCCCTACCGAGCAGTTCGCAGACCGACACGCGTGCCGTCATCGACGGCTACGTGAAGTTCGGCACCGCGACGATCGGCGGCGGCTTCCTGCACCGTATCGATCACGGCGAGCTCGCACCGGGCGTCGTCGACGCAAACAGCAATTACTGGTGGCTCGGCGCGACCTATCTGCCGGTGCCAAGTGTCATCCTCGACGCGCAGTACGGCCATCTCACCGTGAGCGGGCACGATGCCGGCGCGTCGGTCATCGCGGCGCGCGCGATGTACCTGCTGTCGAAGCGCAGCTCGGTGTACGTGACCGCAGGGCGCATCTTCAATCAGCGCAACTCCGTGCTGACGATCGACGGTGGCACCGCGGGCACGTCGTCGTGGCCGGCCGCCGGCGTGGACCAGACCGGGGTGATGCTCGGCATTCGTCATATGTTCTGACGGAACGGCACACGCGTCGGGACGCGTGTGCCGGCGATCGTTCTGGCGGGTAAGCGTCACGGAGGGGACTCGAGCGGAGCAACTTCCACGGATGATTTCAGGATGATCTTCTGCAGAAAACATGCAGGACGCTATATGCAATACAGCGTTGCAGGAGCGAAACAGTCACTTCAAACCCGTGAATTATCAATATCCATGCGGATCACGACCATTCGCTCGTTTCAGGTCAATCCCATATTGACGTCTTCCATGGAAGATACGATGATGATTTTCAGAAACATCCCGGAGAGAGCCTTACGCGCCTTGCGATGTGAGCCCGTCTCCGCCGAAACTCTGGAGACACGCATGAGCATGCAGGCTGGAACACAAGATCCGGGTGCCGATTCGACGCTGCCGGTCGGCGGACTGTCCTATGTCAGGGGCGCCGGCGATCCCGCGTTGAGCGAACTGACGGTCGCGGCACTGCTGGCCGACACCGTGAAGCGCCATGGCGAACGCCCCGCCGTCGTCTTCCGCGAGCAGGGCGTGCGCTGGACCTGGCGAGCGTTCGCGGCAGAGGTCGATGCGATGGCGGCCGGCCTGCATGCGCTGGGCTTGCGCCGGGGCGATCGCATCGGCATCTGGTCGCCCAACCGGTTCGAGTGGACCGTGACCCAGTTCGCGACCGCCCGGCTCGGGCTGATCCTCGTCAACGTCAATCCCGCGTATCGGCTCGCGGAACTGGAATATGCGCTGAACAAGGTGGGCTGCAAGGCGGTCGTCGCGCCCGAGTCGTTCAAGACGTCCCGTTACCTGGACATGCTGCGGACGCTGGCCCCCGAACTGCCGCATTGCGAGCCCGGCACACTGGATTCTGCGAGGCTTCCCGCGCTGCGCTGGGTGATCCGCATGGAGGACATCCCCACGCCGGGCATGCTGACGTACCGGCAGGTGCTCGCGCGCGGCGCACACGTCTCGACGGACGAACTCGACGCGATCGCGGCGACGCTCGACGCCAACGACCCGATCAACATCCAGTTCACGAGCGGCACCACCGGCGCGCCGAAGGGCGCCACGCTGACGCACCGGAACATCGTCAACAATGCGCGGTTCGTCGCCGCGGCCATGAACCTGAGCGAAGCGGACCGGCTGTGTGTGCCCGTGCCGCTCTATCACTGCTTCGGCATGGTGATGTCGGTGCTCGCGTGTACGGCCAGCGGCGCGTGCATGGTCTTTCCGGGCGAGGCGTTCGATGCGGCAGCCACGATGGCGGCCGTGAGCGACGAGCGTTGCACCGCGCTGCACGGCGTGCCGACGATGTTCATCGCGCAGCTCGATCACCCGGACTTCGCGCGGCATGATTTCTCCAGCCTGCGTACCGGCATCATGGCCGGCGCGCCGTGCCCGATCGAGGTGATGAAGCGGGTCGTCGCGAACATGCACATGACGGAAGTCACCATCGCCTACGGCATGACGGAAACCAGCCCGGTGTCGTTCCAGAGCGCGACGGACGATCCACTCGACAAGCGGGTCTCGACGGTCGGGCACATCCAGCCGCATCTGGAATGCAAGGTCGTCGACATGAACGGGAACGTCGTGCCGGTCGGCGAGACGGGCGAGCTGTGCACGCGCGGCTACTCGGTCATGCTCGGCTACTGGGACGACGACGCGCGCACGCGGGAATCGATCCGCGACGGCTGGATGCATACCGGCGACCTCGCGACGATCGACGCCGACGGCTACTGCAACATCGTCGGCCGCGTGAAGGACATGCTCATTCGCGGCGGCGAGAACGTGTACCCGCGCGAGATCGAGGAGTTCCTGTTTCGCCATCCGAAGGTGCAGACCGTGCAGGTATTCGGCGTACCCGATCAGAAGTACGGCGAGGAAATCTGCGCGTGGATCGTGCTCAAGCCCGGTCAGGATGCGTCCGAGGACGAGATCCGCGCGTTCTGCCGCGACCAGATCGCGCACTTCAAGATTCCGCGCTACATCCGCTTCGTCGACGACATGCCGATGACGGTGACCGGCAAGGCGCAGAAGTTCGCGATGCGCGAAGCCATGATCCGCGAGCTCGAACTGCACGCAAGCAGCCCGACCTGAACCCGGGCACCATTTCCATCAAGGAGACACCCATGACATCCGTCCGTTTCGAGCGTCACGGTTCCGTTGGCCACATCGTGCTCGACAACCCGCCGCTCAACCTGATCGCCAACGCGTTTTCCGAACACCTGAGCGACGCGATTCATGCGGCCAGCGAGTCGGATATCCGCGTGCTGCTCGTCCGCGCAGCGGGCCCGAACTTCAGTCAGGGCGGCGATATCCTCGATTTCATCGACAAGGAGTTCAACGCGTGGCGCACGTTCATCAGCGACATGCATCACGCATACCGCAAGATCGAGGCGCTGCAGATTCCGACCGTATGCGCGGTGCGCGGCCGTGCGTGGGGCGGGGCGTTCGAACTGGCGCTCGCGTGCGACCTGGTCGTCGCGGCGGACAACGCATCGTTCCGCTGCATCGAGCCGTCGGTCGGCACGATACCCGTCTGCGGCGCAGTTCAGCGGATTGCGGAGCGAGCGGGGCCGGCCCGTGCGGCGCGCTACGTGATGTTGAGCGAGGTGATGTCGGGGACGACGGCCGGCGAACTGGGTATCGCCGCCTTCGTGGTGCCGGAAGAAGAGGTCGAGCAAGCGGCGCGGGATCTGGCGGTCCGGCTCTCGAATGGCCCGACACGTTCGTATGCTGCGATCCGCGCACTGCTGAAGGCCTGGTCGGCGGGCGGCGTGCCGGGCGCCGACCAGGTCGTGCTCGATCTCGGGATGCCGCTGCACAATACCGAGGACGCGCGGAGGGGACGGACCGCGCGCGTCGAAGCGATGAAGCAGGGTGTGGAACCCGAACCGGTTACGTTTTATGGTCGCTGATGGGTCGGCCTTGCGCGCATGCCGAGCCAGTGCGGACGGAGCGCTAATGGCAACGATCCAGTGCTTCAAATCCGTCGACGAGCACGCCGAGCCGATGACGAACGGCCGGAACCCTACTCGCGGCGCGTCGGGAAGATTGCATGGATGAGGCCTGGCGTCGTACAGAGATCGGGAAGTAGATGCGATAACCGGCCGGTCGCGATGCCGGATGTCTTCTGCTCTCGCGGCAGAACCTCGACGCCGATGCCGGGCATTGCCGCGATCCGCAGGCTGGCCCGATCATCGGTCGCCAGTCGCGGACACATGCACGACGGTCGTGGCCTGACCGTCGGCTCCCACGAGATTCCAGACGAATCCTCTCCGCTGCTGCCCATCGCGATCGTTGCCTCGAGCCCGAGAAACTAGAGTCGCTCTTTCTCTAGTTATGGAGGATGCCCGTGGAGACTGGGTTTGCGGGCAGTACGCAGCCTCACCGGAACGCATCCCTGATCGCCGAGTGGGAATAGGTAGCGGGGGGCAGACATGATGCTGTGCCGGTACGCATGTCTGTTCCTCGCGATTCCCTTCGTGACCTTGCTCGTGATTCGTAAATTTTATAGCCAAGACAGTCAGGCTGAAGCACTAACGGTGAAAACAGACCGTCTTCCGAAATGCGCACGGCAAAGCACAGAGTTGCGCGCGCTATCTCGCCGCAGCCTCGACAAGGAGTCCGGCAACAGCGGCGCTCGAGGCCTTACCAGAACAGGGCCTCACCGCCGCTTGACGAGGTGACTTTGCCTTCCGTGCAATTTTCCGGTTAGAGCAATCTAGACTGCATGCGGCGCTCCAGGCTGGCCCCAATAAATATTGGTTTTAAATCAAATGGTTGCTGTTTGAGTGCCGAGCCTGCGCTTCCCGGGCTTATCATCAGCCCGACGGGGAATTAGAAAATGAAGGCGCGGATAGTAGCGACTATCCGGGCTTTCATTTGCGGACAAAGGCGGGCAGGGGACCGCTTCACAAGGCACCTTCAGCGGCGACGCGCTGCGCGCGATCCCCAATGTTGCAGCCGAGGCTGACGCAGCCTGCAGCAAGTGCCGTGACCCACGGCGCGTTCCTGTCGGCGTCGCGCGCCGGTCGGCGGCGCCGACCTGGTTCGCCGCGATCGCGCGTCTCCGCTTCCCTCACCGTTTGCTCGAGCGCCTTGCTGTAGTTGCGCAACGGAATCGAAACCCACAAAATCGACGCGTACGACAGTGGCTCGCACGAAAGGGCGCCCGTCGAGCAGCGTTGCCGAAAAAAGACGAGAAGCCGACGGGCAGTCGTCGCAAAGAAGGCGGCTGGAAAGGCCGCCGCGGCCGTAACGCCTGAAGCCGTCGCGGAAGCAGCGAGCGAACTGTGCGGATCTCGCCGATGAGCGGCAAAACACCTAGTCCCTTGCCGCTCATTGTCTTGTGCCTATAGCCTCGATTATCGCCTATTACGCGTCGCCGGGAATCCCGGCACGGCCTTCGATTCCATTGCCAGAGCATGCGCGTTTAGAATTTCCGCACCCTGTCGGCTGAACCCGATCCGTTCGCGTTGCGACCTGCTGTTGGCATTTTTGCGGGCGAAGCAGGACCTGAAGTCACTGTGGACCGTGGTTAGAAAGCATCTCGGATTCGATGCGAGCTTGGTAGCGGATCCCCATGAGCATGCGCGCCCAAAGGTGTCGAAGCGTTCATCGAAGGATGACTGCTGCCGCAGCTCGAACCCATCGACTTCGTGCATCGACCGGTCGAGGCGCATCAAGGGCGGCGCGTAGCGGCACGCGATGCGCGGCGCATAATTCTCCATCTTCAGCAGCACGGCGAGCATATCGACCGAATCGCGGTTGTCGTCGCGACGATGCGAAGTGATCTCGTACGGGCCGAATACCTTCCTCCCTTGGCGAAGAGAGCTTGATGTCGAGACTGCCGTGAGAGCAGGTTGTAGCCGTCAGCAGTTCGCCGCGTCTGACTTCTTGCCACTTTCCCGGTGATTGGGAAATAGATTCCTCATTCCGATCTGGGTTGTTGCGTGCGACGAATATACACTCGCCGGAAAGCAGGATACGGACACGAACGGAGTCGACAATATGGCGACGTACAGATGGACGCTTACCATGCGTTCGAGTTGACGTCTCCCCTTTTCTCCTGACCGCATCCTCCGGAAAGGTCGCATTGCTTACCTACGTCTAAAGATAGGCGAACAACGATCATATCTGATTCGCATTCCTATCTTGTTTTCGAGAAGGACGAGGTTCGACGACTGGTTCGGTTCGATCTCCGGGAGGCACCTTACTCAATAACGATGAACGATGGCGCTGTACCGGCGAGCAGGGGAAAGATCCAGCTCGCCAGACAAAAAAGAGAAAGTCCAAATACAGGAGCGGAGACATGATGAAAAAGGTGTTGTTTGGGATAACGGCAGTGACGGCGGCGGTTTCGGCTAGCGCACAGAGCAACGTGACGCTCTATGGCATTGTCGACAATGGGCTTCAATACGAGACCGGGCAGGCGAAGGGGCGTGTCTTCGGAGCGCAAAGCGGCGGTTGGGCGCAATCGCGATTCGGACTGACGGGCGCGGAGGATCTCGGCGGCGGCACCGAGGCCATCTTCCAGCTGGAGTCGCGTCTGAACACGCAGAACGGCAGTCTGGCAAACGGCAGTTTCTTCGCGGGTCAGGCAACGGTCGGGCTGAAAAATGCCACCTGGGGTCAACTCAAGTTCGGCAACATGGGCTCGGCGGAGATCAGCCAGTATTCCGGCGATGTCGATCCGCAGCAGACGAAGAAGTACGCGATCGGGACGCTGGTGCGAGGCCGGATCTTTTCGCAGGCGGGCAATGGCATCGAATACCTGTCGCCGAAGATCGCCGGCTTCGTCCTCCAGGCGCAATACGATCTGACGAATTCACCGAAATGGAATGCCGGCAATCCCGGCAGCGCGCCCGGACAGCTCGGCACGTCGACGGGCCTCGGTAGCGCGCAGGGGCGCACGGATGGCATCAAGCTGTCATACCAGAACGCCGGCCTGTTCTGGCAGGCGACGTATGACGAAGTCCGCGACCAGAACGGAAAGTTCAGTAACGTGTATCTCGCGTCGCGCTCGATACTCACGGGGGCAACGTATGCGTTCGGGCCGGTCGTCGCGTATGTCGGGTATCAGCACTTGAGCGCACCCGATGCATCGAACGCAGGGTATTTCGGCAGCGCCGCGCCGACCGCGCTGCCGGCCGGCACGTCGCTGCCCACGGCAGTCGATCATGAATGGATTGGCGCGATCTGGCAGAGCACGCCGGCGCTGGCCATTACCGGGGCGGTCTATCACGCCAACGCGAATCGGGGTAACGGCAATGCGACGCTGTTTACGCTGGGCGTGAACTATTCGTTATCCAAACGTACGCTCCTGTATACGGAGCTGGGCTACGTCCGCAACAGTTCGACGTCGAACCTCGGTCTCGATAGCGGGCTGTATGGCGCCAATTCTGACTTCGATCGGGCCAGCGCCAGTGCTTCCGCGACGAATCCGGATTACGGAAAAAGCCAGTTTGGCGTGATCGCGGGCATCGCTACGCGTTTTTGACGTGGGGCGTAGTGACCCGGCCGCTCGAATGCCCTGGTTACTCGAGGGCAATTCGCGCGGCTAACCGCGAAAGCGGCCGGCGACGTGTTCTGGCACGTTCTCCGGTGTGATGACGACGACCGATGACGTATGCGAAATCGCCGATGCAGGCAACATCTTGTGAAAGCTCATCACGTGCTGGCACGCCGCGCGCATGTCCTGTCGAAGGTCGTGGTAAAGGATTGCGTGAATCCTGCCTTCTCTCAGCAACTCGATGTTGTCGCAGTCGAGGTCGTGGCCGATGAAGCACTTCGGTGTTTTTCCCAGTGCATCCAGTGCTCGCAGGATCGCGCGATTGCCGCCGCCCATCGAATAGACGGCGGCGATGTTGTCCTCGCGACCGAGCGCCTGACTGACCAGCTTTTCAGTCGGGCCGTCGAGCCCATGCCCTCCGCTCGCGTCAATGAGCGAAACGCGCGGGTGCCGGGTGCGCAACGCGCGTCGGAAGCTGATTTCGCGCTCCTCTTCGCCCCTGAAGCGTTCATCGCTCATGGTGATGAGCACGTTGGCGGGCTGGTCGGGCAGCCATTGCGTGAGCAGGTAGGCGGCGGTCGCTCCCGCGACCCGATTGTCGAGGCCCGTATAGGCGATTCGATCGGAGAGCGGGATGTCGGTGAATGTCGTGACGACGGGAATGCCGGCGCGTTTGAGTTCGCCGATGGCGTTCGCGATCTCGGGCACGTCGCGCGCTTTCAGAAAAACGCCGTGGCTGCCGTGATTGGCAATCGAACGCAGCGCATCGACGACCTCCCGTGTCTGCATCGTCTCCTGCATGAAATACCGCGGGCGGAATATCGCGGGTTGCAGCGTGGGCAGTTCCGCTTCCAGCGCGTCCTTGATTTCAGCCGCGAATCGGTTGGGCGCTTCCACGACCACGTCGACGCTGAGCTTTCTTCCGGCCGCAACCGAATAGAGCGCCTGCTTTTCCAATTCCTTGATCGCTTGCTCCACACGTTTTCGCGTGTGGTCGCGCACGTTGCCGCGGTTGTTGACGACGCGATCGACCGTCGCGACACCAACGCCCGCCTGAAGGGCGATTTCCTTGATCAGAAAGCGGTGGGCCACGGCGTGCGTCTCCACATGATGTTCTTTTGATGGAACGATGATAGCTCAATCCCGTACATGCCGCTGTGGTCGTGACGCCGGGATTCCCGAGTATTCCGGAACCCGTGGGGCTTCGCTTCTATCCCCATTGTCGAAAATTGGGGCGCCAGAACCAGAGCTACCTCTGGCCACGACGGCGGCACGAACAGTGCCGGGAAATCCCCGAGTCTGATGGTTTTTTGATGGATTTCTGAAGTGATATTGATGCGTGGGCTGTCGTATTCTTTCCACGCTTGAAGGGCAGTGGCGTTCGTCCGGCGGTGGCATGTGGCGTGCGGCACCGTCCGGGACATGTGAATCACCGGGATGAAACAGGGCGATGGATCAGTTCAAGGAAGTGCAACTGTTCGTGGAGGTGGCGGAGACCGGCAGCATCAGCCGGGCCGCCGAGGCGGTCGACCTGTCCATCTCCGCAGCGAGCCGCTACCTGATTTCTCTCGAGAGCCGTCTCGGCGTGCAACTCGTGCGCCGGACGACGCGCAATCTCTTTCTGACCGAGGCGGGCGCGGAGTTCCATCGGCGCTGCAAATCGATCCTGGCGGACCTCGGAGAGGCCGAGCTGGTCGTCAAGGACGCAACGGCGCGCCCGAGCGGCGTGCTCAAGGTGACGGCCTCGCTGTCGTTCTGCATGTTGCACATCGCGCCGATGCTTCCGGAATTTACCGCGCGCTATCCGGATATCACGGTTGATGTCGTTGCTGCCAATCGCTATTACGACATCATCGAAAACGGCATCGATGTCGCGGTCCGGACGAAGGTGCTGGAGGCCGACAGCAACATCACCGTGCGCCGGCTCGCGTCGACACGGCGCGTGCTTGCCGCCGCGCCGAGCTACTTGGCGGTGCATGGTTCGCCAAGATTTCCCGCGGAGCTCGGCAAGCACAAACTGCTCAACTACGGGCTCGCGGACAACCCGCGCGACCTCGCGTTCCAGCGCGACGGCGAATGCGTGCTCGTCAAGGTCAAGCCCTTGCTCGAATCGAACGACGGTCAGATATTGCGAGTCGCCGCGCTCGACGGCATGGGCATTCTGGTTCAGCCCAAGTACATCATCTACGACGACATCAAGGCTGGCCGACTCATCCCCGTGCTGGACGAGTGGGACTTGCCGCGACTCACGATGAACATCGCGTTCCAGACGCGCTCGCACATGCCCGTGAAGGTTCGTTTGTTCATCGACGCGCTCGTCGAACGATTCCGCGGGAATGATTTCGAGCGGCTCTGGACCGAGTGATGGCGCACGCCATCATGTCGATAGCGAGCCGCGAGCGACTTTCCCGCGGTCCGGGAAATAGATTCTCTTTTTGACTCTGTTTTGCCGGCAAGGGCAAATATAGACTGCCTTCAAAGCTGCACAAGACATTGAAGGAGACGCTTCATGCAACAGGTTGCATCCTCTGATTCGCCATTCCCTTCGCCGTATTTCGACGAGGAACATTCCGCCGACGTGGTGAACGCCCGCATGGGCGAACCGGTCGATCCGCGCCTCAAGCGAGTGATGTCGGTGCTGGTCAAGCATCTTCACGCGGCCGTGAAAGAAATCGAACCCACGCACGAAGAGTGGTTTGCCGCCATTCGCTTTCTCACCGAGACCGGCCAGATGTGCAACGAGTGGCGACAGGAATACATCCTGCTGTCCGACATTCTCGGCATCTCGATGCTGGTCGATGCGATCAATCATCGCCGCCCGAACGGCGCGACGCCGAACACGATTCTCGGCCCGTTCTATGTTGCGAACGCGCCGGCGTACGAGAACGGCGCGAACATCTGCCTCGACGGCAAGGGCGAACCGCTCGTCGTGTCCGGACGTGTGACGGACATCGCGGGCGAGCCGATTCCGGGCGCGAAGCTCGAAGTCTGGCAGACGAACGACGACGGCTTCTACGATGTGCAGCAGAAAGGCATCCAGCCTGATTCGAACCTGCGCGGCGTGTTCACGTCGGATCGCGACGGTGCTTATGCGTTCAGGTCGGTCAAGCCGCGCCACTATCCGATTCCGTCCGACGGCCCCGTGGGCAAGCTGCTCGGCGCGATGGGGCGGCATCCGAACCGCGCTGCGCATTTGCACTTCATCGTGACCGCGCCGGGCTACGAGCCAGTGATCACGCACATCTTCACACCCGACTGCCCGTATCTGCCGGAAGACGCCGTATTCGGCGTCAAGCGCGAATTGATCGCCGACTTTCGGAAGATCGACGACCGTGACACCGCACAGAAGGCCGGCCTCGACGCGCCGTTCTGGTCGGTGAAGTGGGATTTCACGCTAGCGCCCGTCGGCGAGCGCGAGCCACGCCACCCGTAATCGCACGGCACGCGCAAAAGCGCACCGCTGAACACTCGCAACGATCAGAACTATTGGACTCCTGAACATGAACGCGAAACGCAAAGAACTGCTGGCCGCCTACTGGACGCTTGCCGGCGATGTCTACCCCGGCGCCCCGACCGAAATCAGTCCATATTCATTGCGCGATCGCGCAGCGGCTGCGTCGCAAGCCGGCTGGCGCGGCATCGGCCTCATCCTCGACGATCTGGAACACAGCGTCGGGCAGTACGGGATTTCGGGCGTGAAGCGGATTCTCGACGATACGGGAATGAAGTACTTCGAACTCGAAATCCTGATGGACTGGTACCTCGATGGCGAGCCGCGCGCCAGATCGGACCGCTTCCGCCACCGCGCGATCGAACTGGGCGCCGAGCTGGGGATGCGTAACCTGAAGATCGGTGCGAGCCCTTTCGACGAAAGCCCGGCCGACTTCCAGCGCATGACGGATGCATTCGCGAAGCTGTGCGAGGACGTGGCTGCGGTCGGTGCAACGGTCGCGATCGAGTTCATGCCGTTCTCCGTGATCCGGAACATCGGCGATGCACTGAAGATTGCGCGAGAGGCCAACCAGCCCAATGGCGGCCTGATGGTCGATCACTGGCACGTTGCCCGTTTTGGCAGCCCCTACAGCGAAGTCGCCAGTATTCCGGCGCGCTTCATCAAGGGCGTGGAACTGGATGATGTCGCCGCGCAAATCCGCGGCACGCTGCTGGATGACTCGACCTTCAACCGCCAGCTGTGCGGCGAAGGGGCGGCCGATTGCCGCGCATTCGTCGATGCACTCGAGCAGGCGGGCTGCGACCTGCCGTACTACGGGGTCGAACTGATTTCGGAGCCGTTCCGCAAGCTGCCGCTCGAGCAGATGGCCAAACGCGCGTACGAGACGACCATCGCGCAGTTTTCCACGCGAGCCGGCGCTGCGGCCTGACGGATCGCTCGCATCGCGTCCCACGTACAAACCCATTATTTCTGGAGACAAAAATGATTCGAATCGCCGTACTCGGCGCTGGCCGCATCGGCCGCATCCATGCTGCCAACGCAGCATCCATTCCGAACGCGAAGCTCGTCGTGGTCGCGGATCCGGTCGCCGCCGCAGCCAACTCGCTCGCCGAACGCCTGGGTTGCGAGGCGTCGACCGACTGCATGGCCGTGCTCCAGCGCGACGATATCGACGCGGTGGTCATCGGCGCCCCGACGGACACCCATATCTCGTTCATGCTGGAAGCCGTGGCGCGCGGCAAGGCCGTGCTCTGCGAAAAGCCGATCGATCTCGACATGGAGAAATCGCTCGCCGCGGCTCGCGAAGTCGAGCGTCTGAACGGGCGCGTGATGCTCGCCTTCAACCGCCGCTTCGACCCGACGTCCCAGGCATTCCGTGCGGCGATCGACGCGGGCGACGTCGGCGACGTTCGTCAGGTCATCATATCGAGCCGCGATCCGGGCATGCCGCCGCGCGACTACGTGGAGCATTCGGGCGGCATTTTCCGCGACATGGTGATCCACGACCTGGACATGGCCCGCTGGCTGCTCGGCGAGGAGCCGGTCGAGGTGATGGCGATGGCGAGTCGTCTCGTGGATTCGTCACTGTCGGAACTGGGCGATTTCGACACGGTCATGGTGCAGCTGCGCACGGCGTCCGGCAAGCAATGCCACATCAACTGCTGCCGCGAGGCCGTCTACGGCTACGACCAGCGCATGGAAGTGTCGGGCTCCAAGGGAATGCTGCTGCAGGAGAACCTGCGCCCGTCGACCATCCGTCGATGGAGCAAGGAAGCGACCGACGTACGCGAACCGCTGCTCAACTTCTTCCTGGAGCGTTACGTCGACGCCTACAAGGGCGAACTGCAGGCGTTTGTGGGCGCGCTGATCGACAACACGCCGCTGCCGACTTCGGTCGACGACGGCCTCAAGGCGCTGCGCCTCGCGGAGTGCGCGCTCGAGTCCGCGACGTCCGGCAAGGCAGTCACGGTCTAACCATCGAGCGGGAGGAAATACGTCATGGTGCAAAAGATGGGTTCTGGAGAAACGGTTGGCGTGGCATGCCTCGGCATCACGCACCCGCACACGTCGGGGCGGGTCAAGGCGATCCAGCGCAGAACCGACGCAAGGATGCTCGGCGCGTGGGACACCAGCCCGCTGCTCACGCCGTTCGTGGATGCGCTGGGGCTCGAAGCCCGCTCGAAGGAGGACATCCTCGCCGACGAGAACGTGCACGTGGTCCTTGTGCACTCGAAAAGCGACAGGATGGCCGATCTGACGATCGAGGCGCTCGAAGCCGGCAAGGCCGTGCTGTGCGAAAAGCCGGCGGGCCGCAGCTCCGAGGACGCGAAGCGTATCGTGCAGGCCGTCGAGCGCACGGGCGGCCTGGTCCAGGTCGGTTACTGCTGGCGCTTCGCGCCGTCGGTGGACGCGATGCAGGCAGCGCTGACGAGCGGGCGTCTTGGCAAGGTGGTCCAGGTGCGTGCGCACGGCGGCTGCTCGCACGACGAAGCCGGGACGGCGCACATGACCCAGCCGGGCGATATCGGCGGCGCCGTGTTCGTGATCGGATGCCATCTGGTGGACCGCATTCTGCTTCACTTCGGCACGCCGCGGTCGGTCAATGCGCGCATCACGAAGTTCCCGGGCTTCCACGGCGACGAGTCGCGCGAAGACGCGGCGGGCGCGGTTCTCAACTACGAAGACAAGATCGTGTCCATCGACTTCATGTCGTGGGACGTGCTGCCGTGGACGGAAAGCTGGGACATCACGGCCTACGGCACGGAAGGCATCATGTCGTCGCGATCGCTGCCGGCGAGCTACAAGATCTACGACGCAGGCAAGGGCGACTATCCGGAGGGCTGGACCGAGTGGCAGGAAACGAGCTTCCCGGAAATCTGGGCAACGAAGAAGACCGAGTATTCGCCGGACATCGCCGAAATCGGCAATCCGGTCTACTTCGACCGTGAATCGCATGCATTCTTCGACGCGCTGCGCAACGGCACGCCGTCGGTCGTTCCGGCTACCCAGGCATACAACATCAGCCGCGTGATCGAGGCAATGTTCGCGTCGTCGCACAAGGCGGGCGCCGAGGTCTTCATCGAGTAGGCGCGATCCGGCCTCGCATCGAGGCCGGATCATCGGATCACACGATCGTCCAATAAATAGCAGTCCATATCAGGAGACAGAAATGAACATCATCAAGCGCCTCGCGATTGCAGCGGGTATCAGCATCGGACTGGCCGCCGTGTCGGCTTCGTCGTTCGCGCAGAACAAGGGTGTCGTCGGCATCTCGCTGCCCGACAAGACCGAATCGCGGTGGCTCACCGACGGCAAGAGCATGGTCGACGCACTGAAGGCGAAGGGCTATGCGGCCGATCTGCAGTACGCAAACTACGATGTCCCGACGCAGGTGAACCAGGTCGAGAACATGCTCGCCAAGGGTGTGAAGGCGCTGATCATCGCGCCGATCGACGGCAAGACCTTTTCCGATGTGCTCGCATACGCGCAGAAGAAACACATCAAGGTCATTTCGTACGACCGCCTGATCAGCCAGACGAAGGACGTCGACTACTACGCCACGTTCGACAACTATGGCGTGGGCGTGCTGCAGGCGCAGAGCATCGTCGCCGCGTGGCAGAAGAAGGGCGGCAAGACGCCGTTCAACATCGAGGTCTTCGGCGGCTCCTCGGACGACAACAACGCGCACATGGTCTACGCGGGCGGCATGTCGGTGCTCAAGCCCTACATCGACAGCGGCAAGTTCGTGATTCGCAGCAAGCAGCTCGCATTCGAGAAGATCGCGACCCGCAACTGGGATGGCGCGACGGCCCAGTCGCGCATGGACAACCTGCTGAGCGCGTTCTACGGCAAGGATCGTCTCGATGCGGTCTGGACGCCGAACGACGCGATCGCCATCGGGGTGATTTCGTCGCTCAAGGGGGTGGGCTACGGCTCCGCGCAAGCGCCGATGCCGGTGGTGACGGGGCAGGACGCCGATATCCAGAACATCAAGGCGATCATCCGCGGCGATCAGGCGACGACGGTGTTCAAGGATACGCGCAAGCTCGCGAGCGTCACGGCCGCGATGGTCGACGACGCGCTCGCCGGCAAGACGGTCGCGGTGAACGACACGAAGAGCTACAACAACGGCGCGAAGATCGTACCGACGTATCTGGTGAAACCCGTCCTCGTGGACAAGGACAACGTTCAGGCGATGCTCATCAACAGCGGCTATTACACGCAGGCGCAACTCAAGTAACCGCAGCGCGGTCGCGCGAGACGCAACCCGGCGTGCGAGAAACGAGGAGGATCAAGATGGACACCATTCTGGAGATGAACGGCATCCGGAAGGCATTCGGCCAGGTCAAGGCCCTGAATAACGTCAACCTGCGAGTCGGAAGGGGCGAGATTCATGCCATCTGCGGGGAGAACGGTGCCGGAAAATCGACGCTGATGAAGATCCTGAGCGGCGTCTACGCGCACGGGTCTTACGCCGGCACGGTCGTGTATGACGGCGAGGAGCGCAGGTTTTCGGACATCACCGACAGCGAGGCGGTAGGCATCATCATCATCCATCAGGAGCTCGCTCTGGTGCCCATGCTGTCGATCACCGAGAACATTTTCCTGGGCAACGAGCAGTCGCGCAGAGGCGTGATCGACTGGCAAGGCTCGCGTGCGTGCGCGAAGGCATTGCTTCAAAAGGTCGGTCTCGGCGATTCGCCCGATACGCCGGTCGGTACGCTCGGCATCGGCAAGCAGCAACTGGTGGAAATTGCGAAGGCGTTGTCGAAGGAGGTCAGGTTGCTGATTCTGGACGAACCCACGGCCAGCCTGAACGAAAGAGACAGCGAAACGTTGCTCGATTTGCTGCTGGACCTGAAGCAGCGCGGGGTGACGTCCATCATTATCTCGCACAAGCTCAACGAAATCTCGCGTGTCGCCGACAGCATTACGGTGATCCGCGACGGTTCGACCGTCGACGAACTGGATTGCCGCGCGGAAAGCGTGAGCGAGGATCGCATCATCAAGGCCATGGTCGGTCGCGAAATGTCCGATCGGTATCCAAAGCGGACACCGAACGTCGGCGACGTCATCTTCGAAGTCAGGGACTGGCGTGTCCGGCATCCGACGCAGCGGGATCGTGCGGTCATCAAGGGTGTCGACCTGGTTGCACGTGCCGGAGAAATCGTCGGCATCGCCGGTTTGATGGGATCGGGGCGTACCGAGCTGGCGATGAGCATATTCGGCGGTACGTACGGTCAGGACATCAGCGGCTCGGTACTGATCCATGGAAAGCCGGTCAACGTGTCGTCCGTGCGTAAAGCCATCGATGCCGGGCTTGCTTATGTCACCGAGGACAGAAAGGGCAACGGCCTGCTCCTGGACGACGATATCCGGACGAACATCTCGCTGGCCAATCTCGCGGGCGTGTCGAAATACGGTGTCGTGAATGAACACGCGGAAGTCAGCGTTGCGTCGGACTTCCTCGCCAAGCTGCGCATCCGGGCGCAGGGGGTATCGCACGTCGTCGGCAACCTGTCGGGCGGCAATCAGCAGAAGGTCGTGTTGAGCAAGTGGCTGTTTTCCGGGCCGGACGTGCTCATTCTCGACGAGCCGACCCGTGGAATCGATGTGGGTGCGAAGTACGAGATCTACAGCATCATCAATCAAGCGGTTGCGGCGGGCAAGTGCGTCGTCATGATTTCCTCGGAGATGCCGGAGCTTCTCGGCATGTGCGACCGCGTCTATGTGATGAACGAAGGCCGGTTTGTCGGCGAGTTCACCTCGGAAGAAGTCTCGCAGGAAAAGATCATGCGGGCAATCATGCGAAATGGAGGCATCTGAAATGCGCAAGGCTCTCTCGCCAACGGCTCCGCAAGAAGGCGAAGCCAGGAACAGCGACATCATGAGCGCGATCAAGCGCGGTGTGAGCGAATACGGTTTGCTGTTTTCGCTCATCGTGATCATGGTCTTCTTCCAGGTCGCGACCGGCGGCGTGCTGATGCAGCCGCTGAACCTGACGAATCTCGTGCTGCAGAACAGCTACATCGTCATCATGGCGCTCGGGATGCTGATGGTGATCGTTGCCGGTCACATCGACCTTTCGGTCGGCTCGACGGCAGGCCTCGTGGGCGCGCTTGCCGCCGTGTTGATGGTGCAGTTCAACGTCAACTACGTGTCGGCCACCGTCATTTGCATTGCGACTGGCGCGCTCATCGGCGCGGTGCAGGGGTACTGGATTGCCTTCTGGCGGATGCCGTCGTTCATCGTTACGCTGGCCGGCATGCTGGTGTTTCGCGGATTGACCAATCTGGTCCTGCAGGGCCAGTCGATCGGCCCGTTCCCCGACGGTTTCGCGGCAGTGAGTTCGGGTTTCATTCCCGATGTGTTCCGCGGTGAGGACCTTCATATCACGTCGATCGTGCTCGGTGTCCTGGTGGGTGCAGCGTTCTTCGCGATCGAACTTCGCCATCGCGCGAGCGCGGCGAAGTACGGCATGGGCAAGGGCTCATTCTCGATGATGATCGCCAAGAACGCCGTGCTGACCGGATTGATCGTCTACTTCTGCTACCTCCTCGCGTCGTACCGGGGTTTGCCGACGGTGCTCGTCATCATGGGCGCGCTGATCGGGGTGTACACGTTCGTGATGAACCGTACGACGATCGGCCGTCGCGTCTACGCGGTCGGGGGTAACGCGAAAGCGGCGCGGCTTTCCGGGGTCAGCGTGCCCGCAGTGAGTTTCCTAACGTTCGTCAACATGGGTGTGCTCGCCGCGCTGGCGGGCATCATCTTCGCGGCGCGGCTCAACAGCGGCACGCCCAAGGCGGGAACCGGCTTCGAACTCGACGTCATCGCAGCGTGCTTCATCGGCGGCGCATCGGCGTCCGGCGGGGTGGGCAAGGTGGTCGGTGCCGTGGTCGGCGCATTCATCATGGGCGTGATGAACAACGGCATGTCGATCATGGGCATCGGTGTCGACTATCAGCAGGTCATCAAGGGTGTCGTGTTGCTCGCGGCGGTGTTCGTCGACGTGTACAACAAGAACAAGGGTTGAGGCACGCGGCACCGGACGAGAGCAACCGGGAGGACTCGCTCCGTGCGAGCGGTTGAACACGGGCGAGCAATGCGACAAGCGACATGATCCAAGTCGCCGCCTGCGGCGACTCCGGGAAACGTGTCGCTTGTCCGAGAACAAGCGTCAATGACGGAAGCGACATGATCAAGCACATCGTGATGTGGGACGTTCGAGGCGAGACGCCCGAACAAAAGCGGGAAACCGCGCAGTTCGTCAAGACGGCATTCGAGAGCCTGGAAGGAAGGATTCCCGGTCTGACGAAACTGGAAGTCGGTATGGACTTAAGCAAGGTCGACTATGCGTGCGACGTCGTGCTGTACACGGAGTTCGAGAGTATCGAGCATCTCGAAGCGTACGCTTCCCACCCGGAACATCTGAGAGTCAAGCAGGTGCTTGGCGACTGCCGGATTGCGCGGCATCAGGTCGACTACGTCTGATGTCCCCATCGGTCTGACTCATAGCGAAAGGCCTTTCCATGTACGACTTTACATATACGACGCATGCGTCGCGCGTGATTTTTGGCGCCGGCAGCATGAATCTGGTCCAGCAGGAAGTCGAGAGGTTGGGGGCGCGTCGGGCGATCATTCTGTGTACGCCGCAGCAGAAATCGCAGGCAGAATCGGTCGCTGCGTTGCTCGGCCCGGCGAGCGCGGGTGTGTTCGACGGCGCGCAAATGCATGTGCCCATCGAGAATGCCCGTCGTGCACGGGCATACGCGGCGGAAGTCGGCGCTGACTGCGCGGTTGCCATCGGCGGCGGATCGACGATCGGGCTCGGCAAGGCGATTGCGCTCGAGTCGTCGCTGCCCATCATCGCGATTCCGACCACCTATGCCGGTTCGGAGATGACACCCATCTACGGCATTACCGAGGACGGCTTGAAGAGGACCGGACGCGATGCGAACGTGCTGCCAAGGACTGTGCTCTACGATCCGGAGCTATCGGCCGGGTTGCCTGCGCAGCTATCGTTCGTCAGTGGCCTGAACGCAATTGCGCATGCGGCGGAGGGCTTGTATGCGAAAGACGGCAATCCCGTCATGGCGTTGATGGCGGAAGAGGGTATCCGCTCGCTCGCGAAGGGGCTGCGGGGCATCAAGAAGCAGAACCGGGACATGGAGGCGCGCAGCGACGCGCTTTACGGTGCCTGGCTGTGCGGCATGGTGCTCGGGACGGTCGGTATGGCGCTGCATCACAAGCTGTGTCATACGCTCGGCGGCACGTTCAACCTCCCTCACGCCGAGACGCATGCGATCGTCCTTCCGCATGCGCTGGCGTACAACAGCACGGTGGTGGAAGACGCGATGGCGCGTATCGCGAGGGCACTCGATGCGCAGAATGCTCCGGATGGGCTCTATGAATTGAATCGGGAACTGGGGGTGCCGGGCGGCCTGGGGGAAATCGGTCTGCGTGAGCAGGACCTTGACCGCGCCTGTGAGGTGGCGATGTCCAACCCGTATTGGAACCCACGCCCTATCGAGGCGGGCCCGCTTCGCGATCTCCTTCAACGGGCCTGGGCGGGAAGCCGGCCGCATGCATGAAGCCGCTCCGGGTTCGCGTTGCAGCCGTTTCCGGAACAATGGATGGGGACCCGCATCGCTCGCACGTCCGTGTATGCCCGGCGATCAAAAGGCGCCGGGCATGGTGGGTGCATCAGTGAAGCGCCTGGAAATGATTTCGCAGACTTCCATCAGAGGTTTGACGTAGGCGTCGAGCACATCCTCCTTTTGCCGGAATCGCAAGGTGCTGACGCTGACCGCCGCGATCGGCTGTCCGTCACGCCCCAGGATGGCCGCACCGTAGCATGAGATGCCCGCTTCCTGTTCTTCATCGTCGGTCGACCATCGTCGGCAGCCAGTTGTACAGCAGGTAAAGGACGAACAGCCCGACGAAATAG
This sequence comes from Burkholderia sp. BCC1996, assembly GCF_905339955.1. NCBI lineage: Bacteria > Pseudomonadati > Pseudomonadota > Betaproteobacteria > Burkholderiales > Burkholderiaceae > Burkholderia > Burkholderia sp. BCC1996. The sequence continues at coordinate 164,177 of NZ_CAJPHM010000005.1, forward strand.
CACAGCCAGATCAGGACCGTTCCCGCGACATAGCGCGTCGACAGGATCGTGCCGATCGCGCCGCCTTTCACCTTCGGTTGCGCGGGCAGGAAGAATGTCGTATCGGCGGCCACGCGCGTGCGGCCGATCGCGGAAAGGATCGTCGCGATCAGTTCGGGACGCTTGTGCTGAACCGTCAGGAATGCGACCGATTCGGGCAGCCAGCGCATCAGGATCGGCACGCAGACCACCGCCAGCGCACCGCCTACCGTCAGCATTGCGCGCCACCCGTAGTTCGGGATGATCCACGCCGCGATGAACCCGCACAGCGCGGCACCAACCGTGAACCCGCTGTACACGACCGTCACGAGGAACGAGCGCCGGCGCTCCGGCACGTACTCGGACCACAGCGTCACGACGTTCGGCATTACGGCGCCGAGACCGAGCCCGGTGACGAAGCGGATCGGCAGCATCGTCGCGACCGACGTCGCGTGCGCGGTGGCCAGCGTCCCGACGCCGATGACCAGCACGCTCGCGACCAGTACGCGCTTGCGGCCGAACCGGTCGGCGATCGGCCCGCCCAACAGCGCGCCGGCCGCCAGACCGAACAGCGCGGCGCTGAGCACCGGCGCCAGTGCGCTCTTCGTGACGCCCCATTCCTTGATGAGTTCCGGCACGACGAAGCCGATGATGACGGTATCCCAGCCGTCCAGCGAGATCACGACGAACGTGAGCAGCCCCACGAGCCACTGAAACGGGCTGACGGGGCGTTCGTCGATGAATTCCCGAACGTTGATGGTGTTTCCTGATGCCGGCATGGCTGTCTCCTGCGATGGAGCCCCGGGCCCTGGCATTGGCCTCGGTTGCTGCCCGACGCGATGCCCCGCAGTGTTCGTGCGCCGAAATTCCACGTCCAACAAGAAATTCCGTTCGCCGCGACAACGAAACCTTATCGGTCGGCCGTGTGCTTCGGGTACCCCGGTATCCCTTGCCCCAGCTTTTCCAGCAGGAACTCGGCGACGAGCGTGACCGCCGGCGGCAACGGCGGGCGGCTCGTGTAGACGAGCTGCAGCCCGAGGCCGGTGCTCGAGCGTCGATAGGACGGCAGCACGCGCACCATCCTGCCTTGCTCGATCGCCGGCTCGACGAGCAGCTGCGGCACCAGCGCGATGCCGAGTCCGGCGATGCAGGCCTGCACGACCACGCGCATGTCGTTGACCGAAAAGCGGCCGGCGATCGAGATTTCCTGCGTGCCGCGCGGCCCCTGCAGCCGCCATATGCTGCGCCCCTGGCGGCTCGACACGGTGAGGCAATCGTGGTCGGCCAGGTCGCGCGGCGTGCGCGGCGCGCCACGCCGTTCGACGTAGGCAGGGCTCGCGGCGAGGATCATCGTGCCCGGCGCGATCCGGCGAACGCGAAAGCTGCCGCCCGTCTCGATGCCGATGCGCAACGCGAGGTCGATGCGCTCGGCGATCAGGTCGGACGGCGTGTCGTCGAGCAGGAAGTCGATGCTGATTAGCGGATAGTGCGCATAGAACTCGGCGAGCCATTCCAGCTTGAAGAATTCGAACAGGCCGGCCATGGCCGCCACGCGCACCGTGCCGGACGGTTCCTGCCCGTCCGCATGCATCCGCTCGATCTCGAAGATCCGGTCGAGCGCCGGCGCATAGCGCTCGAACAGCGCCTGGCCTTCGGTGCTCGGCGCGAGCTTGCGGGTCGAGCGGTGCAGCAGGCGCGTGCCGATCTGCCCCTCGAGCTGGTCGATGCGCCGGCTCAGCGTATTGGCCGGCATGCGCAGGCGTCGCGCGGCCTCCGAGAAGCTGCCGGCCCGGACGACCTGGACGAACAGCGCGAGATCATTCAGATCGAGCATTGGATTCCTCCAAAAATGGATTAATCAAATCCTATTTATCCGTCTAGTGTAAAGCGGCTTCGATCTCCATACTGGTTTCACGCAACAGACGAACCCCTGATGTCCGAAGGAGATTGAATTGAACAAGCCCCTGACGATCGCGGCCGGCGTGCTCGCCGCCTCGTTGTCGTTTTCCGCATTCGCCGCCGCATCGACGTACCAGTTCGATCCGGACCATACGTATCCGAGCTTCGAGGCCGATCATATCGGCGGCCTGTCGGTCTGGCGCGGCAAGTTCGACAAATCGGGCGGCACCGTGACGCTCGACCGCGCGGCGAAAACCGGCACCGTCGACGTGACGACGGCGATTGCGTCGGTGCATACCGGCAGCGCGAAGCTCGACCAGGATCTGCAGTCGAACCAGTTCTTCGACGCAGCGAAGTTCCCGCAAGCGACTTACAAGGGGGCGATCACGTTCGATGGCGATAAGCCGGCGACGGTCGTCGGCAATCTCACGATGCACGGCGTCACGCGTCCGCTCACGCTGAAGATCGATTCGTTCAAGTGCATGCCGCATCCGATGCTCAAGCGCGAAGTGTGCGGCGTCGACGCGGTGGGCGAGTTCGACCGCGGCGACTTCGGCGTCGATTTCGGCAAGGCGTACGGCTTCAGCATGAAGACGCGCCTGCTCATCACGGCCGAAGCCATCAAGCAGTAATCCCGTCATCCCGTTCGGAGCATCCTCATGAAACTGCTGCACATCGATTCCAGCATCCTCGGCCAAGGCTCGGTCAGCCGCGAACTGTCGGCGGAGGTCGTCGCGACCTTCCGCACGCGCGATCCCGGCCTCACGGTCACGCGCCTCGATCTCGCCGCGACGCCGATCGGCCATCTGACAGGCCAGCACCTGGCGGCCGCGCAAGGCGCGCCTGTCGACGACGCGTTGCAGGCGGATGTCGAGATCGGCCAGCGCGCGCTCGACGACTTTCTCGCGGCCGACATCGTGGTCATCGGCGCACCGATGTACAACTTCGGCATCGCGTCGCAGCTGAAGGCGTGGATCGACCGCATCTCCGTGGCCGGCAAGACGTTCCGCTACACTGAGAACGGGCCGGAGGGCCTGTGCGTCGGCAAGAAGCTGGTGGTCGCGTCGTCGCGCGGCGGCGTGTACAGCGCAGGCTCGCCGGTGGCCGCGTTCGATCATCAGGAAACCTATCTGAGAGATGCGTTCGGCTTCCTCGGCATCACGGACATCACGTTCATTCGCGCGGAAGGCGTCGCGATGGGGCCGGACAAGCGCAGCGGCGCGATCGCGTCGGCGAAGGAAGCGGCGGCGGCACTCGCGGCCTGACGCAACGGGCCGGATGCCGGCCACAGGAGAACCACCATGTCGAATGCTGTCGAACCCGCGCTGCTAGCCGCCGTCGCCGGGCGTCACGTCGTGTTCCGCACGCGCGGCCACGCACACGGGCCGGTCGTGCGGATGGCGAGCCCGTCCGACGTCGGCGAGCTGATCAAGCCGTTCGTGTTTCTCGACCTGATCGACACGCAGGCGCCGATCGGGCAGCCGGCTTTCGGCTGGCATCCGCATTCAGGCATCGCAACGCTGACGCTCGCGATCGACGGACGCGGCACCTATGCCGAATCCACCGGCCACGAAGGCACGATGGCGCCGGGCGACATCGAATGGATGAGCGCCGGGCGCGGCGTCTGGCATACGGGTTCCGTCACGCCGCCCGTCAAGGCGTTCCAGCTGTGGGTCGCACTGCCGCCGGGGCGCGAGCTGGCACCGGCGTTCAGCCAGCACCTGTCGATCGACGATATCCCGACCGACGGCCCGGCGCGCGTGCTGCTCGGCCGCAGCGGCGACGCGGTCAGCCCGATCGATGCGCCGCCGGGCATCAACTACCTGGTCGTGCAGCTGAAGGCCGGCGAGCGCTGGACCTGCCGGCCGCCGCAGGGTCACCGGGTCGGCTGGACGGCCGTGATGGACGGCAGCCTGCGTACGCCGGATGCGGTCGGTCAGGGTGAACTGGTCGTGTTTGAAGAGTCCGACGCGGCGATCGAATTCGAGGCCGTGACCGACACGCGCTTCGTGGTCGGCACCGCGATTCCGCATCCGCACGACCTCCATCTCGGCTACTACTCGGTGCATACGAGCGCGGCCGCGCTGGCGGAAGGCGAGCGCGAAATCGTGCGCATCGGCCATGAAATGCGCGCCAAGGGCGTGATGCGCTGATTCGACGGGAGGTTTCATGACGACGCACGGGATCGACGAACGCAAGCGCTGGCTGGCGCTGGTCGTGCTTTGCCTGGGCATGCTGATGATCGTGCTGGACACGACCATCGTGAACGTCGCGCTGCCGTCCATCCGGATCGACCTCGGCTTTGCCGAGACGTCACTCGTCTGGGTGGTGAACGCGTACCTGCTGACGTTCGGCGGGTTCCTGCTGCTCGGCGGGCGGCTCGGTGACCTGTATGGCCACCGCCGGCTGTTCCTGCGCGGCATCGCGCTGTTCACGCTCGCGTCGGTCGCGTGCGGGCTCGCGAACACGCAAGGGCTGCTGATCGCGGCGCGCGCGGTGCAGGGGCTCGGCGGCGCGCTGGTGTCGGCTGTGTCGCTGTCGATCATCATGAACCTGTTCACGTCGCCGGCGGATCGTGCAAAGGCGATGGGCGTGTACGGGTTCGTCGCCGCGAGCGGCGGCAGCCTCGGCGTGCTGCTCGGCGGCGTGCTGACCAGCGCGTTGAGCTGGCACTGGATCTTTCTCGTCAACCTGCCGCTCGGCGTGGCCGTGTATGCCGCGTGCACGGCGCTGCTGCCGGCGCGCACGCCGCCGGCCGAACGCGCGCCGCTGGATCTCGCGGGCGCGGTGACCGTTACCGGGGCGCTGATGCTGGCCGTCTATGCGATCGTGCATGGCAATGCGGCAGGCTGGACGTCGGCGCAGACGCTCGTCCAGCTCGGCGCCGCGGCCGCGCTCGCGATCGCGTTCGTCGTCGTCGAATCGCGTGTGCCGCATCCGCTGATGCCGCTGCGCCTTTTCGCGCGGCGCAACCTGGCCGCCGCCAACGCGGTGGGCGTGCTGTGGGCGGCCGCGATGTTCGCGTGGTCGTTCATTTCCGCGCTGTACCTGCAGCGCGTGCTGCACTACGGCGCGATGCAGGTCGGGCTCGCGTTCCTGCCGGCCAGCGTCGTCATGGCGGGGTTTTCGCTGGGCTTGTCGCCGAAGCTGGTGATGCGGTTCGGGATTCGCGCGACGCTGTCGTCCGGGCTGCTGGTCGCCGCGTCCGGGCTGATGCTGCTGGCACGCGCGCCGGCCGCCGGCCGCTTCGTCGCGGACGTGCTGCCCGGCATGCTGCTGATGGGTCTCGGGGCTGGCGCGGTGTTCAATCCGGTGATGCTGGCCGCGATGAGCGACGTGACGCCGGACGAATCGGGGCTTGCGTCGGGCGCCGTCAACACGTCGTTCATGATGGGCGGCGCGCTCGGGCTGGCGATCCTCGCGAGTCTGGCGGCGGCCCGCACCGAGGGGCTGGTGGCGGCCGGCGCGGATGCCGTCGGCGCGCTCAATCGCGGCTACCACCTCGCGTTCCTGCTGGGCGCCGGCTCGGCGGTCGCGGCGTCGCTGCTGGCCTGGGCGCTCATCCGGGCGCGCATGCCCGCGGGGGCGCCCCGCGATGCACCGTCTGCCGCTTCGATCTGAATCGGGCTCGCAGCTTCATTTTCCCTTGCGGCTTCACGATCCGGCCGGCGCATTTCACCAATGCGCCGGCCTTCGCGCATTGGTCACCGCAAGGGGGGGAGTCTTGATTCCCGTGCAAGTATCCGGTTAGAGCAATGTAGACTGCATATAGGCTTGCGATGAGGCCAGAATTAATATTTCTGTAACATCAGATAGTTGCTGTTTGGCACGCAATTACTCGAATCAACAGTGGTGCTTGGCACCGATGACTCGCGGCCTGACAACTGATGGCGGGGGTACCGATATCACGTTCGAGCGATAGTAGCGTGACCTGAACTCGAAATCTGCCGACTGAACATCAGCGCGCCCGGTTCCTTGTCTTGCTCGCGCGCCAACTTTCTCACGGCATCGACGGCGCGTGTCCAAAGGGAGGGGGCGCCCCGGCTGCTTCGGCTTGGCCTGACCTGACGCGTTGCGGCGGCTGTGCCGGCGTGAATTTTGGGCCATCGTACACGTGCCCCGTCGGTTCCTGCGGCATCGGGATGTAGTTCCGGGGACGTCAGTCGAAGGTAACCAGCACCTTCATCGCCTTTGTGCGATCGCCGGCCGTCTGAAACGCCTTGACGCATTCCTGATATGGGAAGATGTCGGAAATCAACGGTTTGACGTCGACCAGGCCCTTGTTGAGTAGTTCGACGGCGACCGCAAATTCCTCGTGGAATCGAAAGGCCCCGCGCAGGTCGAATTCCTTGGCGACGATGACGTTCATCGGCAACGCGCTATCGCCACCGAGCCCGACCTGAACGACGATGCCGCGCGGCCGCAGCACGTCGAATGCGGCGCGCAGCGCGGCCGCGTTGCCGCTCGCCTCGAACAGCACGTCGAAGGTGCCCTTGCCGGTCGAGAACCGCTCGAGCCCGGAGGGGGCATCAGCGACGTTGACCGTGATATCCGCGCCGACCTGCCGGGCGCTGTCGAGCGGCATCGCGTTGACGTCGGTGGCGACGATCGTTGCTGCCCCCGCCCGTCGGGCAGCCGCGACGATCAGCGAGCCGATCGGCCCACAGCCGGTGACGAGTACGCGCTTGCCGAGCAGCGGCCCGGCACGGCGTACCGCATGCAGCGCGACCGACAGTGGTTCGGCCATCGCGGCTTCCGCATCGCTGACGGTATCGGCGACGCAATGCGCCTGCGTGCTGTCGATCACGACTTCCTGCCGGAACGCGCCCTGGACGTGCGGCGTACGCATGGCGCTGCCGTAGTAGCGCATGTCCATGCAATGGTTTTGCAGCCCTTGCTGACAGTATTCGCACGATCCGCACGGCCGGCTGGGGCTGATCGCGATACGCTGGCCCGGCGAGAAACCGCGAACGTTCGCGCCGACCCGGCTGACGACGCCGGATACTTCATGGCCCAGCACCATCGGTTCCTTGATGCGAACCGTACCGAATCCGCCGTGATGGTAGTAATGCAGATCCGATCCGCAGATGCCGCCCGCGCGGACGCGGATCAGCATCTGGTCCGGTCCGGCTTCCGGCGTCGGAACGTCCTCGATCCGCAGATCGAGCGGGGCATGAATGACGAGTGCCTGCATGAAAGGTGTCTCCGGCTTTGAAGAGGAAGGGGTGACCCCACGATAGGCGCGCCAGACGCGTTCCGCAAAGACGATTTGCGTCTGGCGCGAGAGGTGCCGCGAATGACGCTCAGTCCAGCGCTTTCGTCATGTTCTCAATGACCTTCTTCGCATCGGAGAACACCATCATGGTCTTGTCCATATAGAACAGCTCGTTGTCGAGGCCTGCGTATCCCGACGCCATCGATCGCTTGTTCACGATGACCGTGCGGGCCTTGTATGCGTCGAGAATCGGCATGCCCGCGATGGGCGACGCCGGATCGTTCCTGGCGGCAGGATTGACCACGTCGTTGGCGCCCAGCACGAGCACGACATCGGTCTGGCCGAATTCCGCGTTGATGTCCTCCATCTCGAACACCTGCTCGTAAGGCACTTCCGCCTCGGCCAGCAGCACGTTCATATGGCCCGGCATCCGTCCTGCCACCGGGTGGATCGCATAACGGACGTCGATGCCCCTGGCGGCCAGCTTGTCCGAGAGTTCCTTGAGCGCGTGCTGCGCGCGGGCGACGGCGAGGCCGTATCCCGGCACGATGACGACCGATTCCGCGTTGCCGAGCAGGAACGCCGCGTCGTCGGCGGACCCCGACTTGACGGGCCGCTGCTCCTGCTTCGCACCACCTTGCGCCGCCGCTTCGGTGCCGAACCCGCCCAGCAGCACGTTGACGAACGAACGGTTCATCGCGCGGCACATGATGTACGACAGGATCGCGCCCGACGAACCGACCAGCGAACCCGAAATGATCAGCATCGGATTGTTCAGCGAAAAGCCGATGCCGGCTGCGGCCCAGCCCGAGTACGAATTCAGCATCGATACGACGACCGGCATGTCGGCGCCGCCGATCGGAATGATGATCAGCACGCCGAGCACGAACGCGAGCACGGTCATCGCGACGAACGGCGGCCACGACTGCGTGACGACGAACGCAATGCCGAAGCCGAGCATCGCGATCGCGAGCGCCAGATTGAGCGGATGCTGGAACGGATAGACGACGGGCGCGCCCTGGAACAGCCGGAACCGGTATTTGCCGGCCAGCTTGCCGAACGCGATGACCGAGCCGGAGAACGTGATGGCGCCGATGAAAGTGCCGACGAACAGTTCGACCCGATTGCCGTAGGGGATGCCGCGACCGTCCGTGGCGAGCCCGAACGCGGAGGGTTCGCAGACCACCGCGTACGCAATGCACACCGCGGCCAGACCGATGAGCGAATGCATAGCCGCGACGAGCTCGGGCATCTTGGTCATTTCGACGCGGGCAGCGACGAACGCACCGACGATGCCGCCGATCGCGAGTGCGCCTACCAGCAGGCCGAGCCCGAGTGTGAGGTTCGCCCCAAGCGAGGTGGCTTGCATGCCGATCAACGCGATCGTCGTGACGATCGCGATGGCCATGCCCGCCATGCCGAACGCGTTGCCCAGTCTTGCGGTGCGTGGATGGGAGAGGCCCTTGAGCGCCTGGATGAAGCAGACGGAGGCGACGAGATACAGCAGGGTGACGAGGTTCATGCTCATTGTGCGGCTCCGGAACCTTGCCGGCGGTTGTCTTTCTTCCGGAACATCTCGAGCATGCGCCGCGTCACCAGGAATCCGCCGAATACGTTGACCGCGGCGAGAGCGACGGCTGCCGCGCCGAAGGTCTTGCCGGGTACGCCGACCGTCAGCCCAGTGGCTAGCATCGCGCCGACGATGACGATTGCCGAGATCGCGTTCGTGACGGCCATCAGCGGCGTATGCAGTGCCGGCGTGACGTTCCACACGACGTGGTAGCCGACGTAGATCGCCAGCGTGAAGATGATGAGATTGAGGGTGGTGTGATTGATCAGTTCCATCGTGCAGCCTCTAGGCGGATTGCTGATGCGACACATCGTGACCGAGCAGCGTGGCGGCCACGATGTCGTCGGTCGTATCGATCCTGAGCCGGCCGTCGTCGTCGATGATCAGCTTGAGAAAGTCGAGCACGTTGCGCGCGTAGAGCGACGACGCGTCGGATGCGACCATGGCCGGCAGGTTGGTGAATCCCGCGATGTGGACGCCGTGACGCGTGACGACGCGATCTGCTTCGGTCAGCGGGCAATTTCCGCCGCGCCGGCCGTTTGTCTCCGCGCCGCGTCCGGCGGCGAGATCCACGATGACCGAACCGGGCTTCATGTCCCGCACGATGTCCTCCGGCAGCAGGGAGGGCGCCGTTCTGCCGGGGATCAATGCGGTCGAGATGACGATATCGGCCGAGCGGGCGCGCTCGCGCACCAGCGCGCTCTGGCGGGCCAGCCACGACGCGGGCATCGGACGTGCATAACCGCCGGTTCCCTCGGCGGCCTCGCGCTCTTCGTTCGTTTCGAGCGGCACGTCGAGGAATTTGGCGCCGAGCGATTCGATCTGTTCCCTGACCGCCGGGCGCACGTCCGACGCCTCGATCACCGCGCCCATGCGCTTCGCCGTCGCGATCGCCTGCAAGCCAGCCACGCCCGCGCCGAGAATCAGGACGCGCGCGGCCTTGACGGTCCCTGCCGCCGTCATCAGCATCGGGAAGAATCGCTGGTAGAGCCCAGCGGCGATCAGCACGGCCTTGTACCCGGCGATGTTGGCCTGCGACGACAGGACGTCCATGCTCTGTGCGCGCGTCGTTCTGGGGATCGCCTCCAGTGCGAATGCAGTAATGCCCGCTGTCGTCAGACGCGCGACACGTTCGGCATTGAACGGATCGAGCATGCCGATCAGCACGGCGCCTTTTCGCAACAGCGCGAACTCGGTATCCGTAGGCGCCTGGACCTTCAGGACGACATCGGCCGCCAGTGCGCGCTGCACATCGACGAGCGTCGCGCCGGACGACGCGTACGCGTCATCCGTGAAATTCGCCCGTTCACCGGCGCTACGTTGAACGAGTACTTCGTGCCCTCGCGCAGCGAGCTTCCTGACGGTTTCCGGCGTGGCGGCGACGCGCGCTTCGCCCGCCACGATTTCGGCGGGAATGCCGATTCTCATGTGTTCTACCTCCTGAATGGCGCGTGCCGCTCGCCCGCGCGTGACGCGACGCGTCGGGCGAACGGACGGGGCCGGCCCGCATGGGGCCGGCCCCGTTCGACGCGATCGTTAGAATTTATGCCGCAAGCCGATCGCCGCCTCGAACAGCGAGTTGTAGCCATAGAACGGCTGGTTCGAGCCGGAGGCCGCCGCGAGGGTCGTCCACGCTCCGGTCAGGTGGTTGTAGTCGACGCCGACATACACGTCGGTCCGCTTGCTCAGGAAGTAGTCGAGCGTCGGGCCGCTGGTGATCCGCGTGCCGCTTTGCCCGGCGTGATGGACGACGTCCACGTAGACGGGCAGCTTGAGCGTCAGGTACGGCGTGAAGGAGTAGTCGAGTGCCGCGGAAAACGAATCGTTGCGGTAATCGGCCGGGTAGACGTGGCTGTAGATGTACGAGCCGTAGAGCTTCGCGCGGCTGAACGTATACGTCGCGCCGACCGTGAAGATCTTCTGCGAGCTGTCCGGAATCGTGACGCCGAAATACGTGCTGCCGTACACGCTCGACGCCGGAGTCAGGCCGCCGATGTCGTTGACGATCTGGTATGCGGCGCCGACGCTCAAGGGGCCCCGGTCGTACGACAGGCTGACGGCCGGGGACGAGTTGCGGTGAATATCGCCCGCGGTCTGGCCGAACGTATAGGATGCCTTGGCGGTGAAGCCGGCGATCGTCGGCGACGTATAGCGCACGGAATTGTCGAGGCGGCCGCCGCCCGTGAGCCCTGCGCCCTGGAAGCCCAGCGTGCCCGTGTAGTTGGCGAGCGCGTAGAGGTCGTGGGACCAGGCCATCTCGTGGGCCAGCGTATAGAGGCGCCCGCCCGAGATCGTTCCGTAGGGGCTGCTCAACCCGACCATCGCGGTCCGGCCGAACAGCCGCTGGGTGCCGGACGGGGTCGACTGCTGGGAAATCCCGGTATTCGGCGTGAATCCTGACTCGAGCTGGAAAATGGCCTTCATGCCGTTGCCGAGATCCTCGGCGCCCTGGAGGCCCCAGCGGCTGCCCTGGATCTGGCCGCCGCTGCCCATCGTGAAGAGCTTGCCGCCCGTCTTGCTCTGGTGCGTGTCGAAGCGGACCGCTTCGTCGATGATGCCGTACAGCGTGACGCTCGACTGGGCGCGCGCCGTCACGGAGACGAGCATTCCGCAACCGATTAGGGCAACTAATATTCTGGTATTCATCTGCATCCCCTTGTCAGTGAAAGTAAAGCGATATCGGGTCCGGCTGCCGCGTCCGCAGGCGCGGCATGCCTTTATGTCATGCGGACGGAAAGCGCAGCGGCGAGTCCGGCCGATCCCTCAGTTCAGTGCACGGACCGCTTCGGCGATCTTTCGGCAGCCCTCGCCGATGGTGTCCACGCTGGTGGCGATCGACATCCGGAAGTAAGGCGAGAGGCCGTACGACGTTCCCGCGACCACCGCCACGCCTGCGTGCTCGAGCAGATACAGGACGACGTCCGAATCGGTATCGAGGCGCTTGCCGAGCGGCGTGGTCTTGCCGAGCAGCCCGCCGCAATTGACGTACAGGTAGAACGCGCCGTCGGGCGCGCCGCAGCTGATGCCGGGAATCGCATTGAGCGCGGCGAGCGCATGATCGCGGCGATCCCGATAGACGCCCACCGATTGCGCGACGAACGTCTGGTCGCCGGTCAGCGCCGCAAGCGCGGCGGCCTGGCTGATCGAACAGGCATTGCTGGTCGATTGCGACTGCAGCGTGTCCATGGCGCCGATCAGGTCGGCCGGGCCCGTTGCATAGCCGATGCGCCAGCCCGTCATCGCGTAGGTCTTCGACACGCCGTTGACGACCAGCGTGCGCGACGCGAGGGCCGGCTCGACCGTCAGCAGGTGCGGCGTGCGGCCGTCGGCGTAGCGAATGTGCTCGTAGATGTCGTCCATCATCACGAGGACGTGAGGATGACGCAGCAGCACGTCGGCGAGCGCGCGCAGTTCGTCTGCCGAATACGCCGCGCCGGTCGGGTTCGTCGGCGAATTGATGATCAGCCACTTGGTGCGCGGCGTGATCGCGGCGTCGAGCGCCGGCGCGGTGAGCTTGAAGCCGTGTGCTTCGGTGCACGGCACGACGACGGGCACGCCGTCGCACGCGAGCGTCATGTCGGGATAGGACACCCAGTAAGGCGCGGGGATCAGCACTTCGTCGCCTGCTTCGACCGTGATCGCGAGCGCGTTGAAGATGGCGTGCTTCGCGCCGCAGGTCACGATGATCTGCTTCGGATCGTAGGTGAGGCCGTTTTCGCGTTCGAGTTTCGCGGCGATCGCGGCGCGCAGCGAGGGCGTGCCGGCGGTCGGCGTGTAGCGGGTTTCGCCACGTTCCATGGCGTCGACGGCAGCCTGGCGAATATGCGCGGGCGTGTCGAAGTCGGGTTCGCCGACGACGAGATTGACGATGGCCTTGCCTTGACGCCGCAATTCGGCGGCGCGGTCGGCCGCCGCGCTGCTCGGAGAGGGTTTGATGCGCTGGACACGGGCGGCGATGCGCGATGCACTCACTCTAGGCTCCTGAACGAAATATGAGTAGCCTTAACAGTAAGCGGGCGAAAACGCGCGCGCCAAGATGTCTTTCCGCTGGGGCGAGAGCATCCGCTTATGACGAATCGTCCGACGATGCCCGGGCGCGATTCGTGTCGTCGCCCGCGATCGCTAGGGTTTTTGTCCACTTTCCGGGCCGAAGGCTTCGTCCTACCATTAGCCGATTCCTGCATTGAAGAGCTGACTACCGTGAACCTGCGGCGCCTGAAGTATTTCGTGAAGAGTGTCGACATCGGCAGCCTGACGCAGGCCGCGGAGGTGCTGCACATCGCCCAGCCGGCACTCAGTCAGCAACTGATCACGCTCGAAGACGAATTCCAGCAGCAGCTTCTCGTCCGCACGAAGCGCGGCGTGACGCCGACGGAGGCCGGCGCGACGCTCTACCGCCATGCGCAGCTCATCCTGCGCCAGTTCGAGCAGGCGCAGGCCGACGTGAAGAGCGCAGGACAGACGCTGGCCGGCCAGGTCTCGGTCGGGCTCGCGCCCGGCACCGGCGCCTCCGCGTTGTCGCTGCCGTTGTTGCGCGCGGTCCGCGCGCGCCATCCGTCGATCCTCCTGTACATCAACGAAAATTTCGGCACGACGCTGAGCGAACTGATCATGAACGGCCGCATGGACATGGCCGTGCTGTACGGCGACAGGCCCGTGCACGGCCTGTCGTTCCAGCTGCTGATGAACGAGGAACTGTTCCTCGTCGCACCGCGCAGCATGGGCATCGGGGCGGGCGAAATCGACGTGACCGCGCTGCGCAATGTTCCGCTGTTGCTGCCGCGCCCGTACAACTATCTGCGCAAATACGTCGACGAGGCCTTCGCTCGGATGCAGATGATTCCGAACGTGATCGCCGAGATCGAGTCGGCCACGACGCTGTCCGCGGCCGTCGGGGCCGGGATCGGCGCGACGATCCTGCCGGACTCGACCGCGCGCGTCGTCGCGGAGTCCGGCGACGTCGTCCAGTGCCGCATCGTGTCGCCGGTGATCAAGATCCCGTTGTCGGTCTGCCTGTCCGACCATCTTCCGCTGTCCGAGCCGGCCGCGGCGGTCAAGGACATCCTGCTCGAGCTCGCGGGCGATCTCGCTTTCGACACGCGGTCGGAGCCGAACGCGGATACCGCGGATACATAAGCTCGCCTTATCGCTACAAAGCGAATCCGTCTTGGCGTAATTTTTCTGCGCCCGATACATTGAATCCATCGTCAGTTGCCCGGCGCTGCGCGCGGGGCAACGGGGCGTGCCGCGACGCGGTCTGCGCAGCCGGTGAGGCTGCCGCAGCGATCGTCGTCGCGCAACGTATGCAGCGGCGAATCTCCGTTCGCCGTTGCTCGCCAACCGGGCTACGGGCCAAACGATGGATCTCAAGAAGATTAAGTCTCTGATCGACCTGCTGGCGGACTCGCCGCTGCTGGAACTCGAATTGATCGAGGGCAACGACAAGGTCAGGCTGGTCAAGCGGAACCGGGGCGATGCCGCCGCCGCGCCGGCACGCGACGCGGCTCCCGCGCGCGAGCCGCAATCGCGCAGCGCGCAGGAGGCGGCGCCGCTGCCGGTCGCGTCGACCGACATGCAGCGTATCGAGCCGTGTTTCGTGCGTGCGCCGATGTTCGGCATCGCGCATCTTCGGCCGTCGCCGAACGATTCCGACTTCGTCGACCCCGACGATCGCGTGCAGGCCGGTCAGGTGCTTTGCACGATCGAGGCGATGAAGGTGTTTCACGCGATCGAATCGGAATACGAGGGCCGGGTAGCCGAGGTGCTCGTGAATTCCGGCGACGAGGTCGAAGCCGGCCAGCCGCTGTTCCGGATCGAACGATGATGGGCTTTACTCCTGACAGCCGGGCGGCGACCGGCCGCGGCGCCATCGGAACCCACGAGCGGGGCGACCATGTTCGATAAGGTGCTGATTGCGAATCGAGGTGAAATTGCGCTCCGGATTCAGCGCGCGTGCCGCGAGCTGGGCTTGCGGACCGTCGCCGTTCATTCGGAGGCGGATGCCGGCGCACGCTACGTTCGTCTGGCGGATCAGGCCCTCTGTATCGGGCCGGCGGCGCCGGATCGAAGCTATCTGAACCAGGAGGCCATCCTGCTCGCTGCCCGTGTGAGTGGCGCGGGGGCGATCCACCCCGGTTACGGCTTCCTGTCCGAAAACGCCGCGTTCGCGGAACAGGTCGAGGCGGCCGGGCTGGCGTTCATCGGACCGACGGCCGAAGCGATTCGCACGATGGGGGACAAGGTGGCGGCCAAGCGGGCGATGCGCGCGGCCGGCGTGCCCTGCGTGCCGGGTCCGGACGGCAGCCTGCCCGACGATCCAGACGCGATCCTGAATATCGCGGCCGAGATCGGCTATCCCGTCATCGTGAAGGCGGCGGGCGGCGGCGGCGGCCGCGGCATGCGTGTCGTGCACGCCGCGCCGCAACTGCTCGAAGCGGTGGCCGTGACGCGCGAGGAGGCACGACGTGCGTTCGGCAAGCCCGAGCTTTATGTCGAGAAGTTCCTCGAGCATCCGCGTCACGTCGAAATCCAGGTGCTTTGCGACAGTCACGGCACGGCGCTGTGGCTCGGGTCGCGCGATTGTTCGCTGCAGCGGCGCCATCAGAAAGTACTGGAGGAGGCGCCCGCGCCTCACATCGATCCCGGACTGATTCGCGAGGTGGGCGAGCGTTGCGCGGATGCGTGCCGGCAGATCGGATATCGCGGCGCAGGGACGTTCGAGTTTCTGTTCGAGAACGGCCGGTTCTATTTCATCGAAATGAACACACGGCTTCAGGTCGAGCATCCGGTGACGGAGGCGATTACCGGCATCGACATCGTGCGCGAGCAGATCCGCATCGCGCAGGGCGATGCGCTGACGTGGACGCAGGCCGACCTTCGCTCGGCCGGACACGCGCTCGAATGCCGGATCAACGCGGAAGATCCGTTCACCTTCGTCCCGTGTCCGGGCCGGATCGTCGAATGGGAAGTGCCCGGCGGGAACGGCATTCGCGTGGATTCGCACCTGAGCGCTGGTCATGTCGTGCCGCCGTACTACGACTCGCTGATCGCGAAGGTCGTGACGCACGGCGCGACTCGCGACGAGGCGATCGCGCGGATGCGCGTCGCGCTGTCGGAGATGCGCATCGAAGGGATACGAACCAACGTGCCGCTTCATCGCGCGATCCTGGACGATCCGGCGTTCGGCGACGGCGGCGTGGATATTCATCATCTGGAACGCTGGCTTGCCGCGCGGGAGGCCGTATGACGCGAATCATCGAGCCTGCGCCTCCCAGACTGCATGACGATCCGGCAGTCGCGTGTGCCGAGCCGGAAGGAAAAGCTCTCGCAATGAAACAGGACGATTCGGAACAAACACTGCGCGTCAGCCTGCTCGGCACCACCGCGATGCTGTTCGAGGCGCCGGGTGCGCTCGACCTGCGGGTGCAACGTCGCATCTGGACGCTCGCGCGCACGGTCGGCGGATGGCCCGGCGTGCGCGAGGCCGTGCCCGGCGTGACCAACCTGATGCTCACGTTCACGCATCCGCCGACCGATCCTGCCGCGCTGGAAGCGCGGCTGGTCGATGCATGGCATGCGGCCGGCGAACTCGACATCGCGGGCAATGTCGTCGAGCTCGCGGTGCAGTACGGCGGGGAGTTCGGACCGCATCTCGACGACGTGGTCGCGCATACGGGCCTGTCGGTCGACGAGGTCGTCGAGATTCATTGCGCGCCGCTTTACACCGTCTACGCGCTCGGCAGCCATCCGGGCTACTGCTATCTCGGCGGCATGGATCCGCGGATCGCCACGCCGAGGCGCAAGGTGCCCGTGCTCGGGCTGCCCGGCGGCGCCGTCTCGATCGGCGGCGTGCAGACGGGCGTGTCGGCATCCGCCGGCCCCAGCGGGTGGAACACGATCGGCCGCACGGCGATGACGTTCTTCGACCCCGGGCGCGAGCAGCCGGCCACGCTCGCGCCCGGCGACATGATTCGTTTCCGTGCCGAAAGGATTGTCCGATGATCGAGATCTTGTCTTCATCCGCGTTGGCAACGGTGCAGGACCGCGGGCGCGAGGGCTACCTGCGATTCGGTGTCGGCACGTCCGGTGCAATGGACCGGGTTGCGCTCGCGATCGGCAATCTGCTGCTCGGCAATCCGGACGACGCGGCCGCGATCGAAATCCCGATGTTTCCGTTTCGCGTCCGCTTCCTCGAGGATCTGGCATTTGCGATTACGGGCGCCGATTGCGCGGCCCGGCTCGACGAGCGGCCGATTCTCCCGTGGTGGACGATCGAGGCCAAGCGGGGCGAAGTGCTGACGATCGGCATCCCCGCGTCGGGAACGCGCTGCTACCTGTCGCTTGCGGGCGGCGTCGACGTGCCGCGCGTGCTCGGGTCGCGCAGCACGCAGTTGCGCGGGGAGTTCGGCGGTTTCAACGGACGGCAGTTGCAGAAGGGCGACGTGCTGCACGCGATCGGGCTCGATGCGCGTGCACCGTTGCAGTCCGCCGCGAATGGCGGGTTCGGCGCGGTGCCGCCGGCGTACCTGTTGCCGACGCCTGCGGCCACGCCGGCCGCCGAAGGCGGCGACACGGTGGTGAGGGTGCTGCCGGCCGCGGAGTACGAGTGCTACGAAGCCGATTCGCTCGACGCGTTCTGGCGTGAAGGCTGGAAAGTGACGCCGCAGAGCGATCGCTACGGATACCGGCTTGCCGGCCCGACGCTCGCGGCCCGCCGGCCGATCGAGAAACGCTCGCACGGCATCGTGCCGGGCGTCATCCAGGTGCCGCACAGCGGCCAGCCGATCATTCAGCTGCGCGACGCTCAGCCGTCGGGCGGCTATCCGAAGATCGGCACGGTGATCGAAGCCGATCTGTGGCGGCTCGCGCAAGCCCGGATCGGCACGCGGATCCGCTTTGCCAGGACCACTTACGAAGAAGCGGTTGCCGCGCTCGACGAAGTGGAGCGCTATCTCGCCAAGGTCCGCAATCTCGCCGGGCTGTTCCGTGCGTCGAAATATTGACCGATGACAAACAACAACGAAGTGGACATTCAAGAACTTCGCCAGATCTCGTCGTGGCTTGCCGCGGCCGAGATCGAATTCGCGGAGATCCGGCATGCGGGATCAACGGTCCGTCTGACGCTCGAACCTGCGGCGTCGACCTCCGGCGAAGCGGGGGCGATCGGAAAGCCGTCGCCGGTCGCCGGCCCGACGTCGATCGTCAGGTCGCCGTCGACCGGCATCTTCGTGACCACGCATCCCGACCGAGCGGCGCCGCAAGCCGCGATCGGCCATCGGGTCGAGGCCGGGAACGTCGTCGCTTTGCTGCAGATCGCCGAGTTGTACCGGCCGGTCGTCGCGGAGCGCGACGGCGCGATCTCGGCGATTCCTGCGGAACCGGGGGGCCTCGTCGGGTATGGGGCGCCGCTGTTCGAACTGGCGGCCGACGTGCCGCCGCCATACCTCCCACGCATCGAGAGAGCAGATGATGGAAATTGACCTGAACGCGGATGTCGGCGAAGGATTCGGCCCGTATCGGATGGGCGACGACGAAGCGATGTTCGATATCGTCTCGTCGATCAATATCGCGTGCGGTTATCACGCGGGCGATCCGGTGATCATGGACCGGACCGTGCACGTTGCCGGCGCGAAGGGAATCGACCTGGGCGCGCACGTCGGCTTTCCCGATCTGCTCGGGTTCGGGCGGCGGCCCATTCAGGCGGACCCGCTCGAACTCGCGAAGTACGTGCTGTACCAGATGGGCGCCCTCGAAGGGATCGCGCGCGCGGCGGGCCACCGCCTGACCCACATGAGCTTTCACGGCGCGCTCGGCAATATGGCCGCCGCGTCGTATGAACTCGCGGAGCCGCTGGTGCGGGCGGTCGCGGAGTTCGACCGGAATCTCGTGATCAGCGTGTCGACCAACACCGAGATCGAGCGCGCGGCCGACCGGATCGGCATGCGTACCGCGAATACCTTCCTCGCCGACCGCGCCTATGACGATCAGGGCGCGCTAGTGTCCCGCCAGCTCGCGGGCGCGGTGATCAAGGACCGGGCGGCGGTGCTCGCGCGCGTGCAGCAACTGCTCGAGGACGGCACGGTCACCACGATCGAGGGCAACACCATCAGGATGCGCGCGAAGTCGATCCTGCTTCATGGCGACACGCCGGGCGCGGTGGAACTCGCGCGCACCGTGCGCGGCGCGATCGAAGCGACGGGCGGGCGCGTCGTGCCGGTATCGAAGCTCGTCGATCGCCCGTCGCCGTCATAAGTCCGCCTTATCGCACCACACCGAATCCGTATTGGCGCACGAATTCGGCGCCGAATACATTGCCAGATATCGACAGCGTTCATCGGCATGCCGATGCAACGCGATTCCACAGAGGTGAACCATGCCGTTTTCCGATTACAAAACCGCACTCGTCACGGGCGCTTCGACGGGGATGGGCGCCGCGATCGTCGAGCGCTTCTGCCGCGAAGGGCTCGAGGTGCATGCACTGGCGCGCAGCGCGGACCGGCTCGACGCGCTCGCGAAACGCACAGGGTGCATTCCGCATGCGATCGACGTCTGCGACCTGGACGCGGTCACGAAGCTGACCCAGGACGTCGAATTCGACATCGTCGTGAACAACGCGGGGGTATCGAGCAAGGGCTCGATTCTCGACGCGAGCGTCGACGACATCGACACGCAGGTGGAAGTGAACCTGCAGGCCGTGCTGCATATCGTGCGGCTCACGATGCCGGGCATGGTCGAGCGCGACCGCGGGCACATCGTCAACATCAGTTCGATCGCGGCGATCTACAACTTCAACGGCAACTCGATCTATCACGCGACGAAAGCGGCCATTCATGCGCTGTCGCGACAGCTTCGCGTCGACGCGACCGGCCGGCGCGTGCGCGTGACGGAGATCTGCCCGGGTCGCGTCGCGACCGACATTTTCGGCCACGTGCACGGCGACATCGAAGCGGCGCGCAAGCAGTTCATCGAAGGGTTCGAGCTGCCGCAGCCGTCCGACATCGCGGATGCGATCGCGTTCGCGATCGCCGCGCCGCTCGCAGTCAACATCAGCAACATGGAAATCCTCCCGACCCTGCAGGTGCCGGGCGGCCTCACGACGGTCAAGCGCGACGCATAAGCGGATCGATTCGGTCACGTCCACACGAACGGAGAGCACATCATGCAACAACGTATCGGTTCCCGAAAGAACGCGTCGGCACCGCAGGCCGATCCTGCGATCATCGACGCGCTGCGCGACATTCCGGCCGCGCTGATCAGCGACAACATGCGACGCATCGTCGGCACGGCCGCGTTGCGCCCGTATCACCGGTCGGGCGGGATGGTCGGCACCGCGGTCACGGTACGCGTGCGCCGCGGCGACAATCTCGCGATTCACCGCGCCTTCGAGTATTGCCGGCCGGGCGACGTGCTGGTCGTTGACGGCGGCGGCGACGTCACCCAGGCGCTGCTCGGCGAAATCATGTCGATGTATGCGGAGAGCATCGGCGTGGCCGGGCTCGTGCTCGACGGCGCGATCCGCGACGTCGCGGCGATCCGCGAGAAGGATTTCCCGGTGTTCGCACGAGGCGTCACGCACAAGGGGCCGTACAAGGCCGGTCCCGGCGAGATCAACGTGCCCGTGTCGATCGATGGCCTGGTGATCCATCCCGGCGATATCGTCGTCGGCGACGACGACGGTCTCGTTGCGTTTCCGCAGGAAGAGGCCGAATACCTGATCGGGAAGGCGCGCGCGCAGATGCGCAAGGAAGCCGACACGATCCAGTCGATCAAGGAAGGCCGCTTCGACCGTTCGTGGATCGACGCGTTCGAAGCGAACATGGCTGGCTGAGCGATGGAACCTCGCGGCGAAGCATGCGAAGGCATTGCAGTCACGGCGCTGGCGAACCGGCTTCTCGAGCTGACCGCGGCGACGCGCGAGCGCTCGGAGGGTGACCCGTTCGCCAATCCGGTGCTGTCGCTCGCATGTTCGATCATGCAGTCGATCGGCGACGGGCGAATCGGCGGCGAAGACACGCTCGAGCTGGTGAGACAGCTGCGCGATCAGGCGTTCTCGGATCGGGCGGCGCGGATCGCCGACTATGTCGGCGGCGTCGGTGTCGACGCGAACGAAGCGGCGCTCGAATCGATTGCGGGTCGTGTCGTGGGCGACGCGAACGATTGGGACGGCTTTCGCGCGCGCGCCGAGCGCACCCGCTATGCGGCGGTATTCACCGGCCATCCGACCTTCGCGCTGAATCCGGCGGTCGCGCGCCATCTCGCGGATCGCGCATGCGGCGCGGCGCCGCGGCGATTCGAGTCGCATCGCCCGGGGACGGTGACGCTCGACGCGGAGTTCGAGCAATCGGTGCAGGCGATCGATCATGCCCGCGATGCGCTGGATCGCTTCAACGCCGCGTTGCTGTCGGCGGCACGCCGGGCATTTCCGGACCGCTGGCTGGAGCTGGTGCCGCGGCCGTTGATCGTGTCGACCTGGGTCGGCTACGACACCGACGGGCGAACCGACATCGGTTGGTGGGATACGCTGCGATTTCGCCTGCGGATCAAGCGTCTGCAGCTCGCGCGCATTCATCGACAGACGTCCGCCATCGGCAGCGCGCGGAAGCTGACCGTACGTGTCGCGGAGGCACTCGACGTGCTGGACCGTCAGATCGCAGCATGCCCGGACGGCGCGGATGCGCGCCAGACTTCCCGGTTCGCATGGGCGCTCGTCGCGCACCGCGACGACGCGCTGGTGGCCCCGGAAACCCTGGACGAACTTTATCGCGGCGCGATCGCTGATGCGCCCGATCGCGACAAGCTGGCGCTGGCCGTGTCGCGCGCGGGCCTCGCATCGCACGGGCTTGCGCTCGCGCATACGCATTTCCGGCTGAACGCCGCGCAGCTTCATAACGCCGCGCGTCAAAGGCTCAATATCGCCGATTCCGTCGATGCGCCGCTGCATCGGCGCGCGATGCTGGCGGCGATCAACGCCGAGCTGGACAAGGTGCAGCCGCTGCCGGTCGACTTCGGCGCGCTGCTCGCGGAGCAGGCGACGGCAGCGCGGACGATGATGACGATCGCGCAGCTCGTCAAGCACATCGATGGCGCGACACCGGTTCGATTCCTGATCGCGGAGACGGAGAGCGGATACACGTTGCTGGTCGCATTGTGGCTTGCACGGCTGTTCGGTGTGGATCGGCACGTGGAAATCAGTCCGCTGTTCGAGACCGAGGAGGCGCTCGAGCATGGCGCGCATGTCCTCGATGAAGCGCTGCGCAGCCCGCACTATCGCGCCTACGTGAAATCGCACGGACGGTTGGCATTGCAATTCGGCTATTCGGATTCCGGCCGTTATGTCGGTCAGCTTGCCGCGAGCTACCTGATCGAGCGACTCAGGATGAAGATCACCGGCGTGCTCGCGCGCCACGGGCTGAACGGCGTAGAGGTCGTGCTGTTCGACACGCACGGCGAAAGCGTCGGCCGCGGCGCGCATCCGGGCTCGCTGGCCGATCGCCTCAAATACCTGTCGCCGACGGCGTCGCGCCATGCGCTGAACGATTGGGGGTTGCAGGTAAGGGAGGAGAGCGCATTCCAGGGCGGCGACGGCTATCTGCTGTTCGGCACGCCGGCGCTGGCGCTCGCGACGGTCGCGCGGATCGCCGAGCATGCGTTCCATCATGCGGTCGGCCCGGTCGACGATCCGATCTACGACGATCCGGATTTTGCCGCCGACTTCTTCGGCTCGATCCGCGCGACGATGACGGCGCTCGTCGACGACGCAGGCTATACGGCGATGCTCAGCGCGTTCGGTCCCGCGCTGCTCGACCGCACGGGCTCGCGGCCTGCGGCGCGGCAAGCGGACGGCGCCGCGTTCCGCGCCCGGATTCGCCACCCGAGCGAACTGCGCGCGATCCCGAACAACGCGATCCTGCAGCAGCTCGGCTGGTGCGCGAACACTGTGCACGGCCTGGGCGCCGCGGCCGCCCGGCAGCCGGAGGGCTTCGCGGAGATGCGCGGGCGCAGCCGCAGATTCAGGCGCGCGCTCGATCTCGCGGAAGCCGCGTTCGCGCACTCCGACATCGAGGTGCTGAGAGCCGTGACATCCTTGCTCGATCCCGGCACGTGGCTCGACCGCGCGCTTCACACGGCGGATGGCGGTGCGCGGGATGCAATGCTCGCGGTCGCCGCGATGCTGGAGCGGATCGACGCGTCCGCTGCGACGCGGGCGATGTTCCGCCGCGCGCTGGCCGACGATCTGGCGCTGCGCGCCGTATGGCCGAATCGCGCGCGCATGAGCGATCGCGAAATGCTGCTGCATGCGCTGCGGCTTGCGCTGATCCAGCTGGTCTGGTTGAAGGCGACGGAGATTCCAGAGTTTTCGCCACGGCCCGATGTGACGGTCGACGACCTGCAACGGGCGATCGTCGGCCTCGACATGCCGTCCGTGCTGCCGGTACTCGCGCGGATATTTCCCGAGCGGACGGACGACACGGCCGAATACGAGTATGCCGAGCCCGCCGCGCCGCGAGCGCCAGGTTCCTATGCGAGAGAGCACCGCGAGATTTTCGTGCCGATGCGGCAGTGGTTCGAATCGATACGCGAAATCTCCGTGGCCGTGAGCCACGAAGTCGGCACGTTCGGCTGACGCCGCCCCGCACGCGTATCGCGGGCGATGGCGTTCGCGATGCGACGCGCACCGGGGGGCCTCGGGCGCCGACGCGGTCCGACTCATTCAACCCTTACCGAAATCCAACAAGGAGTGTTGTCATGCGAGCGTCGATTCTTGTGACACGGGCGTCGTTTCCCGACATTGTCGAGCGTTTGAGGGAGCCCTTCGACGTGACCGACAACCCGGACGACACGATCTGGTCGCAACCGGAACTGATCGCCCGGCTGCAGGGGAAACGCGGCGCCGTCACCGCAGGCAGCGACCGGATCGACGCGACCCTGCTCGATGCTTGCCCCGGGCTCGAGGCAGTCTGCAACATCGGTGTCGGCTACAACAACATCGATGTCGACGCGTGCTCGGCGCGCGGCGTGGTCGTGACCAACACGCCGGACGTGCTGACCGACACGACCGCGGATTTCGGGTTCGCGCTGATGATGGCGACCGCGCGGCGCATCACCGAGTCCGAGCACTTTCTGCGCAGCGGCGCGTGGACGAAGACGGGACGTTACGACATGTTCGTCGGCTCGGACATTCATGGCGCGACGCTCGGGATACTGGGCATGGGCCGCATCGGCCAGGCGATCGCGCGTCGCGGCGCGCTCGGTTTCGGCATGAACGTGATCTATCACAATCGTTCGCGACTATCGCCGGAAGTGGAGGCGGGATGCGGCGCGCGCTATGTCGACAAGGACGCGCTGCTGCGCGAATCCGATCACCTGATCATCGTGGTGCCGTATTCGTCGACCTCACATCATGCGATCGGCGCGCGCGAGCTCAGGCAGATGAAATCGACGGCAACGCTGACGAATATCGCACGGGGTGGCGTGGTCGACGACAGCGCACTGGCTGCCGCGCTCGCCGAAGGCGCGATTGCCGCGGCGGGGCTCGATGTCTTCGAGGGCGAGCCGGTCGTATGTCCGGCATTGCTCGCGCAGAAGAACGTGGTGCTGACGCCGCATATCGGCAGCGCATCGGTGGCGACGCGACGGGCGATGGCGTCGCTCGCCGTCGACAACCTGATCGCGGCGCTGGGATCCGGACCCCATGCCGGCCGGCCGCCGACGCCTGTGAATCCGCAGGTGTTGACCGACGCATCGCGCGTCGGTCGATAGCCGCCATTGGCGCACCGATCGACGTATGGGTGTTTGCCCGGACGCATCGCCGACCGGGGGCGCGACAGTCGACCGGAACGCGGCGCACAGCGCCGCCGCACGGGGCTCGAGCAAGTGTGCCGACCGGTCATTGCTCGAGCTTATCGCACCAGAGCAAAGGCGTCTGCAAGCGGTTTTTTTTGCGGGCTAGTATGAATTCAACGCAGTCGTCGATGGCGGCCACCGCGTTCAACCACGAAGTCATGGCGAGGCGCGCATCGCGACACGCCTTGATCCGGATTCATTCCAGAGGCGCGGACTATGAAGCTGCATTTTGACCTTTCTGCAGTGCTGCGAGGCGACTACGGTGCACTGTTTCTGCACGGCATCGAGCTGACGCTGTTGATGGCCATTTCGGCCTGGCTGCTGTCAATCGTGGTCGGGTTGACACTGACGTTGATTCGCATGACGAATATCCGGATCGCGGAGCGCTTCGTCGCCGCGTTCGTCGCGTATCACCGCAACGTGCCGATGCTCGTGCAGATCCTGTTCTGGTACTTCGGCATCTCGAACATCCTGCCTGCCGGGATCCAGGCGTTTCTCAACCAGTACAACGGCCAGTTTGTGTTCGCGGTCGTCGCGATCGGGCTGTGCAGCGGCGCCTATTTCTCGGAAGACATCCGCAGCGGGTTGCGCGCCGTTCCGTACGGCCAGTACGAAGCCTGCCGCGCGCTCGGCCTGAACTTCCTGAAGGGAATGCGCCATGTCGTCCTGCCGCAGGCGCTGCGAAACGCAATCCCGCCGATGGTCAATCATGCGGTGCTGCTCTTCAAGAACACGAGCCTCGCGATGGCGATCGGTGCCGCGGAGCTGACCTACGTGACGCGGCAGATTGAGAACGACACGTTTCTGTCGTTCGAATCGTATTTCGTCGCAACCGTGATGTATCTGGCCATCTCGCTGCTGATCATGCTCCTGGGCGCACAGCTCGCAGCGTTCTACCGTATTCCGGGAGTGAAATGACCATGTTCGAGATCATTCGGGACAACTGGGCGCTGTTGCTGATCGGTCAGTATCCGCACGGGCCACTCGGCGGCATCGTGCTGACGATCCTCCTTTCCGTCGCAGCGCTCGCAATCGCGTTTCCGCTCGGGATACTTGTTGCGCTCGCGAGAATCAGCCCGTTTCCGGTGCTGCGCGCGCCGGCCACCGCGCTTGTCTACGCGGTGCGTGGTGTGCCGCTGCTGATGGTCGTGTTCTGGGTGTACTTCCTCGTGCCCGTGCTCACCGGCTATCCGGTAACGGGGTTCGTCACGATGCTGTGCGCGCTCGTCGTCTACGACTCGGCGTACCTCGGCGAGATCATTCGCGGCGGCATCGAAGCGCTGCCGAAAGGACAGATCGAAGCGTCGCGTGCGCTCGGCATGAGCTACCTGAAAACCATGCGGTGCGTGGTCCTGCCGCAGACCCTGTACAACGTGGTGCCGAGCATGCTGACGCAGTTCGTATCGACCATCAAGGAGACGTCGCTCGGCTACATCATCAACGTCCAGGAGATCTCGTTCGCGGCCGACCAGATCAACAACCGGCTGCTGACGAAGCCGTTCCCTGTCTACCTGATCCTCGCGCTCTGCTACTTCGCGCTCTGTTATGCGCTGACGCAGTTCGCGCAATACCTGGAACGCCGTGTGACACGCAAGCGTGCCGGCATGAACGTTCGCGAGAAGTCGGCGAACGCGGTTTCGCTGGCGGGCTCGGTATCCACCGGGAACTGAGTGACCGGACTCTCTCAAGGAACTCGCATGATCAAGTTTTCCAATGTCAACAAGTGGTACGGCGAATATCACGCGCTCGTCGACATCAACGCCGAGGTGCGCAAGGGCGAAGTGGTGGTTGTCTGCGGGCCGTCGGGTTCCGGGAAGTCGACACTGATTCGCACGGTCAACCGGCTGGAAGAAATCAATCGCGGCAAGATTTCATTCGACGGACAGGACATCCACGACCGGAAGATGAGCGTGAACGCCTATCGAAGCCGTATCGGGTTCGTGTTCCAGCAATTCAATCTCTTCCCGCATCTGTCGGTACTGGAGAACATCACGCTCGCGCCGATCCGCGTCAGCGGCGTGAAGCGCGCAGAGGCGGAGAGCAAGGCACTGGATTTGCTCGCCCGCGTCGGATTGTCGAACAAGGCAAACGCCTATCCTCCCCAGTTGTCGGGCGGGCAACAACAACGCGTCGCGATTGCGCGGGCGCTCGCGATGAATCCGCCGGCGATGTTGTTCGACGAACCAACCAGCGCGCTCGATCCGGAGATGGTCGGCGAGGTGCTGAGCGTGATGAAGAGTCTCGCGCAAGAAGGCATGACGATGATGTGCGTGACGCACGAAATGGGATTTGCGCGCGAAGTCGCCGACCGCATCTGGTTCATGGACGCGGGAACGATTCTCGAGAAGGCCGATCCCGACGCGTTCTTCACGGCGCCGAAGCACGATCGCGCGAAAAAATTCCTGTCGGATCTGCGTTCGCATTGATCGCGAGCGCAGCCGGCCGGGCACTGCAGGGTTTCCGTAGTTCATTTCAAAACATGTTTGTCAGTCAAGCCTCAAGGGGTTACACGATGGAAAAGTTGAAAGTCATCGCCGGAATGCTGCTGTCGGTCGGCATCTTCATGTACGTCGCGCCCGCTCGCGCCGATCAGTTGGCCGATGTCAAGGCACGCGGCGAACTGAACTGCGGCGTGTATTCGAACGTCGAGCCATTTTCCTATCCGAACGCGCAAACACGCCAGCTCGAGGGGATGGACGTCGACCTCTGCAACGCGATCGCGAAGCAGATCGGCGTGAAGGCGAAACTCTCGCCGCTGGCCGTTGAGGCGCGCATTCCGCAATTGAAGCTCGGGCGGGTGGATATCGTCGTCGCCAACCTCGCTTATACGAAGACGCGGGCGACCCAGATCGCGTTCAGCGATGCGTATTACTCGACCAAGGAAGTGCTGGTCGTGAAAAAGGCCGACGGCGGGAAGAAGCTAGCCGATTTCACGGGCCAGAAGATCAGCGCGGCTGATGGATCGACGTCGGCGCAATCGATCCCGCTGTCGATCAAGGATGGCCAGGCGGTTACGTTCCACGACACGAGTTCGGCGTTTCTCGCCCTCGCACAAGGCAAGGTTAAGGGTTTCGTGACCAACCAGATGACGGCGATCAAGATCGCGAAGCAGGTCGAGGGTACGGACGGTGCGGTGACCATCGTCGCCGAGCCCATGCTGATCGAGCCGATCGCGGTCGGGCTGCGGCTGAATGAAGCGGGGATGCTCGGCGCGGTGAACCAGGCGCTGTCGTCGCTCGAGCAGAGAGGGCAACTGGGCGCGATCTTCGACAAGTGGCTCGGGCCGAAGACGACCTACGGCATCGTGCGCTCCGACAAGGTGACGCCGATCGATCAACTGAAGTTCACGCCGGTTTCGTAACGTGACCATTCGATGGCGTTGGAGCACGCCATCGAAGACGGCACCCGGAGATTGCCAATGACAATCGAAATTGCGCTTGGAGATACGAGGCACAGGATTGCCGTAATGGGCGTATCTGGTTGCGGGAAGTCGACGCTTGGCGCGATGTTGGCGACCACCATCGGCGGCGTGTTCATCGAGGGCGACGATCACCACCTGCCGGCGAGCAAAGGCAAGATGCGCAACGGCATCGCGTTGGACGATGCGGACCGGGAGCCGTGGTTGGATCGGCTGGCAGCTTTGACGACGGCACCGGACACTTCCGTGGTGTTGTCGTGCTCGGCGCTGACGGCGGCCTATCGCGCTCGGTTGCGATCACGTATTCCCGGGCTGCGATTCGTTTATCTCGAGATCGAAATGGCGCATGCGTTGAAGCGCGTATCGGATAGAGTCGGGCATGTGTTTCCAGCCGGACTCGTTGCGAGTCAATTCGATATCCTCGAGTCGCCGGTCGGCGAGAATCGTGTGCTGCGTTTGCTCGGCTGCGACCGGAAAGAGCGGAATCTTGCGTCGGTCATTCGATGGCTGGATGGAACGATGGACGCCATCGGCACGTGACGAATTTTCGTGATAGGAGAGACGTGGTGGCAAAGGGACTGGATTTATTCGATTTGTCGGGCCGTCGGGCGCTGGTGACCGGATCAAGCGCCGGTATTGGCTTTTGCTCTGGCGAAAGGACTCTCCGAGGCCGGGGCTGAAGTCGTTCTGAACGGACGCGACCCAGACAAGCTCGAACAAGCCGCTGCCCGGCTTCGCGCCCAGGGATGTCCGTTCTGGAAGCCACGGCGAATCCTCGCCCGATGCAACATCCGTCGCTGGATTGTCCGCGGTTCACGGCAATTCTTCCTCCGCCTCGTCGTCGGAGTCGTCCGATCCAAGAGCATCCAGAATTGTCACTTCGTCGATGTTCCGATCGGCGCTCACGAACAGGAGCGTGCCGGACGAATCGTTCACTAGTTCGATAAACTCGGCGGAGCTGAGGCGATTGGCGAATGCGGCTTCGAACCTCTCGCCCGGGAGGTCGGTGAACTCCAGTGTCAAATCCGTAGCCGATTGCGGATGTCGGAGGTTGATTGCGATATCTTCCACCTGATCGCTTTTCGTCCGTTCGACCTCCCAACCTTCGGACCAGGACTGCGCGATTTCCTCGAGATATCGGAAGTCTCCCGAATGCTTACCCTTCTGCAGGACGGTCTGTAACTCCCTGCTATCGAGCAGATGCCACAGTGCAGCCGCGAAAGTGGATTTGCCTGAGCCGTGGAAACCGAGAACCATGTATCGATGCGGATTCATTCCTGCTCCAAGGGTTCGGTTTTGGCCAGGATTCGGTCAATCTGCCGCGGCAGGATGGGGAGAGCAACGGGCTGGATGCTTGGTAACGACAACGGTGCGGTCCACCGCCTCACGGTTTCGTCGAGGCCGACGAAACCAATCGCTTAATCCCTCTTCGGCAACGCGCATACGCGAAAACATTCGACCGCCAAGTCCTTGCGCGCAAACTCCTCCACAATCTGACGTTCGTACTCTATCAAATAGTTGAGCTGATGCTCCGCGTCGCTTTTCGGCGTTGCCGCGGCGTCGCTTCCTGACCAAGGCCACCGGGTTGCCCCGCAGATAGCCTGCGTCGACCAGCCAACGGAACAGACTGTCGATGACCAGCATCGATTGCTGGATGCTGGCTTTGCTCAGCCTGCCCGCGAACGGCCGCCAGCGGGATCCTGCGTACCATAGCGCGCGCCATTCCATGTGACCCAAGTTGCGGCCGGTCGGGGATCGTCGAGGAAGTGACGGTAGCGGATCACGTCGTTGTGGGCGATGACGCGAGCGGCCGCATTTCCGAAATGAGCGCCCAGAGCATATGGGAGGGCTTGGGTGCGTCCAGGAACAGGCGGAACTGACGCAGATCGTCTACAGGGATCTTCGTCAGCCCGATCAACTCGGCCAGCGCCCACAGCAGAAACCGCTCGGCTTCCTTGCGGTAGTTCGCATGTGTGTTCGGACTCTCGTAGTTCTTCAGCCAAGCCTGAATCGCCTCGACATCGTTGCGGGCCCGGATCTGGCTCAGGGCGAGATCCGACTGATTGGCGCCGCGCGGACGGTCGTCGGCTGACAATCGGGCGATCGCCGCCTGGGACTGGGCAGAAAGCCGGATTTCGGTGCGCACGGACGCCTCGCTGTGCTAGTCCAGTGGATGCGCGCTAAGGTACGCAAGCACGTTCGGTGCGACTTTACTCCAGGACAACAAGGTCGGTGCTTCTCGGGTCACACCGGAGACCCGGCAAGGGGCAATTCCATCCGATTGAAATGTGCGATTTTTCGTCCGGAGCAAATCTACGTGGCTGGAATGTAAACGCGCCCAAACCACATATCTTTCCTCCGAAGCGCTAAAGCCGCCCGCCAAGCTTGGCGCTGCGGGACTATTTGGGTTTTCTGGACAGGGTTGAGTTGCGGCGGCAGCAAACCTGCACGGCTGAAATATAAACCGCCCGGGACCGCACATTTTCGGACTTCCTTTTCCCAACGATGACGATCCCATTCCCCCACTTGCCTCCGTGAAATTGACGTGCTAATTTTTCATGAAATTAGCCGACTGAAATTTCACGGGAACCCGCATGTTCGTGCAGTCCGACCGTCACGTCGCAAGCTACTACGCCGGCACCTACCCGGCGCCGATCCCGCGCCGTCCCGAACTGGACGAACGCATCGACGCCGACGTACTGGTCGTCGGCGCGGGCTTCAGCGGGCTGCACACGGCGTTGCGCCTGGCGCTCGCGGGCAAGCGCGTGGTCGTGCTCGAAGCGAGCCGCGTCGCGTGGGCCGCATCGGGCCGCAACGGCGGACAGGCGCTGCTCGGCTGGTCGTGCGACATGCAGCCGCTCGAGGATTCGCTCGGCCGCGACGGCGCGCGCATGCTGTGGGACAGCATGCGCTGGGCCGCGGCCGAAGTGCGCGAACTGCCCGCGCGGCACGGCTTCGACATCGACTATCGGCCCGGCAGCCTGTGGGCCGCGGTGCGGCCGCGTCGCGTTGCGTTGCTCGCACAGGCCCGCGACGAAGCCGCGCAGCGCTGGGGCTACGACCGGCTGCGCGTGATCGGGCAGGACGAGATGCCCGAATGGATCGGCAGCGCGCGCTATCTCGCCGCGCTCTACGATCCCGAGGCCGGCCATCTGAATCCGCTGAAGCTCGCGCTCGGTCTTGCGCAAACGATCGAACGGGCCGGCGGCCGCATCTTCGAGCAAAGCCGCGTGCTCGACTGTCGCGAGACAGCCGGCGGTCACGTCGCACGCACCGCGCACGGCGAAGTGCGCGCGGACGCGCTGGTGCTCGCGTGCAACGCGTACGTCGACCGGCTCGATCCCGAGCTGTCGCGCCGGTTGCTGCCGGTCGGCACCTACCAGGTCGCGACCGCACCGCTTTCGGCGGACGTCGCCCGCTCGCTGCTGCCGCGGAACAGCTGTGTGATCGACAACCAGTTCGTGCCCGACTACTTCCGCCTGAGCCCCGACAACCGCCTGCTGTTCGGCGGCGGCTGCACGTATCTCGGCGGGATTCCGGCCGACATCGCGGCCGCGACGCGCCCGCATCTCGAACGCGTGTTCCCGCAACTGGCCGGCGTGCCGCTCGACTTTGTGTGGGGCGGTCACATCGACATCAGCATGCGTCGCACGCCCGACATCGGCCGCCGCGGCCAGCGCTTCTGGCTGCAGGGCTTCTCGGGGCACGGCGTGCTGCCGACGCTCGCCGGCGCGCGCGCGGTCGCCGATGCCGTGCTCGGCGACGATCGCCTGCTCGCGCAGTACCAGCGCATCCGCAACCCGCGCTTTCCCGGCGGCGGCCGCCTCGCCGCGCCGCTGGAAGCGATCGGCAAGGCCTGGTACCGTTTGCGCGATACCGTCTGACGTACCGGAACTCATCATGAACGAACAGGAAGAGATAGAAAGTCTGGCGATCCTGATCCGCGACCTGCGCAAGCATCGCAAGGTCACGCTCAACGATCTCGCGGAACGGATCGGCCGCTCGGTCGGCTTTCTGTCGCAGGTCGAGCGCGGGCTGTCGCGCCCGACGGTCGCGGATCTCACCGCGATCGGCGAGGCGCTCGGCGTGCCGACCACGTATTTCTACAGCCTCAGCAAGCCGCGCAGCGTGCCGTGGGTCACGCGGCCCGACGAGCGGCGCACCGTGTATTACGCGGCCGGCATCACGGACATCCTCGTGTCGCCGAACATGCGCTCGCGCTTCTCGATCCTCGAGAGCCATCTCGCGCCCGGCGCGAGCAGCGGCGAGCGCTCCGTCGACGACAGCGACGAGCAGGGCGGCTTCGTGCTCGAAGGCGAGCTGACGATCTGGATCGACGGCGACGACACGCCCGTCACGCTCGGCCCGAACGACGCATTCCAGCTTCCCGCGCACAAGCGGTTTCGTTACGCGAACCTGGGCGACGCGCCGGCGCGCGTGATCTGGGTGTTCACCTGAGTTCGCCGGCGGGCGGTCCCACGGATCGTCGCGCCGTGCTGCTGGTTTGCAGTACTGATCGACATCGGGCATGTGGCGTGCCGCATGCCGATGAGTCCGGTTCGCCGCGCCGCGGCACCGTCATACAAGACATGGAAAGGATGAGACATGGCTGACGTCGTTCCCGTGCTGGTCGATGAAGTCCGCGCATTCCGGCAGGCGCATCCCGAGATCCGTTATGTCGACCTGATCTGTCTCGACCTGCCGGGCCATTTCTACGGCAAGCGTTATCCGATCGATGCGCTCGAGAAGGTCGCGTCGGGCTCGCTGCTGAAGCTGCCGCAGAACTGCGTGCTGCTCGGCACGCAGGGCGGCCTCTACAAGATCGGCGATTACTGCTTCAACGACGGCGACCCCGACGCGCCGCGTCGCCTGATTCCCGGCACGCTGAAGCCGGTGCGCTGGGAGCGGCAGCCGCTCGCGCAGATGCTGATCAGCTCCGACGGCACGGACGCGCCGATCGAGTTCGAACCGCGCGAGGTGCTGGCGCGCGTGCTGCGGCGGTTCGCGGCGCGCGGCATCCGGCCGGTCGTCGCGTTCGAGCTCGAGTTCTACCTGTTCGCCGCGCAACTCGCGGACGGGCTGCCGCAGTATCCGCGCGACCGCTTGAGCGACGACCGCGACGACCAGCCGAACATGCACATCGAACGCCTGTCGCGGTTTTCCGATGTGCTGCACGAGATGGTCGAGGCCGCGCGCGAGCAGGGCGTCGACGCGACGGTGATCACGGCCGAGCTCGGGCCCGGCCAGTTCGAGATCAACTTCGGCCACACCGACGACGCACTGCGCGCGGCCGACTGGTCGGCGCTGTTCTGCCGCAGCACGCGCGGCGTCGCGCTGCAGCACGGCTATCGTGCGAGCTTCATGGGCAAGCCGTACCTGCATGCGCCGGGCAGCGGGATGCACGTGCACGTGAGCCTGTATGACGACGCGGGCCGCAACCTGCTCGCCGCGGACGCGCAGCGGCCGCTGCGGCATGCGGTGGCCGGCTGCCTCGCGCTGCTGCCGCACTGCATGCCGGTATTCGCGCCGAACCACAATGCGTTCCGCCGCTACGGCTCGATGGTGAATGCGGCGAGCCGCGCAAGCTGGGGCTTCGAGGATCGCGACGCGTGCATCCGGATTCCGGATTCGGATGCGCGCAATCTGCGCATCGAGCATCGGCTCGCGAGCGCGGACGCGAATCCGTACCTGGTGCTCGCGGCGATCCTGTCCGGGATGGAGCATGGGCTCGACGCACGGATCGAGCCGATCGCGCCGCTCAACGACGATCGCGGCAGCGGGATCGATTTCCCGAAGGAGATGCTGTCGGCCGTCGCTGCGATGCAGGATCACGCGGCCGTGCGCGACGGGCTCGGCAGTGAATTCGTGATGGTGTATTGCGAGAACAAGCGGCAGGAGGAGCTGGATTTTCGCAACGAGATCGGGGCGCGCGAGTATCGGTGGTTTCTTTGACGTGCTGCGCCGACCCGCGCGGACTATGGAAGTGCGCGCCAGTAGCGCACTTCGTCGATCGGCGTCCCGTCGATGTCGAACGTCTTGATGTCGCTTTCGGCGACGAAGCCTTCACGTTCGTAGAACGCTCGCGCGCGGCGGTTCTCGACGATTGCCCAGAGCGACACCCATGCATGCCCCCCGTCGTGCAGCGACCGGCAAGCATGCCGGACCAGCGCCGTGCCGATTCCTTTGCCGCAATGCAGCGGATGCAGATAGATCGCGTGGATTTCACCCCACGCGCGATCCTTGTCGGCGTCGCGCGTCGTGCCGTACGCGACCCAGCCCGTCACGCCGTCTGCGTCGAATGCGACCGTGACGCGCGTTTCGCCTGCCGCGAGCGCGCGGTGCCAGAAGTCGGTACGTTGTTCGACCGACAAACCTGCAAGGAACGACGCCGGCATGATGCCATCGTAGGTTGCCCGCCACGATGCGACGTGGATCGCGGCGATGGCTGCGGCATCGGGCGGCGTGGCTGCGCGGATGGCGATCGTGGTCGTGTTCGATGGCATGCGTGCGTGGTTTGACCGGTTGCGGGATACAACGATGAAGCAGCCCCGTTCAACGCCGTGAATCGGGCGTGCATGCAGGTGCGGTGTCGCGCCGCACCTGCACCGTCCTTACTCGCCGAGCTTCGCCGTCACGCACCCCGTGCTCGAGCATTCGCGCTCGCGTTCGCGCAGGAACGACAGGCGCGATTGCGTGAAGTCGATCGCGCATTGCAGGTTCACGAGATAGCCGTCGTCGCGTGTTTCGCTGCAGCGGTCGTCGCGCCGCTTCATCCACGCGAGCTGGCCGGTCTTCAGCTTCGCCTGCTGGTCGCCGCTCAGTTGCTTGCGCACGCGGCCGTACTGGTCGTTCAGTTCGCGGTCGACCTGCGAGAACTCGTTGCTGCTGCAGTACACCTGGTCGAACGCGCTGCGCGGTTTGCCGCAGCCGGCCGCCTGCGCGGAGAACGGCACGGCAAGCGCGAGCAGCGCGCAGGAAACGAGCAGATTCTTCTTCATCATTGTGGTGCTCCTCACTGGGTGAAAATCGTTGAAACCGACCGGCGGCGCCTTTACCTGGCCGCCGTACATGCGTCGATCCCGCCCGCGATCGCGGTGGCGAGGCGCTGGATCGTCTCGCGCTGCGCGAGCCGTTTTTCCTCGTCGGGATTGACGATCACGCCCGCCTCGACCAGAACGGCCGGGATCGGCGCGGTACGCAGCACGACGAGATCGTCGAAGCGGTGGATGCCGAGTTGCGGATCGATCAGCGGGCGATTCTCGCCCTTGATCGGCTGCGCGTGATACAGCGACGGCCGTTCGCCGGCCGCGACCAGGCGTTCGGCGATCGCTTTCGCGCAACGCAGGCTTTCCGCGTAGTGCGGATTGCGCTCGGACACGAACACGGCGAAACCGCGGAATTCGCGCTGCCGGCCCGCGTCGATGAACTGCTGCTGCATCGAATCGTGATGGATCGACACGAACAGATTTGCGTCCGACGCCTGCGTCGAGCGCTGGTCGAGCGCGATCTCGCGGCCGTCGGCCGACGTGCGCAGCACGCGATCGCCGTGCGCGGCGAGCGTCTGCGCGACGGCGGTGGACAGGTCGAGGTTGTACCGGTATTCGACGCGACCGCTTGCGCCGGTGGCACCCGGGTGGGCCGGCGTATGGCCGGTGTCGACGACGACGTAGCGGCCGGAGGCCGGCTGTGCGTCCGGACCTGCCGCATCGGCCGCATGCAGCGCGAGCGGCGCGCCAAACAGCGGGACGCATGCGAGCAGGCGCGCGGCGGCGCGCACGAACGGACGAAGGCGTCGAAGGGTTCGGTTTGTCATTGTTGTTGTCGAGGAGGGTATGCGGCGCGTCGTATGGCGCGCACCGTCGGCCTGCTCAATGCAGTCGGAATGTCGCGCGATTATAGCGGTTGCCGGCGGCGCCGCAATGACGGAATGCGCGGCGTCGCGCGCGCCGGAAATCGGCGCTCAGGCGAGCACGCGCCGGGCCGCGAGCATGCCCCAGTACGATGCTTCCTCGAACAGCGACAGTCCGGACAGGTCCGCATGCGCGAACACGACGGGGCCGTCGGCATCGCGCAGCGCGAGCAGCCCCGGCCGGCTCAGGAAGCCGACATCGGGTGTCGCCATCGCGTGGCCGCGCACGGTGATCTCGAGCGCCGTCGCGTGCTTCCACAGTTCGCGTCCGTAGACGGCCTGCAGGTCGATCGCCGCCTGTTCGCGCAACGCATCGGGCTTTGCCTGGGCAAGCCAGCGGCGCGTGTCGTCCGGCGTTTGCGTACTCAACGCCTGATAGGCGGAGAACACCGAACGCGTCGGCGGCGACATCCGGATCAACTGGTGCGTCGACACGACATAGCCGAGCCCCGCGCCGTCGTAGACGACGTTGTCCCACGCGAGCGGAACGCCGGCTGCCTCGGCCGGCATCCCGTCGAGCAGGAAATTGGACACGAGCCACGGCGCGCGCGGCGGCAGGTCGCGCGCGGGATCGAAGCCGTAGGCGCGCAGCTGCGGAAACACGCGAGCCGCGACGAACAGCGGCATGGCGCTGACGACGCGCCGCGCCTTCAGCGTGAACGTCGACAGCGTGCCGTCGTCACCGACACGCGCACACAGCACGTCGACGCCGCCCGCGCCCTCGGTCGCGCGAACGGCGAAGCCGTGCCGCGACCACGCGTTCGAGCCGGTGCGCGCGGTGATCGAGTCGCTCAGCTTCGTCACCATCGTATGCAGCCCGTCGGGCCAGGTCAGCACGGCGCCGTCGCCCGCATCGCTCGCGTGGCCGCCGCGCGACGAGAAATAGTGCAGGCCGGCCCACGCGGACACGTGCTCGTAACCCGCACCGTAGTCGTCGCGGCAGCAGTAGTTCAGGTACCAGTGCAGCGCGGTCGCGGTGTAGCCCTCGTCGAGCAGCCACTGCCTGAACGAGCGCCGGTCGAGCGCGCGCCAACGCGGGTCGCGCGACGATTCCGCGAGCGGGATGCAGAACACCTTGCGGCCGTCCGCGCCGCGCGCGGTGCGCAGGCTGTCGGTGTAGGCGAAGAAGCGCGTTTGCTGCGCGAGCGCGTCGGCGTCGAGGCCGGCCGTCGGCACGATGCCGTCCTGCCACTGGCCGCCGATGAACAGCCGTTCGTCGGGTGCATGCACGAGCGCGCGTTCGTCGTACGCGGGTTGCGCGGAGAACGGCGCCGCTTCGATCACGCCGAGATCGGCGAGCATGTCGCGCAGATGTGCGGATTCGAGCGACGGCAGCGGCAGGTAGTGCGCGCCCTTCGGATAGCCGAGTTCGCCGAAGCGGCCGCCGGCCGCATTGCCGCCGAATTCGGGACCGGCGAGCACGACGAAGCGTGTGTGTCCCGCGCGCGCGAGCTGCCACGCGCACGACAACCCGGCCGCGCCCGAGCCGAGGACCGCGACGTCGGTCTCGATCGTGCCGGACGGCGGCGGCAGCGCCGCGTGGTCGCGCAGCGCATGGCCTTCGCGCATGCCGGGGTAGCCGACGCGCGGCGTCGTCTCGATCCAGCCGGTGCGGCCGCACGCGGCGAGCGACGCCGCCGCGGACGCGACGAGGAACGTGCGGCGATCCATCAGCGCAGCACGTGCTTCCAGTCGTCGTCGAAGCGGCGCACGAGCGGCTGGTCGTTGAGTTCGTTCGGCGACATCGGCAGCGCCGGCATGTCGGCCGGGAAGTGGAACATCTCGGCGGCCGTCTGCGCGTCGAGCCAGCGCGTCGGCACCGAATAGCGTGTCGGCACGGTGAAGTCGCGACGCTTGCCGGCGATCACGAACCCCCAGTCGCCGAACGACGGCACGTAGCAGTGGTACGGCCAGGTGTTGAGCCCGGCTTCGCGCAGCGTCGCGATGATCGTCCAGTACGCGTGCGGCGCGAAGTACGGCGACGTCGACTGGATCACCGCATAGCCGTTCTCGGACAGTTGGCGCGCGAGCAGCCGGAACACCGGCACCGAATACAGCCGGCCGAGCCCGAAGTTGGTCGGATCGGGGAAGTCGACGACGATCGCGTCGTACACGTCGGCGTTCGATTCGAGCCAGCGCACCGCATCGTCGTTGATCACCTGTACGCGCGGGTCCTTCAGCGAACCCTGGTTCAGCTTCACGAGCGGCGCCGAAGTCGAGAACAGCTTCGTCATCGCGGGATCGAGATCGACGAGCGTGATCCGTTCGAGATTGCGGTGCTTGAGCAGTTCGCGCACCGCGAGGCCGTCGCCGCCGCCGAGCACGAGCACGCGCTTCGCCCACGGCAGCGCCTCGATCGTCGGATGGATCAGCGCCTCGTGATAGCGATGCTCGTCGCGCGACGAGAACTGCAGGTTGCCGTTCAGGTACAGCCGCATGTCGTCGTGCCACTGCGTGAGCACGATGCGCTGGTACGGCGTCGTTTCCGAATAGATGGTCTCGTCGCCGTACACGCCGTGCTCGGCCCAGTGCGTGATGCGGTCCGACAGCGCGAAGCCGGCGACGAGCAGCCCGATCACGAGCGACGCGCGCATCAGCTTGCCGCGCACGTTGCGGATCTCGGCGCGGAACAGGTGCGTGGTCCACAGTGCGACGAACGCGTTCAGCAGCCCGAACAGGAAGCTCGTGCGCAACAGGCCGAGACGCGGCGCGAGCACGAGCGGGAAGATCAGCGACACGGCGAGCGAGCCGAGATAGTCGAAGGTCAGCACTTCGCTGACGGTATGGCGGAACGCCTGGCGGCGCTGCTGGAACGCGCGCATCACGAGCGGAATCTCCATCCCGATCAGCAGGCCGAGCGCGAGCACGAGCGCATAGAGCGCCGCGCGGAACGGCGCAGCCAGCCACGCGAACACCGCGAACAGCAGTGCTGCCGACACGCCGCCGAGCAGGCCGACGAGCAGCTCGATGTCGACGAAGCGGTCGAGCACGTCGTCGTCCTCGACGAACTTCGCGAGCCACGAGCCGATCCCCATCGCGAACAGGTAGCTGCCGATCACCGACGAGAACTGCAGGATCGAATCGCCGAGCAGGTAGCTCGACAGCGCGCTGCTGATCAGTTCGTAGCCGAGCCCGCACGACGCGAGCACGAGGATCGACAGGACGAGCGCGCGCTTATGCAGCATGGCGCGTCCGTTGTGCAGTGCTCGTCAATGTGGATATACTGGCGCGGATTTTCGTGGGGTGGCCCGCCATGGGCCAGCCTGCGACGGGGCGGCGAACCGAGCACAAAATCCGAGGAAAAGAATGAATAGTGCCTATCTTTATGCGGTTCATTTGCTGTCGGCGTTCGTGCTGCTTTTCGTGTTCGCGGCAGTGTACCTGAAGGTCACCCCGTTCGACGAACTGGCCTTGATCCGCGACGGCAACGCGGCCGCGACGCTGTCGTTCGGCGGCGCGCTGGTCGGCTTCTGCCTGACGCTCGCGTCCAGCATCGCGCACAACTCGACGCTCGGCGAAGTCGTGCTGTGGGCCGTCGGCGCGATGGCCGTGCAGCTCGTCACCTACGCGGTGCTGACCCGCCTGATTCCCGGCATGAACCATGCGATCGAGGATCGCAACGTCGCGATGGGTGGCCTGATGGGCACCGCGTCGCTCGTCGTCGGCATCATCAATGCCGCCTGCCTGACCTGACACGCCACGCGTCCTGGGAGACCGACATGAGTCTGGGTTCGTTTATCCGCAAGCAGTTCATCGACGTCCTGCAATGGACGGAAGACACCGACGGCGTGCTGGCCTGGCGCTATCCGATGGAAGACCAGGAGATCCAGTACGGCGGCCAGCTGACCGTGCGCGAAACGCAGGTCGCGGTCTTCGTCAACGAAGGCAAGGTCGCCGACGTGTTCCAGCCCGGGCTGTACAAGCTGGAAACGCGCACGCTGCCGGTGCTCACGTACCTGAAGAACTGGGACAAGTTCTTTCAGTCGCCTTTCAAGTCGGATGTCTACTTCTTCAGCACGCGGCTGCAGCTCGGCCGGCGCTGGGGCACCGCGCAGCCGGTGACGATCCGCGATCGCGAATTCGGCTTCGTGCAGCTGCGCGCGTTCGGCATCTACTCGTACCGGATCGTCGATGCGGCCGCGTTCCACCGCGAGGTGAGCGGCACGCGCGCGCAGTACACGGTCGACGATCTCGAGCAGCAGCTGCGCAACCTGGTCGTCACCGCGATGAGCACGACGTTCGGTTCCGCCGACGTGCCGTTCGTCGACATGGCCGCGAACCAGACGCTGCTGTCGCAACGCGTCGCCGAGGCGCTGGTGCCGGTGTTCACGCGCTACGGCCTCGCGCTCGATGCATTCGCGGTCGAAAGCGTGTCGCTGCCCGCCGAGCTGCAGAAGGCGCTCGACCTGCGGATCGGCGCGGGGATGGCCGGCGATCTCGCCCGCGCGACGCAATACCAGACGGCGCAGGCGATTCCGCTGGCCGCGCAGAACCCGGGCGGCATCGCGGGTGTCGGCGCGGGGCTCGCGGCCGGCGCGGCGATCGGGCAGGCGATGGCCGGCCAGATCGCGGGCGCCGCGCAACCGGCGCCGGCCGCACCGCCCGCGCCCGTCGCGGCACCGGTTGCCGCCGCGCAGCCGGCCGCACCGGCCGAAGGGACCGATTACGTGCAACGCCTCGAACAGCTGAAGGCGCTGCTCGACAAGGGCCTCGTCACCGAAGAGGACTATGCGCGCGCGAAGGCGGACATCCTCGCGAAGCTCACCCGGTAAGCGTCACGCATGTTCAGTACTTCGTGCCCCCAGTGCGGCGCGCCGGTCGAGTTTCGCTCGGCGGCGGCGGTGATGGCCGTCTGCGCGTTCTGTCGCAGCACGCTGCTCAAGCGCGGTGCCGACGTCGAGCGCATCGGCGAGCTGGCCACGGTGCTCGACGACGCGTCGCCGATCCAGATCGGCACGGCCGGGCGCTACGGCAAGCGCACGTTCACGGTGCTCGGCCGCATCCAGATGACCTACGACGCCGGCGCGTGGAGCGAGTGGTACGTCGTGTTCGACGACGGCGCGTTCGGCTGGCTGTCGGATGCGTCGGGCCAGTATGCGGTCACGGTGCGCGAGCCCGACGATGCGTCGGGCGGCGCGTGGCCCGCGTTCGGCACGCTCGAACCGGGCATGCGGATCGACCACGGCGGCCGCGCGTATCTCGTGTCCGACGTGCGTACCGCGCGCTGCACGGGTGGCGACGGCGAGTTGCCGTTCCGCATCGACGCGGGCTGGGAAGCGCGCGTCGTCGACCTGCGCACCGGCAACGCATTCGCGACCTACGACTATTCCGACGCCGACGCGAACGGCGGGAGCCCGGCCGTCTACAGCGGCGAAGCGATGGAATTCGACGCGCTCGCATTCACGGGGCTGCGCGATACCGACAACGACACGCGGGAGAAACGGGGCGCGCAGATGGTGCCGTTCGCGTGCCCGAGCTGCGGCGCGCCGCTGTCGTATGCACCGAACCTGGCCGACTACGTCGTGTGCGGCAGCTGTCACGCGGGCGTGCAGTGCACGGCCGAGCAGCAGACCGTGTTCGCCGCGCAGCGCAAGCTCGATGCGGTGAAGGGCGCGCTGGAACTCGGCGCGACCGGCACGTTCGACGGCGTGAAGTACACGGTGATCGGCATGATGCGTTGCCGCGTGCCGGACGACGACGAGACGTGGGACGAATACCTGCTGCTGAATCCGAAACGCGGCTTCCTGTGGCTCGTGCAGAGCGAAGGGCGCTGGGAACGCGTGCAGGTGCTCGATCACTGGCCGACGATCGGCGGCGAGTCCGACGTCACCGACGAAGGCAAGACCTATCGACTGCGCGAGACGTACGACTCGGAAGTCGTGTACGTGGTCGGCGCGTTCAACTGGCGCGTGCAGGTCGGCGACCGCACGTCGATCGCCGACTACGGCTGGCAGAAGGACAAGCTCACGCGCGAGCGCAGCGCCGCGGAAATCGTCTGGTCGCGTGCGCGGCCGTTGTCGGCCGGCGCACTGGCCGAACGCTTCGCGACGCCGGCGCTCGCGACGGCAGCGGTTGCGTCCGCAACGGGTTCCGCCGGGACGTCGACGGGCCTGTTCGGCGCGAAGCAGCCGCATAGCTTCGCACCGCTGCCGATCGTGTTCAGCGCGATGCTCGTGATCTTCAACCTGGGTTCGCTGTTCTCGTTCAGCGGCCGCTCCGTCTACGTGCTGATCGGCCTGCTCGTGCTGTGGCTGCCGGAATGGCTGTGGAAGGGCTTCGCGTCCGACGGGGGCAACTCGTAATGCGTTACATCCTCTACGGACTGTACGGGCTGATCGTCGTCACGCTGTTCAGCTGCGCGTCGCTCGGCGGCAGCGGTTCGGGCGGCAGCGGGTGGGGCAGTTCGTCGGCGCGCAGCGGCTATTCGTCGTACGGGTCGCACAAATGACGGCGCGAGACGGTATCGCCGCGCCGCGT
Organism: Burkholderia sp. BCC1996; assembly: GCF_905339955.1. Taxonomy (NCBI): domain Bacteria; kingdom Pseudomonadati; phylum Pseudomonadota; class Betaproteobacteria; order Burkholderiales; family Burkholderiaceae; genus Burkholderia; species Burkholderia sp. BCC1996. The sequence goes on from NZ_CAJPHM010000005.1 coordinate 206,526, forward strand.
GCGACGCTCGGCTCGCACGTGCTGGCCGATCTCGCCGGCATCGACGCGGCACTGCTGCGCGACGCCGCGCGGCTCGAGACGATACTCACCGACGCCGCGCAGCAGGCCGGCGCACGCGTGATCGGCGCGCATTTCCATCATTTCGGCGGTGAGCATGGGGTGACGGGTGTCGTGCTGCTCGCGGAGTCGCACATCACGATTCATACGTGGCCGGAGCACGGCTTCGCGGCCGTCGATGCGTTCATGTGCGGCGCCGCGCGCGCGGCCGAGGCGGTCGATGCGATCGCCGCCGCGCTCGGCACGCACGCGCAGGTCCGGCAGCAGGTGGCGCGCGGCGTCGCATGAGCGACCGGGGCGACAGCGGTGGTCGCGCATGCGACGACGCGCTGCACCGATTTCGCGAACCGCTTATGATCGTGCGGTACGACGTCCCCGCACAGAGGCCCCCATGCACATCGCCATCCTGACCTTCGACGGTTTCAACGAACTCGATTCGCTGATCGCGCTCGGGATTCTCAACCGGGTCAAGCAGCCGGGCTGGCGGGTGTCGATCGCGAGCCCGACCGCCCGCGTGCGCTCGATGAACGGCGTGACGATCGACGCGCAAGCGTCGCTGCAGGACGCCCGCGACGCGGACGCCGTGCTGGTTGGCAGCGGCGTGCGTACCCGCGACGTCGTCGCCGATGCCGCGTTGATGGCGCAATTGCAGTTCGACCCCGCGCGGCAGTTGCTCGGCGCGCAGTGCTCGGGCACGCTCGTGCTGGCGAAGCTGGGCTGGCTCGGCGATGTCCCCGCGTGTACCGACCTGACCACGAAGCCGTGGGTGCAGGAAGCCGGCGTGGCCGTGCTCGACCAGCCGTTCGTGGCCAGCGGGAACGTCGCGACCGCCGGCGGGTGCCTGTCGTCGCAGTATCTGGCTGCGTGGTTCATCGCGCGTCTGGCCGGCATCGAGGCCGCGCGCAGTGCGATTCACTATGTCGCGCCGGTGGGCGAGAAGGACGATTACGTGTCGCGCGCGATCGCGAACATTTCGCCGTTCCTCTGATGCGTGCGGCGTCGCGCGTCAGCGCGGCAGCGCTTCGGCTTCGGCCCAACGCTTGAACGAGTCGAGACGCCGGCGCGTGTGCACGAGATAGAACGCGCCGATCAGCGGTTCGAGCAGCCAGCGCAGCCAGGACGGCTGCGCACGGAAGTGATACGTGAACTTCACTTCGGTCGTGCCCGGTGTGTGCTCGGTGAAATTCCAGCTGCCGCTGAAGCGTTCGAGCACCTTCGGCCCGTCGACCATTTCGACGGCCGCGACCTGCGGCGGACGGTACGAGATGTAGCGCGACACCATCGTCGCGCCCGACTGGCTGCGGCAAAACGCATCGACGCCGACGTCGGCCGTCATCCCGTCGGGCAGGTACGCGTCGGCAAGGAAGCTGTCCCACACGAGCCGCCGCGCATAGTCCTGCGACCACGTGAAGAGGCGTCTGCGATCGACGCCGACGATCCGGCTGACTGAGATCCTCATGATGGGTAGCAAGCGCAACGCTGTAATCGGGATGAAATCGAGTGTAACCCGCCAAAGCCGGGCAATTCTTCAGACTTCGTCAAGTCGAGCGCGCGCTCGATTGACCTTCTCCGGGAATTCCCCTACGATCGATTCCATGCCTTCGGGAAAGACCCGAAGCGTTTCAATCTCTTGAGGGAGCCTCATGAGTACGCAACAGAACCGGCGCTTCGACGCGCTCGTTTTCATTGGTCGTTTCCAGCCTCCGCATCGTGGTCACCTGAACGTGCTGAAGTCCGCACTGAGCCGGGCCGAGCGCGTATGCGTGCTGATCGGATCGACCGACAAGCCCCGCACCATCAAGGATCCGTTCTCGTTTGACGAGCGCCGCCAGATGCTGGCTTCGCTGCTCGAGCCGTCCGAGCGCGAGCGCGTGACGGTCGCGCCCGTGCAGGATTCGACGTACAACGACGGCGACTGGGTGCGCTGGGTGCAGGATGCCGTGGCCGCCTCGCTCGGCGAGGTCGCGCAGCGCAGGGTCGGGCTGATCGGCCACGAGAAGGACGCCACGTCGTATTACCTGCGGATGTTCCCGCAATGGGAGCTCGTCGACGTCGATGCGACCGAAGACATCTCCGCCACCGAAATCCGCGACCAGTACTTCGCCGAACGCACCAACAGCTTCGTGCAATGGGCCGTGCCGGAACCCGTGTTCGGCTGGCTCGAACGCTTTCGCACGCAGCCGGCATTCGCGCAGCTGAAGGCCGAGGCCGAATTCATCGCCGGCTATCGCAAGGCGTGGTCGGCCGCACCGTATCCGGTCACGTTCGTGACGGTCGACGCGGTGGTCGTGCACTCGGGCCATCTCCTGCTCGTGCGCCGGCGCAGCGAACCGGGCCGCGGCCTGTGGGCGCTGCCGGGCGGGTTCGTGAACCAGGACGAACGGCTCGACGCGGCCTGCATCCGCGAACTGCGCGAGGAGACCGGCCTGAAGCTGCCGGAGCCCGTGCTGCGCGGCTCGATCAAGGATCGCCAGGTATTCGATCATCCGACGCGTTCGCTGCGCGGCCGCACGATCACGCACGCGTGCCTGTTCAACTTCCCGACCGGCGAGTTGCCGCGCGTGAAGGGCAGCGACGACGCTGACAAGGCGCGCTGGGTGCCGCTCAACGAATTCGCGCAGATGCGCAACGTGATGTTCGAGGATCACTTCGAGATCGCGTATCACTTCCTGGGGAAGCTGTGACACGCTGATTCCCCGGATTCCGGTCCGCCGCGACAGACGCGGCGGCACTTCAACGGCCTAGAGGAGCTCTAGCCATGCAAAACGATCCCGGCGGCTTTGCCGCGGTTCTCGCCAATCCGATCCTCAACACGGATTCGTACAAGGCTTCCCACTTCCTGCAATACCCGCCCGACGCGCAGGCGATGTTCTCGTACGTCGAGTCGCGCGGCGGCCGCTATGACCGCACGCTGTTCTTCGGCCTGCAGATGTTGCTGAAGGACTATCTGTGCCGGCCGGTCACGCACGCGATGATCGACGATGCGCGCGATTTCTTCGCGGTGCACGGCGAGCCGTTCAACGAGGACGGCTGGCGCCATGTCGTCGAGCACTACGACGGCTACCTGCCCGTGAGGATCCGCGCGGTGCCCGAAGGTTCGATCGTGCCCGTGCACAACGTGCTGATGACCGTCGAATGCGACGACCCGAAGGTGTTCTGGCTCGCGTCGTATCTGGAGACGATGCTGCTGCGCGTGTGGTACCCGGTGACGGTCGCGACGCGCAGCTGGCATCTGCGGCAGACGATCCGCCGCTTTCTCGAGAAGACCGACGACGATCTCGCGCAGCTGCCGTTCAAGCTGCACGACTTCGGCGCGCGCGGCGTATCGAGCGCGGAGTCGGCCGCGATCGGCGGCGCGGCGCACCTCGTGAGCTTCATGGGTTCGGACACGGTGCTCGGCGTGCTGGCCGCGAACCGCTTCTATCGCGAGCCGATGGCCGCGTATTCGGTGCCCGCGGCCGAGCACAGCACGATCACGTCGTGGGGGCGTGAGCACGAAGCCGATGCGTACCGGAACATGATCGCTCGCTTCGGTTTGCCCGGCGCGATCGTGTCGGTCGTGTCGGACTCCTATGATCTGTTCGCCGCGCTTGAACTGTGGGGTGGCCCGCTGCGCCAGGCGGTGATCGACTCGGGCGCGACGCTCGTCGTGCGTCCCGATTCGGGCGACCCGGTGAAGATCGTGCTGCAGACCGTGCGCGCGCTCGACGCTTCGTTCGGCTCGACCGTGAACGGCAAGGGGCGGCGCGTGCTGAATCGCGTGCGCGTGATCCAGGGCGACGGCGTCGACGAGCTGTCGATCGACGCGATCCTGTCCGCACTCGACGACGCGGGTTATGCGGCCGGCAACGTCGTGTTCGGGATGGGCGGCGCGCTGCTGCAGCAGGTGAATCGCGACACGCAGCGCTTTGCGATGAAGTGCTCGGCGATCCTGCGCGGCGACGTGTGGCACGGCGTGAGCAAGGATCCGGTTACCGATCCGGGCAAGCGCTCGAAGCAGGGCCGGCTCACGTTGCTGCGCAATCGGCGCACGGGAGAATACCGGACGGTGACGCTGCCGGTCGCGTGGAACGATCGCGCGCTGGAAGGCGAGTGGGATGACGCGCTCGAAACGGTGTTCGATACCGGGAAAATGCTGGTCGATACGACGTTCGCCGAGGTGCGGGCGAGGGCGCACGCGGGGGAGGCGTGATCGGGCGACCGGGGCGGCGGCGTGGCAACGTCAGCCGCCACCCCGGTCGCGCTCAGGCGACGCGGGCGACGAGGGCGTGCAGCACGGCGTCCGCGTCGATTTCGTCGCGGAAATCGTGGCGACCGGCAATTAGCGCGCTCGCCCGCCGTCAACGTTCGCCGGCGAGCGCGCGCCCATTCGTATCCGGTTGCGCGACCGCGTGCTCCGACATCCGCGCCGCCTCCATCGCCCGCCCGAGCGCATCGAACACCGCCGGCCCCTTGCAGCGCGACACGTTGAAGCGCATGAACGACGTCGCGCCGTGCGACGCGCTGAACACGTTGCCCGGCGCGAGCACCACATCGTGGTCGAGCGCATGGCGCGCGACGCGCGCGGCATCGAGCCCGTCGGGCAGCTCGGCCCACACGAACAACCCGCCGCGCGGTTCCGTCCAGATCCCGAGCCCGGCGCGCGCGAGCCGCCGGATCGTTTCGCCCATCGCATCGGCCAACTGCATACGCAGGCCGTCGAGATGGCGGCGGTAGGTGCCGTCGACCAGCAGCCGGTGCACGACGTTCGCGCCGATCTGCGCATTGCCGAACGACGTCGCGAGCTTCAGGTCGACGAGCGCGTCGATCCATTCGGGGCGCGCGGCGATGTAGCCGCAGCGGATCGCGGCCGACAGCGTCTTCGAGAAGCTGCCGATCGACACGACGCGCGAGAGCCCGTCGAATGCCGCGAGGCGCGGCGCGGGCGTGCTTTCGAAATCCGCGAAGATGTCGTCCTCGACGATCAGCAGGCCGTGCTCGGCCGCGAGCGTGAGCAACCGGTGCGCGACCGGCGGCGCGAGCGTCGCGCCGGTCGGGTTGTGCAGCGCCGCGTTCGTGATGTACAGGCGCGGGCGGTGTTCGGCGAGCACCTGCTCGAAGCGCGCGAGATCGGGGCCATTCGGCGTGTACGGCACGCTGACGATCCGTGCGCGATGCGCGCGCAGCAGCGCCTGGAAGTTGAAGTAGCAAGGATCGTCGAGCACGACGGTGTCGCCCGGCTCCAGCAGCAGCCGGCACACGAGATCGAGCGCATGCGTGCCGCCGTCGGTCAGCATGATCTGCGCGGGCTCCGCATGAACGCCGTGCTGCGCGAGCCGCCACGCGAGTTGCTGGCGCAACGCGGGCAGCCCGAGCGGTGTCGCGTAGTCGGTCAGCGCGTCGGGTTCGTCGCGCGACACCGCGCGCAGCGCACGTCGCAGGCTCTCGTCCGGCAACCACGACGACGGCAGCCAGCCGCAACCGGGCTTCACCGAGCCGGGCGCCGCCTCGAGCGACTGGCGCGACAGCCACAGCGGATCGAGTTCGCGATCGAGGCGCGGGCCGAGTTCGGCGAGCGCGAGCGGCGGCGCGTGGCCCGACACGTAGAAGCCGGAGCCGCGCCGCGCGACGAGCACGCCTTCGCTCGCGAGCCGCTCGTACGCATCGACGACGGTCGATTTCGATACGTGCAGCGCGTCGGCCATCATCCGGATCGACGGCACGCGCGCGCCGGGCATCAGCGCGCGGCTCGCGATCCGCGCGCGCAGCGTATCCATCACGGTTTCCACGCGCGTGCGCGACGGCGCGGGCGGAGCAGGGTCTTGCACGGAACGGCTCATGGCGAGAGGGAACTGTACGGCCGGTTGTCCAGTACAGTTTGTCCGAATTGTATTGGGCTGTAGCTTACGCGCTTTTCGCGGGCGGCGGATCATCGGTCATCCACCTTGTTCCGACCAGGATTTCCCGTGCAAAAGACGACCGACGGATGGCTCAGCGGCCTGCTGGGCGTGATCATCTTCAGTGGCTCGCTGCCCGCGACGCGCATCGCGGTGCAGGGGCTCGACCCGCTGTTCCTCACGTTCGCGCGCGCGACGATCGCCGGCGTGCTCGGCCTGATCCTGCTCGTCGCGCTGAAGCAGAAGCGGCCGACGCGTGTCGAGACCGCGTCGCTCATCGTCGTCGCGCTCGGGGTCGTGGTCGGTTTTCCGCTGCTGACCGCGCTCGCGCTCAAGCACGTGACGTCCGCGCATGCGATCGTGTTCGTCGGGCTGCTGCCGCTCGCGACCGCGCTGTTCGGCGTCTGGCGCGGCGGCGAACGGCCGCGGCTGCCGTTCTGGGTCTTCTCGCTGGTCGGCAGCGGCGCGGTGGCCGCGTTCGCGCTGCGCAACGGCGGTCGAGCGTCGGTGGCGGGCGATGCGCTGATGCTCGCCGCGATCGTCGCGTGCGGGCTCGGCTATGCGGAGGGCGCGCGGCTGTCGCGCCAGCTCGGCGGCTGGCAGGTGATCTCGTGGGCGCTCGTGCTGTCGCTGCCGGTGATGCTGCCGCTCACGTGGTTCACGTGGCCCGCGACGTTCGACGGCGTCGACGCCGCCGCGCTGTGGGGGCTCGCATACGTGTCGCTGTTCAGCATGCTGATCGGCTTCGTGTTCTGGTATCGCGGCCTCGCGCTCGGCGGGATCGCGGGCGTCGGCCAGTTGCAGCTGCTGCAGCCGTTCTTCGGTTTCCTGCTCGCGGCCGGGCTGCTGCACGAGACGGTGCCGCCGTCGATGCTCGTCGTGACGGTCGTGGTCGTCGGCTGCGTGGCCGGTGCGAAGTATTTCTCGAAGATGGCGCCGGTGCGGCGCGCGGGCTGATTCACGCACGGAGCGGTCGCGCGACGACGTGACGGGTGCCGCCCGTGCGCCGTCGCGCGTGCGCCGTTTACCCCATCACCACGTTCGCGAGCCGGAACTGGTACGCGGTCGCGGTCGTGCCGCCACCGCCGCCCGTCATCACGATGTCGGCGCTCTTGATGCCGAGCAGCGACAGTTCGGTGTTGATGTCGGACAGCACGGCCGAATTCATCACCGCGCCCTGTTCGATCTGCGACGCGGTGCCGATCCACAGCGTCGGCTTGAACTCGAACACGGCCTTCTGGCCCGGCACGATCCCCGTCTTGTGCGCGAGCAGCCGGTTGTCCTTGAAGACCGACGCGGTGATCGCTCCCTGGCTCAGGTCGTTGCGCAGCTGGATCTCGCGCGACGTCGGGGCGGGGCCGGCGAGCGCGAGCACGTTGCCCGACGTCGAGCGCGACACGTTGAAGACCTGTCCGTTGTCCGCGCGCTTTTGCGGCATGTAGTTGCCGTCGGCATCGCTCGCGGAGACGGTCGTCAACAACGGGAACACGAACGGATGGTTGTCGCCGCGTCCGCAGTTGGTGATGACCTTCCACGCGATCGCGAGCTCGTCGAAGTCCGTCGACACGTTCTTCTGGAAGATCACGATCTGGCTGTTGTTGACGTCGTTCGACAGGTTGACGAAGTTGAGATTGATGTCCATGAGTCACCTTGATTCGATTCGGATAACTGATTGAACGGGCGCCGGCCGTGCATCGCCGGCGCACGGACCGTTACGCCATCACCACGTTTTCCAGCCGGAACGTGAACGGCGTCGAGCGCGGGCCGGGGCCGCCGCCGGTCATCACGATGTCGGCGCTCGCGATGCCGAGCAGCGACAGTTCCGTGTTGATGTCGGAGATCACCGCGGAATTCATCAGCGCGCCCTGTTCGATCTGCGACGCGACACCGATCCAGATCGTCGGCTTGAACTGGAACACCGCCTTCTGGCCCGGCGCGACGGAGGTCTTGCGCGCGAGCGCGTTGCCGTCCTTGTAGATCGTCGCGTTGATCGCACCAGCCGGCAGGTCGTTGCGCACCTGCACCTCGGAGCTCGCGCCCGGGTCGCCGCCGAGCTGCAGCACGTCGCCCGAGCTGGAGCGCACGACCTGGAACACCTGGCCGTTCGCCGCGACCTGCTGCGGCATGTAGTTGCCCCAGCTGTCGCTCGCGCTCACGCTCATCGTCATCGGGAACTTGAACGGATGGTTGTCGCCCTGGCCACAATTGCGGATCACCTTCCACGCGATCGCGAGTTCGTCGAAGTCGGTCGCCACGTTCTTCTGGAAGATCACGACGCTCGAGTTGTTGGCGTCGTTCGAGCGGTTGATCAGGTTCAGTTGGATATCCACGTCGTTGCTCCTTGAGTTTGAAAAAACGGCAGTCGGTCTGCCGCACACCTTTCCCGCCGGCCCGGCCGAGAAGCCGTGCCGTCAAGCCGGTTCAAGCCATGTCGGGCGGCACTACGCGCGCACGATGTGTTCGAGCGCGAACGCGAACGGCTGCGCGTCGGTGCCGGTGCCGCCGCCCGTCATCACGATGTCGGCCGCGGCGACGCCCGCCAGCGGCAGCATCGTGTTCGCGCTCGACATCACCGCCGCGTGCAGTGCGCGGCTTTCCTGTACCTGCGACGCCACGCCGATCCACAGCGTCGGCGTGAAGCGGAATACCGCCTTCTGCCCGGGTGCGACCGCTTCCTTCACCGCGATCAGCCGGCCCGCGCTGAACGCGTTGACGTTCACGGCGCCGCGCCGCAGCCGATTGACGATTTCGATGTCGCCGCCCGGTGCGTCGGCCGGGTCGGGCACGAGCCGGCCGCGTCCGGTCGGCTGCGCGTCGATCACGAAGCGCACGCCGGCGGGCGCCGTGACGCGCGGCGAGAAGTTGCCGTGCTCGTCGCCGAGCGCGACGTCGATGTCGGTCGAGTAGTCGAACGGATGGAAGCAGTCGCGTCCGCAATAACGGATCACCTTCCACGCGATCGCGAACGTATCCAGATCGGGGATCACGTCGCGCTGGAACAGCACGACCTCGCTGTTGCCGCAGTCGTTCGAGCGGTTCACGAAGCGGAGCTTGATGTTCATGATGCTTGCTCCTCATCCGGCGTGCCGCGTTCGTCGCGCAGCGTGCGGTCGGCCCACTGCGCGAGCGCGGGCGCGACGCCGTTCGCGAGCGACGCGACGTGCAGCGCATGCGCACGCGCCTGCGCCTGCAGGTCGCCGGCGAAGCGCCCGAGCGCCATCGCGGCATCGGCCGGGCCGCGCGTGCGGCCGAGATCGTCGAGGTATTGCGCGGCCGCGTCGGCCATCGCGCCCGCGTGCTGGAGGTGGCTCTGTGTGAAGCGCGTCGCGAGATCCGCATTCAGGGCCGCCAGCTCCTTGACCGCGGCGGCCGAACTGCCGAGCCCGAACCGTTCGAGCTGGCCGCGCCACAGTGCGTCGGTCGCGGCCTGGCATGCATCCGTGTAGCGATGGCCGGCGAGCAGCGCGGTGTGCGCGAACGCGCGCCACGCGGGGCTGGCGGACGTGCCGCCGGTGCCGGTCGTCTGCGCGGCGAGCTTGCCGAACAGCTGGAGCGCGTCGGCGTGCGCGCGTTCCCATTGGGCGATGAACGTGGAGAACATGGCGATTCCTCGTGAAGAAGGAGCGATGACGGCGCGACGGCAGCCGCTACGCGGATTACCGACGCGCGGCGCCGAGGCGCTGCACCATCTGCATCACGGCGGCCATCTGCGGCGCGTCGCGGCGGTAGAAGCCGGGTTGGAGCGGATCGGTGCTCGTATAACCCCAGAAATCCCAGCAGCCGAGCGGATTGACGGCCGATTTCTCGACCTGCGGATACAGCACGATCAGCCGGTTCGTGTCGGCGATCTCGTTGTAGCCGACGCCGCGAATCATCCGCTCACCGACGGTCGCGACGTTCTGCACGCAGCCGTGGAAGACGACGTGGACCGCGCAGGTCGCGCGTTCGCAATCGGCCGGCACGTACGCGTAGCCCGTATCGCCGAGCGACGCGCGGCGCTGCGGATCGAACGCGCGCTGGTCGAACGCCAGCAGCTTGCCGCCAGCCTGCGCGGCGGGCGCGTTGAGCGGCTTGTCGGGCGTGCCGTAGATCCAGCGCACGATGTCGTGCGCCTGCTGGAAGCCGCAGTTGTCGATATACGGGCTCGCGTTCGCACTGCACGCGTTGTCCTCGGGGCGGTTCGTGATGAACGCATGCCCGGCGTCCGGCGATCGGCGATACTGAAGGTTCGCGGCCGGAACCTGCGCGAGCGTGTAGAAGCGCGCGGTCTGGTCGACGACGCGCGTGAACACCACCGTATCCTTCGCCCCGCTGAACACGTAGATGCGTTGGCCGCGCAGGTTGGCCGGATCGTCGATCTCGTCGCGCTGCGCGAACGTGCGCGCGGCGCGCCATGCGTCGGCCGCGGAGGGCGCAGGGCCGATCGGCTGCATGCACAGCGTGGTCGCGGCCACCGCCGGCGGGATCAGCGCGTTCACGCCCGCGCAATAGAACGGCCCGCCCGCGACGATGCCCGCGCCGATCAGCCGGCTCGAGAACGCGACGTCGAACTGCGCGGCCATGAAGCCGCCGGACGACAGCCCCGACACCGACGTGCGCTGCAGGTCGGCGCCGTATGCGGGAAGCGGATCGGCGGGGGCGGCGAGCGCGGCGTGCGGCGCGAGCGCAGCCAGGGCGGCGACGGCAACGGTAACGGTGGCGGTGACGGCGGCGCAAGCGGCGCCCAGCGCGCGGCGCACTACGTGCGAGGCGGCGGTGCGGGGCAGCGTCTTGCGGCCGGGCGAGCGGGTGACGTTCATGCGGGGCTCCTGTCGTGACGAGTGGTGAATGACAAGGGTTGTAACGGTACGGATGCAGCAAGACTTCAGCGACGGTTTCAGCTTACGGGCAGCCGACGACATGCGAAATGGCGCGAACGACACGCACGGCGACCCGTGACGTTCGGCCGGTGCGGCGTCACGGCGCTCACGACAGAAACAGCGCGCGCTCGGCCCGGCGGCGCTTCGTGAGGCCCGCGAGCGGCTTGCCGCCGGCCTTGTTCCAGACGAGGAACTGGTCGGCCGCCCGCGCGCTCGCGCCGGCGTTCAGGTAGCGCAGCAACGTCGACGAGCGCAGCCGTCCGGCGCCGAGGTTGAAGACGAACGACATCAGCGCATCGAACTGCTGCTGCGTGACCGGCACGCGCAACAGCTTGCGCAGGTTCAGCTCGGCGCCGCGAAGGTCATGCCGCAGCAGCGCCTCCGCTTCGGCCGGCGTCAGCGGGCGCGTGAAGCGCTCGTTCGGCAGGATCAGGTGCCCGTAGCCGATCGTCGGCTTGCCGACCGCGTCGAGATAGCGCGCGAGCCGCAGCCCCTCGAACTGCTTGATCAGCGCGATGCCTTGCTCGCCGGTGCGTTCAGGCTGGTTCGCCATCGTCGTTCTCCTTGCCGCCCGGCCGTGCGCGCGGCACCAGGCGATGCGTGTATTCGTCGATCACGCGCATGATCGCTTCGGGCGGCGGCAGCGCCGCGAACTGCATTTCGATGTCGATGTGCTCGGTGTCGCGCTGCCGCGCACTGCCCGGCGCGGCGTCCTTCTTCTCCGAGCGCGGCGCGAACGTCACGTAGAAGCGGCCGCGCTGGTCGTCGTTGCCCGAGATGCCGCCGGCCGGCAGCGCCTCGGTGAAGTCGCCGCGCACGGTCAGGTGCACGACCATCCGGTCGAGCGCGAGCCCGCGCGGCGTGGCGAGCGCGACGAGCGGCACCGGCATCGTGTGCTCCGCGTCGAGTGCGACCGTGACCTCGCGCGGCGCGAGCAGGCCGTCGTCGCGCAGATCGAAGAACTGGTCGAGCACGGCGGTGTACTGGTGCGCGAGTAGCTGGTTCGCGGCGGCGGCCGCGTGCTGCATCCCGCGTGCGATCTCGTCGAGCGCGATGCCGCGCGGCGGCGGGCGTTCGTCGTCGGCCGGGGCGCCGGGCGGCGGCGTGGGCGGCGCGGGTGGCGTCGGCGAAGCGGGTGGTGTCGGCGAAGCGGGCGAGACAGGCGCAGCGGGCGAGACAGGCGCAGCGGGCGGCAAGCCGCCGGTCGATGCGCCGGCCGCGGCGGCCGGGGCATCATTCACGCCCGACGCGGCGCCGGCCGGCCAGCCGGCGGAACCGGGCGTCGCGTGGCGCGGCGGATCGACGCCTGCCGCCGCCGGCACCGCGCCGCCCGTGCCGGCGACCGCGTCCGGGCCCGCGCCGGCGACCGCGCCGCTACGGCCCGCCACCGCCCCGGCCGGCGGCGGGACCGGCCCGTCCGGTTCCTGCCGGGCAGTGCCGCCGCCCGGACGCGCATCCGCGTCGTCGTGCCCGCCGCCGCCCGCGCGGCGCGACCGTCTGAAGAGCCTGAACATGGCCGGTCCGCGCGCTTACGCGTGCGCCGGCTGCTGGGCGCCCGCATCGGCTCCGGCCGGCGCGGCCGCCTTGCCGCCGGCACCCGACGCGTCGCCGACCAGCTTGCCGTCGGTCGGCGTCGCCGGCAGCGGCTTCACGTCCTTCGCGTTGCCTTCGGTGACGACCGGCTTGGTCGCGGCCTCGGTCAGGAAGTCGATCACGCGCATCAGCGCTTCGGGCGGCGACTGGCGCTTCACCTGCGTATGGATCGAGTATTTTGCGCGCGTGTCGGTGCTGCGCGTCTGCTCCGCCTTGTGCGACACGCGCCCGGACACGCTGACGCTGATCGGCCCCCAGCCGAACTTCGCCTGGAATTCGCCGCCGGCCTCGGTCGACGACGACGACTTCTCCGACTGCGTGATCTCCATCTCGAAGTCGATCGTGCCTTCCTCGATCGCGATGATCGGATGGACGATCGCCGCGAGCAGCGGGATGCGCATCGTCTTCTGCACGACGCCTTTCGACACGCCGCTTTCGTCCACCAGCGTCTCGTCGTAGTCGAACTGGACGGCCACGGCCTTGCCGCCCTGGATGCAGACCTGCATCAGGAAATCCGCGTAGCTCTTTGCAGCCTGCGTCTGCGCGCTGATCATCGCCTTTAACGGGCCGGCGATCATTTGGTCCATGGGTAAAGCGTTAATCACCGAGCCAATGAAATTCGCGTCCATGAATAAACTCCTCTTCGTGTTGAAGACAACGGAAATTCGCTGTCGTTATTCACATTAGGAAATTGAAGACGTTTACCAAATATGACGTCCGTCACGTCCGGCGGCCCGGGCCGGCGCGCGGCGGGCATCGGTATGCGCGGCGGGGCGCGGCGTGGACGAATTAGGCCATTCGTCACGGAGCGACGGGCCTAGTGCGCGGTGCGTAAAACAGCGGTAAAAAAAACGCCGGGTAGGGAAGCAAAAAATCCTAAACCGAGCATCCCGATTTCGAGGAAACCGCGCAATGAACGTTCTGATGATCGATAGCCCGCCGTTATTCGTCGCGGGCGTGGCGGACGTACTGTGTAAACGCGATGTCGACTGGCATGTGTGGTCGGCCCGCCGTCCCGAGGACGTCTTGCGCTTGCGCGACGCGTTGCTGCCCGGGACGGTCGAGGCGATCACGATCGAATGCGGCGAGCACGCCGCGCGGCCGAGCTGGCCGAGCGTACTGAACGAGACGTTCGCCGGCGCGCCGTGGCTGTGCGTGGTGGCCGCCGTGTGCCGCCGCACGATTGCCGATGCGCTGCTGGCGGGGGCGGCCGGCATCATCGACCGGCACGCGAGCGCCGACGAATTCGCGGATGCGCTCGGCCGCGTCGCGGCCGGCGCGATCTACGTGCCGCCGAACGACGGCGGCGCGACGCAGGCGCCCCCGGGCGGCGTGCCGGCCGGCGACGATCGCGCATTCGAGCGCCTCACGCCGCGCCAGCGCGAGGTGCTGCGGCTGCTGGCCGAAGGCAAGTCGAACAAGCAGATCTGCCGTGTACTGAATGTCGCGGAGGGCACGATCAAGAACCATCTGTACGCGTTGTTCCGCCAGATCGGCGTGAGCAACCGGACGGAGGCCGCATTGTGGCTCGCGCGCCACGTTCCGGCCGAGCCGGCCGGATTCACGTTCGCGCCGGCGTGCCATTCGCCCGGCTGATGCGTGCGACGGGCGCACCGATCGGGCCGGCACGCGAGCGTGCCGCGGGCGAAGGCGGGTTTCGCGCTGCGGCGGCAACGGTGCGCCCGCGCCGCGTCGCGCTACTGCCGGGGCGCGTCGGGCGGAAGCGGATCGTCCGCGGCCGACGGCGCGGGGTGGGCCGCGAGCATCGCACGCGTGAATTCGGCGAGCCGCGCGCGGACGGCCTCGGCGGATGCCGCGCCGTCGAGCGATTGCTGCAGATCGAGCAGGTTGGCCGCCAGTTCGCCCTGCCACTGCGCGCGTTCGCTGGCGGCGCGCGCGCGATTCGCGGCGAGCGCCGCGCCGACGTCGGTCGAGCGGTCGCCCTGCACCAGCGTCTCGAGCGTCTCGACGAGCCTTTGCAGCACGCGATGCACGGCCGTCGCCGAGAAGCCGCCGAGCATCGCGAGCGCCGGCCGCCCGAAGTTGTGCATGCTGCCCTGCGCGAACAACTGGGCCGGCAGCATCTGGACGATGATCAGGCCGGCGATCACGCCGAGAATCAGCCGCGCGCCATACGATGCGTCGTATTTCGGATCGTAGGTCGACGCGGCGACGTAGTGGTGCGCCTGGAACAGCGTCGCGAACGACGCGCCGAGCCCCGCGCAGCACAGCAGGAAGGTGGTGTTCCACAGCAGCTGCACGCCGTTGGATTGCAGGAAGCCGCGCTCGATGTTCTCGCCCGACACATGCGGCGACAGGCTCGTCAGCACGACCGCGAGCAGGAAACCGAGCGCCGACCCGGTCAGCAGCCGGATCAGCGGCACCGGGCCGAGCCACGCGAACGGGTGCGCCTGGCGCCGGTGCATGTCGAGCAGCGTGACGGCCTGTGGCGTCGCGGGCGCGACGAGCGTCGCGAGCTTGCGGTGGATCGCCGCGAGCGCGTGCTGCTGCGCGGGCGCCAGCGGCGTGGTGGTCGACGCGCCCGGCGCCGGGTTGGACGCCGGGTTGGACGAAGCGGCGGCCGCGATCAGCGCCGCGAGCCGCGCGACGAGTTCGGGCTCGATCGGCAGCCCGTGATGGAGCGCGTAGCGCGCCATCGCCTCGCATTCGTCGCACAGCTGCGCGGCGAGATCGTCCGGCGCGCGTGGCGGCTCCTGCAGCGCCGGCCGCGCGCGCCAGCGCCCGAAGCGCGGGGCGCCCATGTCACGGTGCGCCGTCCGCATCCGGCACGTCCACGTCGAACGCGTGGATTGCGACGCGTTCGCGTTCCGCGCTCGACAGGTGGCGCACGCACGGCGCTTCGGCGACCCGCTGCCAGTGCGTCTGCGTGCGGTCGACCGCGAACACGACGACTTCCTTGTGGCGGCGGCCGTCGTTGTGCGCGATGTATTGCAGCGAGTCGGGCACGTCGAACGCGTCATCGGTCGGATTCACGCCGTACGACAGCACGAAGTCGAGCACGAGCGCGCCGTCGTCGAGATGCGGCGGCTTGACGTCGTTGCCGGGATACTCGCGCCATTCGAGGAAGTCGAGGCAGATGTCGATGCCGAACGGCGGCGCTTCGCCGAGCCGATTGTCGAAGCTGTCCGACAGGCGCGGGCCCTGATACGGCGACGACGGCGGCGCGTCGGCCGTCGCGCTTTGCGGCGACACGTCGCTCTTCTTCAGCACCTCGACCAGCGTGCCGTCGCCGAGCTGGAACGTGTGGGCGAGCGGCGTCTCGAGCGCATCGACCGAGTCGCCGTAGTCGATCCACGACGTATGCCGCTTCGGCCAGATCGCCGCGCGGCGCGTTCCGTCGTCGTCGCCGTCACCATCGCCCCCTGCGCCGCGCGCGAGCGGCGGCAGGAAATTGGTCGTCGCGAACGTGAAATTCAGCGACACGTACGGCCCGACGAACGCGCCGTCATCGGGCACGTCGGCCGCCGTCTCGTGCTTGACGAGCATCGCGACGGTACCGGGCAGGAACACGATCGGCCCGTACTGATCCACCGGAAAGCGATCGGCGACCGCGCCGATCGCGCGCCGCACGGGATCGAGCTGCAAGTCGACGATCGCATGGAGTTCGTCGACGTCGTTCAGCGCGTCCCACGGCACGTTCCAGTAGAACTCGGGCGCGGTGACGAACGTGACGCGGCGTGCATCGTCGTCTTTCGCGTCGCGCCGCACGGCTTCGAACGCGCTCGACAGCGCACCGTTCAGGTGATTGAACAAGACCCCCTGCACGCGCGCTGCATACGCATCGAGCGCTTCGTCGGGCGCACGCAGGGGTTTGCAGTCGCATGAATAGCGCACGGAAACGATTCGGACTGGCTGTTTCATGATGGTTTCCTCTTCCTTGATGATGGCGGCGCGGCGCTTCAGGCCGCACCGCCGCGGCTTCAAACGGACGTGATGTCAGTGATCCAGAACCACGGGTTCGCGTACGGCCCGTCGATGACCTTGGCGACGGTCTGTCCGGGCCCCGGATCGAGCGTGCCGGGCACCCAGGCTTCGTAATGGATCGGCGAGAAGTACAGGCGGCCGAACACGTAGTCGAACGCGATGCGCGCGCGATTGCCGCCGCGGAACAGCGCATTCGTGCCGGCGGTGTATTCGACGTAGCCGGTCGTTTGCGCGCCGCCGCCGCGACCGTTCGAATTCGCCTTGAACGTGGCCGCATGGCGTTCGTACAGCTTCGCGCGCTCGGTGAGCCCGGCGAACGGGTCCGTCGCCGTGCCGTAGGTGAAGGTCGGCAGGTAGCGCGGCACGTTCTGGTGGATCTGCCGCATCGCGCCGAGCACGTCGCCGCCGATGTGGCGCCCGGGCGTGCCGCGATCGACGACGCGCGCGGACGTGGCGATTTCGGACATCAGCGCCCGCAGCTCGGGCGGCGCGTCGAGCCGCGCGAACGGAATCACGTACATCGGCAGTGCGCAGCCGGTCTGCTGCTTGCCCGCGCGCGGCGTATCGCCGGCATTCGCGATCAGGCCCAGTACGAACGCTTCCCAGCGCAGCGACGCGTTGAAGTCGAGTCCAGACATGAGTGGCTCCTTCGCCGGCATCAGGCCGGCTCGCCGAGCGGGAAACCCTTCGCCGCCCAGTTGTTGAAGCAGGCCGTGCGATCGTCGTTCGGCGCGTAGGTCGCGAGCGTGCCGTCGAGCAGGCCGGCGATCGCATGCTCGGTGCGCGCGAAGCGCAGCGCCTCGGACAACGCGATCACGAGCCGTGTGAGATCGGGCTTGAACGGTGCGGGCTTCGACGCGTCCGCCGGCTTGAGTTTCGACAGCGTCCACACGGCCTGATGGAGGTTGCTCGGATTGATCGTCGGCAATGGATCGGTCGCGTAGCCGAGCCAGCCGTACGAACCGTCGCCGCCGAGCGCTGTCGCGCCGGCCGGCGTGCCGCCCGGAAACGGTCGGATGTCGAATACGAAGGTGCCGCCCTGGCTGACGAAGCCGAGCGTGTACAGCGACGCGTCGACGGCTGGGCCGTTCTTCGCGGCTTGCCACGCGAGGTTCAACAACAGCGACACGCGCGGCGCGCCGGTGTCGTCGCCGATCACGACGTCGACGGCTTGCCGCGTCGCGCGCGTGCCGTTCTGGCGGATCGCGTCGCGCAGCGCAGTGAGGTCGTCCTGGTAGTCACGGCCGGTGGTGAGTCGAAGTTGCACGATGTTCGCTCCTGCAGATAACCCGGCGTTGCTCGGCCGTCGAGACGGCGCGCGGGTCGAAGCGAATGCGCTGCCGTGCGGCCACTGTGCGCGGCGCGCGGCGGGCGAACAATGCGGCAGAAGTCATTGGCCGGGGTGTGACCGAACACCCGGGAAGCGGGTGTCGGATTTGTTCGGCGCAGGTGGCGAAGGGGAGAAGGGGCGAGGCGACCGCGTGTGGAAGATCGGCGACTTCGGCGGCGTGTTTCATGCGTTGCCGGGCGGCATGACCGCCGCGCGCCGAAAAGCACAACGGCCAGATTTGCCGGTAGCGGCAAACCTGGCCGTTGGCGTGACTGCCGCCGAACGCGTGTTACCCGAACGTTTCGAGCGCGAGCAGTTCGTCGATCGTTTGCCGGCGGCGGATCAGCCGCGGCGTGCCGCGATCGACGAGCACTTCCGGCGCGAGCGGCCGGCTGTTGTAGTTCGAGGACATCGACGCGCCGTAGGCGCCCGCATCGTGCAGGAACAGCAGGTCGCCGATCTGCGGCTGCGCGAGCTTGCGGTGCGTGACCACGCCGCCCGCGTCCTGCGTGAACACGTCGCCGGACTCGCACAGCGGCCCCGCGATCGCGATGTCGACGAGCGGCCGGCCGGCCGGCAGCGCGCCGTCCTGCGTGTGGACGGACACCGCGTGGTAGCTGCCGTACATCGACGGACGCATCAGGTCGTTGAAGCCCGCGTCGATCAGCACGAAGTCGTGCTTCGGACGGCGGTTCACGGCCTGCACTTCGGTGACGAGCGTGCCGGCCTCGGCGACGAGGAAGCGGCCCGGTTCGATCTCGATGCGCACCGCGTGGCCGAGATGCCGTTCGATCCGCTTGCGCGCGGCATCCCACTGGCTGAAGTAGTGACCGACGTCGACGCGCGGCTCGCCGTCGCGATACGGAATCGACAGCCCGCCGCCGGCGGAGATCGCTTCGATGTCGTGGCCGAGCGACGTGACGAGGTCGACCATCGCATCGCACACCTGCGACAGGTGGCCGTAGTCGACGCCCGAGCCGATATGCATGTGGATGCCGACCAGCTTCAGCCCGTACTGGCGCACGATCTCGATCGCGCGCGGCACGTCGTCGATCCAGATCCCGTGCTTGCTCTGCGGGCCGCCGGTGTTGGTCTTGTTGCTGTGGCCGTGGCCGAAGCCGGGATTCACGCGCAGCCACACGCGATGGCCGGGCGCATGCTCGCCGACGCGTGCGAGCATGTCGAGCGAGCCGGCGTTCACGGTCACGCCGTGCTTCAGCACGGCCGCGAGCGTCGGACGGTCGATCAGGTCGGCCGTGAACACGACGCCTTCCGGCTCGCCCGCCGGACTGAACCCGGCCGCGAGGCTGCGCTCGATCTCGCCGAGCGACACGGCGTCGACGCACGCGCCTTCCTCGCGCATCAGCTTCAGGATATGCAGGTTCGAGTTCGCCTTCTGCGCATAGCGGATCACGTCGAACTGGCGCAGTTGGGCGATGCGGTCGCGGATGACGTCGGCGTCGTACACCCACAGCGGGGTGCCGTATTGCTGCGCGAGCGTCGCGAGCTGGCGGGAATCGAGGGACATGGCGGATGAATCGGATCGAATGAACGGACAGCGTGAATGATGCGCCTGAATGGCTATACAGTAAAATGCCTGTTTGTCGACATTCGATTCATTTCTGATATAGGCGGCCATGCTCACACACCGGCACATCGAGGTCTTCCGCGCGCTGATGGTTACCGGCAGCACGACGCGCGCGGCCGAGATGCTCTATACGTCGCAGCCCACGATCAGCCGCGAGCTCGCGCGGATGGAACAGGTGGTCGGCTTCGCGCTGTTCGAGCGCTCGCATGGCCGGCTGCGGCCGACGATGGCCGCGCTCACGCTGTTCGACGACGTGCGGCTCGCGTATGTGGGGCTCGAGCGCGTCGCGGCGACGGCCGCGCGGCTGCGCGAGTTTCGCGACGGCCAGTTGTCGGTGATCGCGCTGCCGGCGTTTTCGCACGCGATCCTGCCCGGCGCATGCCGGCGCTTTCACGACGCGCATGCGGGCGTCAGCGTGTCGGTTGCGACGCAGGAGTCGCCGGTGCTCGAGGAGTGGCTGACCGCGCAGCGCTACGATCTCGGGCTGACCGAGCACGACGTCGCGCCGGCCGGCACCGTGCTCACGCCGCTGCTCGAAGTCGACGAGGTGTGCGTGCTGCCGGACGGCCATCCGCTGCTCGCGCAGCGCGCGATCGATCTCGCGGATCTCGCCGATCGCCCGTTCGTGAGCCTGTCGCTGAACGACCCGTACCGGATCCTGATCGACGAGGCGTTCGCGCAGCTCGGTGTCGCGCCGCGTTCGGTGGTCGAGACGCCGTCGGCCGTGTCGGTGTGCGCGTTCGTGCGGCAGGGGCTGGGCGCCGCGATCGTCAATCCGCTGACCGCGCTCGATTTCGTCGGGCGCGACCTGCACGTGCGGCCGCTCACGCGCTCGTTTCCCTACCGCGTCAGCGTGATCGTGCCCGAGCACCGGCCGAAGAGCCTGCTCGTCGACGCATTCGCCGAAGCGCTGCGTGGCGAAGCGCAGGCGATTCGCGAGCGGCTCGCCGCGCTGCCCGGCTGACGATCGCCGTATGATGGGCGTTTCGCTGCGCGCAGCCTGCTCCTCTTCGTCATCTTCACGGAAACGGAACCCGTCATGACCGATGCTGCATCTTCCCTCGAACAACCGACGCTCACCGGCGCGCGCATCGCGCTGCGGCCGCTCGAAGCATCCGACCGGCAGGCTTTGCTCGATGCGGCGGCGGACGGCGAGCTGTGGAACCTGAAGGTCACGGTCGTGCCGGGCGAGGAGACGGTCGACGCCTATCTCGACACAGCGCTGCAAGGCCGCGCGGCCGGCACCGTGATGCCGTTCGTGATCGTCGAGCGTGCGTCGGGCCGCGTGATCGGCAGCACGCGCTTCTGGAAGATCGACCGCAAGAACCGCAAGCTCGAGATCGGTCATACGTGGCTGAGCGCATCGGCGCAGCGCACGCGCGCGAATACCGAAGCGAAATGGCTGCTGCTCGCGTATGCGTTCGATACGCTGCACTGTGTGCGCGTGCAGTTCACGACCGACGAGCTGAACGAGAAGTCACGCGCGGCGGTTCTGCGGCTCGGTGCGCAGCAGGAAGGGATCGTGCGTCACGAGCGGATCATGCCCGATGGCCGCAAGCGCAATTCGGTGCGCTTCAGCATCATCGACGACGAATGGCCGGAGGTGCGCGAGCGGTTGCGGGCGAAGCTCGCGACCTGACGCGAAGGAGCCGCAGGCGTCGCGCCGCCGGAGAGGGGGCGGCGACGCGACGAGGGGGGAAGCGGCGTGCCGCGCGCGATGCGCGGCGTGGCGGCGCGTTACTGCGCCGATGCGAGGTGATGACGCTGCGCGAGCTTCTGCGCGGCCGCGTAGTGCGCCTGCAGGATCGGCAGCGCCTGGCGTGCGACTTCCTTCAGCTTCGTGTCGCGGCCCGACGCGATTTCGGCCTGGAATGCCGAGATCGTCTTCTGCTGGCCGGCGAGCGCGACCTGCTCGATATACGCCTTGTCGAATTCCGCGCCGCGCAGGGTCTTGATGCTGTCCAGCACGGCCGTGTCGGGATCGTTGGCCGGCACGTCGACGCCGCGCGGGCTGGCCGCGCGCATCGCCTGGATGATCTTCTCATCGTCGGTCGACACGCGTTGCGCGAACGCCTTCACCTGGCTGTCCGACGTGCGCGAATCGGCGATGCGTGCGGCGTCGTGCTGGGTCGATACGGTTTTCGTGCCGTCGTTGATGAAGGCCTGGTCGGCTTCGTGGATGCGCGTCTGCGTGGCGGCGGCCGGTGCGGACGGCGCCGGTTGCGCGGTTTGCGCGGTCGCCGTCACGGCGACGAGAAGCAGGCTAGCGGCAGACAATGCAAGGCGCGAGACTTGGGGAAAGCGGTTCATGGGACCTCCTTTCTATCGGGGCTCTGATTAACGGACGGATCGCGTGATCCGCAGCTGTGCGAGAGACCGGGCGCGCCCGGGCCGGGCTCGATCGCCGCTCTGCCGCGGCGGCGTTCGAAGTGTTTCCCGGCCCGACTGATTCTAGGAGAGCGCTCAGGTAGCAGGTGCAACCGCGCTGTGGTTTGTGTAACGGTTGGTAAGACGAAACGATGGGTGCGCGCGCGGCCAGGTAGGGCGTACCTGTTGCGTGCATCGTGGCGGCAATTTTTGCGTGCGCGACGTGCATGCGATCGCTGCAATGCGCGCGCATGTCATCGACGTTTCATCGTCGTGCGGGCGGATTGTTTCGCGATCCGTCGAATCGAGCGCGCGATTCGTACGGCGTCCTCACACGCGATCGAGCAATGCGTCGAGACGCGGCAGCAACGGCGTCGCGCAATGCGCCTGCAGCGCGTCGGGCGCCGTGTAACCCCATGCGACGCCTTGGAATGCGATACGCGCGCGGCGCGCCGCTTCGGCATCGCGGATCTCGTCGCCGACATACAGCACGTCGTCGGGCTGCATGCCCGCTTCGCGCACGAGCGCGCGCAGCCGGCGCGCCTTGCCGAACAGCGGAATGCCGCACGCGAACGTGTCGACGCAGCGGCTCGCGTGCGGGCCGAGCCGGTCGCGCACGATGTCCTCGGTGTTCGACGTCGCGATCGCGATGCGGATGCCGCGTGCGGCGAGCGCGTCGAAGGTCGCGTCGACGCCGGGGAACAGCGTCACGTGCGCGATGCGCGGCCGCATCAGCCGGCGCATGTCGAGCGTCACGCGCGGCACTTTCCACATCGGCACCTCGAGCGCGCGGATGATCTCGCGTGCCGACATGCCGCGCAGCGCCGGGCGCAGCTCGGGCGTCGCGTCGCGAAAGCCGTGCAGGCGCGATGCCTCCGTGAGCGCCGCGAGAAAGCAGTCGAGCGAATCGGCGAGGGTGCCGTCGAAGTCGAACGCGATGAGTCGATAAGGCATGAAGCGATGCCGCGAGTTGATCGAGCCGGTGACGATATCACCGAATCGGGCCGCGTGGCCCGCGCGAGCGGTTGGGGCCGTAGCGAAGCGGGAGCGTTGGACAGCTTCCTTGCATCGACCGGAATGCCGCCCGCGAAACGCGGTGCATGACATAACGGGCGTGAAAGCCCGGTATGCTGTCGACGCTATCGTTTCCCCCCGTTTCCTTCGTCTGGACTTCCCTGAAATGAAAATCGCCCGTGCCCGTTCCGCGATGTGGATGCTTGGTGTGTTCGTCGCGTTGACGTCCGCGACGCCCGCGGCCGCCGCCGCGGAGAAGCGCTGCGGATGGCTCGAGAATCCGACGCCGGCCAACTGGTGGCTCGTCGACAAGGACAACAGCTGGACGCTGTCGACCCAGGGCAGCCCGCCGGTGCCGGGCCTCGACGAGATGCCGGACATGTCGACGCGCGGCTGGGTCGTCACCAATGCGGGGATGCACGGTTACGGCTGCGCGTGCCTCGACCTGGAAATCGACCCGCGCACCCGCGAGGTCACGCGGATCGTGGCGGCCCGGCCGCTGCCGCTGAAGCGTTGCAAGGCCGATCGGGCGTTGCCGGCGCCGTAAGGGGGCAGGTTGGTGGGAGCGACGCGATCGTGAATCGGCGGCATCGCTTGTCGCCCACCCCGCGCCGCGCTATCGTTGCTGCTCCACCCCGAGCCGACCGGAGAGCCGACGTGCCCGCAGCCACCCCCGCCCCGCTGAGATTTTCCACCGACAAGCGCGAGCTCGACATCGACGCGATCTTCGATTTCCTGCACCGCGATGCGTACTGGTCGCAGGGCATTCCGCGCGACGTCGTCGAGCGCGCGATCGACGGCTCGCTGTGCTTCGGCGCGTATGTGGGCGACCGGCTCGTCGGGTTCGCGCGGCTCGTGACCGACCACGCGACGTTCGCCTACCTGTGCGACGTATTCGTCTTGCCGGCCGAGCGCGGCAACGGCTATGGCCGCGCGCTGATCGACCACGTATTCGCGCAGCCGATGGTGCAGGGCCTGCGCCGCATCATGCTCGTGACGACCGACGCGCACGAACTGTACCGGCCGGTCGGCTTCGGGCCGTCCGCGAATCCCGAGCGGCTGATGGAAATCCGCCGCCCCGATATCTACGCGAAACGCTGACGCGCGGCGAGCGCATACAATACGCGCTTTCGTTTTTGCCGAAGGGAAGCAGATCATGACCGAACAGGAAGCCGAACAGCTCGCCACGCATCGTCACTACAAGGGCGGGCTGTATCGCTACATCGGCGTCGCCCGTCATTCCGAAACCGAGGAGTCGGTGGTCGTGTACGAGCATCTGTGGCCGCATGCGCGCGGCTTGTGGGTGCGGCCGGAAGCAATGTTCAACGAGAACCTGCCGGACGGCACGCCGCGTTTTCGCAAGCTGCGCGACTGAACTGAGCGCGCCCGTCGACCGCACGACGAGCGGTTCCAGCGCCCGGCCTAGCCGGCGGCGCCCGGCGTGTCGCGCGGCGCGGACTCCCGGTGCATCGCCAGCGCGAAGAAGCGCCGGATTTCGTCCATCAACTCCGCACGCGCCGATGCGAAATCGAAGGCGCGCCGGTTGTCGTGCGCGAAGCGCCGGCGCCACTCGTCCGCCGCATGCCGTGCTTCGCGTGCGCGCAGGTCGTCGAGTTCGGGCGTGCGCAGTGCGTGGTCGGCAATCAGCGTCACGCCGTCGCGGCTGACTTCCAGCAGGCCGCCCGCGACGAGCAGCCGGCGGTGTTCGCCGCCCGGTGCGGCAACGAGCGTCACGACGCCGGGCCGCAGCCGCGTGAGCAGCGGCGCGTGATGCGGGTAGATGCCCAGCTCGCCGCTTTCTCCGGGCACGACGACGAAATGTGCGTCGCCCGAATACAGCACGTCTTCCACGCTGAGGATGTCGAGCTTCATCGACGTCGGCATGCGTGCCTCCTTCAAACCGCCGCCGCGCCGGCGACGATCTCGCACAGCTCGGTGGTGATCTGCGCCTGGCGCGTCTTCTGATACAGGTGCCGCAGCTCGCGCAGCACGCGATCGGCGTTCTCCGTCGCGGTCTGCATGCTGAACATCCGCGCGCACTGCTCGCACGCGTAATTCTCGACGACGGCCTGGTAGAGCGTCGCCTCGACGTAGCGCAGCAGCAAGGTATCCACGGCCGGTTTCGGTGCGGGCTCGTACAGATAGTCGGATGTCGCGGTGTCGCCGGGCGGCGTGCCGGTGTCGAGGCCGGTGAGCGGCAGCACCGCGTCGATGCGCGGCGAATACGCGAGCGGGCTCGTCAACTGGTTGTACGCGATGTGCAGTTCGTCCAGTTCGCCGTTGACGAACGCGGTGAGCGGCACGAGCAGCGCGCCGAGCAGCTGCTCGAAGTGCGGCGCGGCGGCGAGGCCGCTGGCGCGGGCGGTGATGGTCGCGCCGTGGCGCATCAGCGGCGCAATGCCGCGTGCGCCGATCACGCTGAGTTCGCACGCGACGCCGGCGCGGTTCCAGCGTTCGAGCGCATCCACGCATTCGACCAGCAGCCGCGTATTGAGCGGGCCGCACAGCCCGCGATCGGTGCTGACGACGATCAGGCCGACGCGGCGCACGGGCGTGCGTCTCGCCATCAGCGCGGAGACGTGGCCGGACCGGTCGCGCAGCACGCGCTCGGCCATCTCCCGGATGCGCGCCGCATAGGGCCGGAAATCGCGTGCCCGCCGCTGCGCGCCCGCCATCTTGGTGCGGGCCATCATTTCCATCGCCTTCGTGATCTTGCGCGTGGACGAGGTACTGCTGATCTTCGAGCGGATTTCGCGGATGTGCATGTGAGGCGGGGAGGCAGGTCGCCCGGTGTCGCCGGTGCGCTGTGGCGACGCGATGTCGGCCGCGAGTGCGGCAGCGAGGTCGGCGGATATCGCGCCGCGGCCATCGAACTGTCATCGCGCGATTTCATGCTATCGGGATTTCACCTGAAACGTTTGACCGCGATCAAGCGATCGCTTCCGGTTACGGACCAGAATGGTTTCGCCGATCGTCGCACCGGGCGTTCGATGACCGATTGCCGTCCGCATCGGAAGATCGTTGCGAACGCATCGAAAGACGCAAACGTCACGCATACGTCACGGCCGCGCGCGTGACGTGCGATTCGCCGCGGGTGTAGCGCGGACGATCGTCGCGCAGCCCGCGTACGGCTTTCCCCTTCATGTTCCCAGTAGCCAGGAATTCAATGAATTCGAGCGATACCGATACCATCCCGCCTTCCGCGACGTCCGCCAGCGCGCCGGCGTTGCCGATCTTCTGGCCGATGGCCGCCGCCGCCGCGATGGTCCGGCTCGGCTCGGCACTCACCGCGCGCAACCTGCGTTTCGTCGCGGAAGAGGAGAAGCTGCATTGCGAACCGCATCCGGCGCTGGCGTCGCCGAACCGCGCGCTGCTGGAACTGCGCACGATGACGTTCCGCGATTATTCGGTCGCGCCGGCGCACGGGCTGCCGACGATCGTCGAAGCGCCGTATGCGGGACACCGGGCGATGATCGCCGACTATCAGCCGGGGCAGAGTTTGATGCAGACGCTGCGCGAGCACGGTGTGACGCGCGTGTATCTGACCGACTGGCGCTCGGCGACCGAAGACATGCGGGACCTTGAGATCGACCAGTACCTGGCCGAGCTGAACGTCTGCGTCGACGAGCTCGGCGGGCGCGTGAATCTCGTCGGTCTGTGCCAGGGCGGGTGGATGTCCGCGATGTATGCGGCGCGCTTTCCGCACAAGGTCGCGAGCCTCGTGCTCGCGGGCGCGCCGATCGACACGGATGCGGGCGACGGTCCGATCAAGCGGATGGCGCACATCTATCCGACGTCGTTCTACGAGGAACTGGTGACGATGGGCGGCGGCCTGATGCGCGGGCGTTTCATGCTGCGCGGCTGGAAGAACATGCATCCCGACCAGCACTATCTCGCCGAGCACGTCGACCTGTACGAACACCTCGACGATGCGGACTACCTGCGCAAGCGCGAAGCATTCGCGAACTGGTACGAAAGTCCGATCGACCTGCCGGGGCGCTGGTATCTGCAGGCGATCGTGCAGATCTTCAAGGAGAACCGGCTCGCGAAGGGCACGTTCGTCGCGCTCGGGCGGATGCTCGACCTGAAGGCGATCACGTGCCCCGTTTATCTGCTTGCCGGCGCGGCCGACGACATCACGACGCAGGAGCAGGTGTTCGCCGCGCAGGACCTGGTGGGGACGCCCGCCTCGCAGGTGACGCGCCAGCTCGTGCCGGGCGGACATATCGGGCTGTTCATGGGATCGCGCACGCTGAAGGACGTGTGGCCGGGCATTGCCCGCTGGATTGCCGCGAAGCGGTAGCGGTTGCAGCGGAGGCCCACCGCGCGGTGGGCATGCGCGGCGGCGCCTCGATGCGTCGGTGCGTCGATGGGTCGATGGGTCGATGGGTCGATGCGTCGGCGCGTCGGTACGGCAACGGTGCCGGCGCGCACGCAGGCGGCGGGCGAGCGGTCGCGCCGCCGCGCCAGATCAGCCGCCGAGCAGCGCGTTCGCGAGCGCTGGCGGCGCGTGCCCGATCGTGACTTCCGGCGTGCCATGCCACGCCGCCAGCCGTTTCACGGCCTTCGCGACGTCGGCCGCGAGCCCCGTGCCGAACCGCACGCCCGGCTCGACATGCACCGTCTTCAACTCGAACGTGCGGAGCGCGCGATGCGCTTTCGCGTCGACGCGCCCGATCAGCCGGCCGCGATGCAGCACCGGCAGGCAGAAATAGCCGTAGCGTCGCTTGTGCGCGGGCGTATAGCACTCGATCGTGTAGTCGAACCCGAACAGCGTCGAGGCGCGCCGCCGGTCCCACACCACCGGATCGAACGGCGACAGCAGCGTCGTGACCGTCGAGCGCAGCGTGTCTGCCGCGGCGGCCGGCAGCAGCGCGTCGAGCGAGCGATGCACGTAGGCCGGCTCGTTCCAGTCGGCGACCTCCACCGGGATCAGCTCGCCCGCGTCCGCGAGCTGCTCGAGTTCCGCGCGGTACGAACGGCGCGGCAGCCGGTAGTAATCGGCCACCCAGTCCGCGCGCACGATCCCGAGTGCGCGGCACGTGTAGTCGAGCAGCGCGGGCAGCACCGCGTCGCGCGGCGGCAGGTCGCGCGCATCGTCCCAGTCGGGCAGCACGCGTTCGCGCACGTCGTAGATGCGCTGGAAATTGCGGCGCTCGGACACCATCAGGTGGCCGGTCGTGAACAGCACTTCCAGGTGTTTTTTCTCGGGCTTGCGGTCCCACCAGCCGTTGCCTTTCACCCCGTCTTCGCGGATGAAATCGGCGGACCGCACGGGGCCTTCGTCGCGAATCCGCGCGAGCAGCCGCTCGATCTCGGTGCGGTTCTGCGCGTGCCAGTCGGCCGCGTATTTCCAGCCCATCCCCGACGGATCGAGCATCTTGTAGCGCATCAGCCCGAATTGCTCGACCGGCAGGAAGCACGCTTCGTGCGACCAGTATTCGAACAGGCGCGCCTCGGCGAGATGCTCGTCGAGCCACTGCGGGGCGAAGTCGCCGAGACGGCTGAACAGCACGAGATACGGACTGCGCGCGACGACATGAATCGTATCGATCTGTAACTGCGCCATCCGGCGGATCGTGTCGAGCACGTCGGCCTTGGTGGCCTTGCGGCGGGGCGGGGTCAGCAGGCCCTGCGCGGCGAGATGCAGCGCGCGGGCGGCGGCGGGCGAAAGCGTGAGCATCGGAGCGGCGGCTGAAGGTGGCGGTCGGGCACCACTTTAGCGCGAAAGCGGCGCACGTGTGCGACGCTTTCGCGCGACACGTCTGACAATGCTTGACAGATGCGCGGCGCGACTTTCCCTATAGTGCAGTCATGGCGCGACGAAATGTGCGCGCAACGATTCGGCTTCCGACGCACATATGTCCATGGCACGCAGGAAGCAGATCCGGGATTCTCAACCCCCAACGAGAGACCCGGAGCCCTGAGCGGACATCCATGCGGCTGTGCACCGGCCCCGTGTGGATGTCCGCTGATTTTTTTGTTGTTTCGCTTTCCCGCCGCCTGCCTTTTTCCGCCAGCCAGCCCGTTCATTGCCGCTTGCCGCGCGCGACCTCGTCGCCGGCGCCGGGCGGCAGCCGCCGCGTGATCGGAATCGATGCGAACGAACACAGCCCGACCACGACGAACGCGGGCCAGAAATCCGACCACACCATCGTCTGATGCCCCTGCAGCCAGTGCGACAGGTGCAGCACGAGGCCGGCGACCGTCACGCCGAGGCCGAGCGACATCTGCTGCACGACACTGCCGAGGCTCGTCGCGCGGCCTGCATCGGCCTGCGAAATATCCGCGTAGATCATCGAATTCAGGCTCGTGAACTGCAGCGCGGGGAAGATCCCGCCGACCAGCACGATCATCCAGATCGCCCAGGTCGCCATGCCCGGATGGAACACGCCGTAGGCGGCGATCGCGAGCCCGGCGAACGCGGCGTTGTAGATCAGCACCGTGCGAAAGCCGAAGCGGCGCAGCGTATGGGTGGCCGTCGAGCGGCTCACCGCGCCGCCGAGTGCCGATGCGCAGGTGATCAGCCCGGAGTGGAACGCGCTCATGCCGAGGCCTTCCTGCAGCGCGAGCGGCAGCAGGAACGGCACGGCGCCGAGGCCGATGCGGAACAGCGACCCGCCGACCACGCTCGCGTGGTAAGTCGGGATCTTCAGGAAACTGAGGTCGAGCACGGGGCGCGCCTTGCGGCGCGCGTACGGCACGTAGAGCGCGAGCATCGCCGCGCCGGCCGCGCACATCAGGAGCGCGTTGCCGCGCGACGTGAGCGCGCCGTCGATCAGCGTGAGCCCCATCAGCAGCAGCGCGGCGCCGCTCGCCGACAGCAGGAAGCCGAACCAGTCGAGCGGGCCGGGATCGGCCTCGTGCGTGTTCGCGATGTGCTTGCTCGCGAGGTAGATCCCGTAGATGCCGATCGGCACGTTGATGAAGAAGATCATCCGCCAGTGCAGGTAGGTCGTGATGAAGCCGCCGACGAGCGGCCCGACCGTCGGCCCGAACAGAGCGGGAATCGCGAGGTAGTTCATCGCGCGCACGAGATCGGAGCGCGGCACCGCGCGGAAGATGATGATCCGGCCGACCGGCACCATCATCGCGCCGCCGACGCCCTGCACGAAGCGCGCGAACGTGAGCACGCCGAGCGAGTTGGAGGCCGCGCACATCAGCGAGCCGGCGACGAAGATGCCGATCGCGGTGCGGAACACGGAGCGCGCGCTGAAGCGGTCGGCGAGCCATCCGCAGATCGGGATGAACACGCCGAGGCCGACCACGTAGGCCGTGATCGCAATGTTCAGTGTGACGGGATTGTGCCCGAAGTCCCTCGCCATCGCGGGCAGGGCGGTGACGATGATGTTCGCGTCGACGCTTTCCATGAACAACGCACAGGCAACGATGAGCGGTGCTAGAAAGACGGGCGACATGGGCAGGGCGCGCGGTAAAGACGCCATTATGCCCACAATGTGGTCGTTGCGTCACGCGAGACAACGCTCGTTCCGCATGTTGCAACAGTCGTTCCTGTTAGCGCGCGTGGAAGAAGAGACGACCGCGCTGCCGGTGCGGTCCATGACATGACATATGACGCGCGCCCGCGGGGGCCGCCGCGAAACTTGCGTGCGATGCGCGTTTCGTGCGACAGTCGGAACTCATCCGCGGATGACAACGACGCGCATCGATCGACGGCCATCGAGACGAGCGCACGCGCGAACGAGACCCCTGCCGAACCATTCATCATCGAAAGGAGGGGACACGTCATGACGTCACGTCGCGCCGCATCGACCGCATCGCATCCTGCCTCGCATCCATCCGTGCCCGCGCCGCGTCTGCGCTGGGCCGCCGTGCTCGCCGTCGCTTACCTCGCGGTTGCCGGCTGCGCCGCGCAGGCCGACAGTGCGAACCAGGCCGCGAACCAGGCCGCGATGCAGGCGGCCAGCCAGTCCGCCGCGCCCGCCACGGCGCCGGCTTCCGGCACGCTGCTGCCGCCGCCGAGCCAGCTCTACGGCGACCTGTTCGTCGCGGTGCAGACGGCGCAACTCTATCCCGACCAGAAGACCTTCGTCGACGCGACGCCCAACGCCGATCCGGCGACGATCGTACAGTTGTATCAGCAACAGAAGTCGCAGCCGGGCTTCTCGCTGAAGGCGTTCGTCGACCAGCACTTCACGCCGCCGCCGGAAGGCGGCGTCACGCCGCCCGCGAACCAGACGCTGCGCCAGCACATCGACTGGCTGTGGCCGCAGCTCACGCGCACCAGCACGACGGTGCCGCCGTACAGTTCGCTGATCGCGTTGCCGAAGCCGTATGTGGTGCCGGGCGGCCGCTTCCGCGAAGGCTACTACTGGGATACCTATTTCACGATGCTCGGGCTGCAGGTGTCGGGGCGCGAGGATCTCGTCGACGACATGCTCGACAACTTCGCATACCTGATCGACACGATCGGCCACATCCCGAACGGCAACCGCACGTACTACGCGAGCCGCTCGCAGCCGCCGTTCTTCGCGTACATGGTCACGCTCGCCGCGCAGGCCGAAGGCGACAAGGTCTACCAGAAATACCTGCCGGCGCTGCGCAAGGAGCATGCGTACTGGATGCAGGGCGAAACGTCGACGCCGCGCGGGCAGGCCGCGCGCAACGTGGTCGCGATGCCGGACGGTGCGGTGCTGAACCGCTACTGGGACGCGAGCGACACGCCGCGCGACGAGTCGTATCTCGAGGACGTGACGACCGCGAAGGCCGTGCCGGATCGCCCCGCGAACGAGGTGTACCGCGACCTGCGCGCGGGTGCCGAGAGCGGCTGGGACTACAGCTCGCGCTGGTTCGGCGACGGCCGGACGCTCGCGACGATCCGCACGACGGCGATCGTGCCGGTCGACCTGAACAGCCTGATGTTCCATCTCGAGACGACGATCGTGAAGGGCTGCGCGGTCACGCGCGACTTCGCGTGCGTCGCGGATTTCTCCGGACGGGCGGCGCGGCGCGCGTCCGCGATCAACCACTATCTGTGGAACCGTCGCGGCTATTACGGCGACTACGACTGGCAGTTGCGCAAGCCGCGCGACGGCGTGACGGCGGCCGCGCTGTATCCGCTGTTCGCGGGCGTCGCGTGGCCCGAGCGTGCGAAGGCGACCGCGCGCGAGGTGCGCAAGACGCTGCTGCAGCCGGGCGGCCTCGCGACGACGACCGCGAACACGGGCCAGCAGTGGGATGCGCCGAACGGCTGGGCGCCGCTGCAGTGGATCGCGATCGACGGGCTGCGCCGCTACGGCGAGCCGGCGCTCGCGAAGGACATCGGCACGCGCTTTCTGGCCGACGTGAAGCATGTATATGCAACCGAAGGCAAGCTCGTCGAGAAGTACGTGGTCGAAGGGGCTGGCGCGGGCGGCGGCGGGGGTGGCGAATATCCGCTGCAGGACGGCTTCGGCTGGACCAACGGCGTCACGCTGAAACTGCTCGGGCTGTATGGCGAGTGACAGGCCGCGTGCGTTGCATGCACGCACCTGAACGAGCACGGGCCGGATCGCCGCGCGCGGCAGTCCGGCCCGTTTTGCATGCACGGATGTCAGAACGTGATCGTCGTGCGCACGCCGACCACCGTTTCGTCGCCGATGCGTGCGCCGGCCGCGTTCGGGTCCGGAATGCCGCCGCCCGGCCGGAAGAAGTGCTGCAGGTCGGCCTGCACCTGCCACCACGGCGCGACCTGGTACTGGTAGGTCGCCTCGATCACCGTTTCCGCGCGCCGCACCGGATAGCCGGGCGTCGCGAGTTTGCCGGTGTCGCCGTCGAGCGCACGCGCATGCGAGCCGATCTTCGCGTAGCCGACCGCGATGCCGGCCGTATCGTCGTCGCGGCCCTTGAACGGCGCCTTGAGCGTCACGCCCGCATTCGCCGCGAAATCGACGACGTTGCGATCGCCCGGCGCGCCCATCACGCGCGCGAACACGCCGACCGAGCGCGGGCTGTCCGCCGACGACCGCCATACCATCTGATCCGCGACCGCATAGAAACCGTAGTTACCGCGATGCGTGGCGGGGATCCCGTTGCTGGCCGGATCCGCGAGCGACAGCCCGTCGGTGCCGACGCGCGGATCGTTCGCGTGCTGCGACTGATACCAGAAGCCGAGCTTGTACGTGCCGGG
Source organism: Burkholderia sp. BCC1996 (assembly GCF_905339955.1). Lineage (NCBI taxonomy): Bacteria > Pseudomonadati > Pseudomonadota > Betaproteobacteria > Burkholderiales > Burkholderiaceae > Burkholderia > Burkholderia sp. BCC1996. Next base: position 239,284 of record NZ_CAJPHM010000005.1, read on the forward strand.
CAGGCCGGCCGGTTGCGGTGCCTTCGGGTCGGCGGGCGGCGCGTTCAGCGCGTACTGGAGTTCGCCGATCACGAACGCGCCGCTGCGCAGGTTGAAGTTGGTGCCGTGCGCGTTCAGCGCCTGCGCATCGCCGTCGCTGCGGCCGGCCGGGTTGCCGTCGAACACGCCGACCATCGCGGTCCACGCGTCGGCCGGCTTCACGCGCAGCCGCACGCCGAGCGACGACAGCGGATAGGCAGCACCGCCGGCCGGCAGGTCGGTCGCCGGCAGCACGGGCCAGCCGAACGTCGCGTTCATGAACGTCGCCGCGTACTGGCTGACCATGAATTCCTGGTCGACGCTTTGCTGGCCGACCTTCACGTCGGCCTTGCCGGCGAGGAACGCCTGCTGGTACCAGAGCTCCCACAGCCGCGTGGTCGAATTCGCCTCGATGCCGGTCGCGGTCTGCAGCGTCTGCAAATAGCGCTGCGTGAGGTTGGTGCCGTGGATCTGCAACCCGGACACGTTGAACGTGCCGCCCGGCAGGCCGATCGCCTTCTCCGTATCGACGTTGAAGCCGAATTGCGTGAGGCCCTGGTAGGCACCGCCGCGCTGCGTGCCGCCCGCGGCGTTGTACAGGTACTCGCTGGTTTCCTGCAGGTTCAGCGTGACGCCGTGATCGCCGAGCACGTCGCGCAGGCCGCCCATGTTGCCGAGCAGGTTCGACCGTTCCCAGAAACCGGTGGGGGCGGGCGCGGCAGCATCGGCGGCTTGGGCGGGGGCGGCGGCGGTGTCGCTGGCTCCGGCCGCCGGTTCGGCCGCGCTGGCCGGTGACGACGATTGCGCGAATGCAGGCGCGGCCGCGAGCGACAGCAACAGCGCGGCGAGCGCGTCGAGGCGCGCTGTGCGCGGCGCGGATGCGAAGCGATTTTTCATGCGGGCTCCATGATTCGAGTGATTGGTTTGGCTGAAGCAGTGAAAACGTGAAGCGATGGCGCAGGTGCGGGCGGCGGCGCGCGGGCATGCTGCGCGTTGCGCGCGCGACCCGTTACGGCAGCCAGCCGCCGATTCGCCATACGTGCGCGAAGCCGAGGCGCGACGCGGTCGCACAGAGCAGCGCGACGAGCGCGACGGCGGCCGCCATCGCGCCGGCCAGCACGCAGTCAAGCGGGCGCGGTGCCGCCGGCAGGTGCGCGAGCGCGCTGCCGCGCCAGTTGCCGAACGTGTGGGCGAGCGGTGCAAGGGCCGAAGCGAACGAGCGGTCGGACACGACACGCGCGAGTTGCCTGAGTCTGACCATGAGCGATTGAAACAACATGACGTGCCTCCGTCCCGTCCGGCGCATGCCGGACGACGTGATCGAGCGCGGGTGCATGACGCGACCGGCGCTCGGCGGTTGGAACGTAACGGAGCGTGCGACACGGACGATCCGGCGATGCCGGCCCGGGAGGAAGCGCGCTAACCCGACGACTGCGAGCTAGCGGCGAAAGACATGCGCCTGGCTGCTATCTCGCGATGGCTTGGCCGGCCTGGACCGGCATCGAACTGCAACTGGAGCATGCGTCCACGAAGGGACTCCCTTGATGAATTGGGGCGGATTGTAGTCGCGAGTTTTGCTGCGGTGCAAGCAAAAAAGGCGGCGGCGTTGCGCATTTCGCACCGCGTGCGCCGCCCCATCCGGGCCGGTCGATGCCCGCTGCGACCGCCCGCCGGCGGCGCGCGGCGACTGTTGCTCGCACGCATCGGCGGCGCGTGCGCGTCGAGGCGCTGAAAGGTTGCGGCGCGTCATTCCGGGCGCGATTCTTTCAGCTCGCATGAACCCGAAAAAATATTCCGTCAAGCCTGTTCCAAAGGGTTGACTTCCGTTTCGGCCGGTCCATAGAATCCGCCATCTTCACTCTTGGGGCCGCCGCCTTGGACGCCTGCAGTAGTCGATCTTCGAACGAAGTTTCCGCCTGAGCGACCGACGTCCGCGCCTCATCGAAGCCGCCGTTTGTCCCCCAGGCAAACGGTGCGCGCAGCAGTATTTCGCAGTAACCCCCTCGTGCACCCAGATTCGCGCCGGTCAGCGTGATGCGTTTGCGCATGCGCGATCCGGTTTCGCCGCCGCCCGGCGCGCGGCCGCGTTCGCGCATGCGTTTCGCATGCACCCGAACGGCGGCCCGCGCGCCGGGCGGCGGCCAACCGTGTTCTCCGGAACACCGCACAGGAGCCGCCATGAACGACAGTGACAGTTGTCCCTTATGCCCGTTGCACCAACAGACCCTTTTGAACCCGGGTCGCAGGGACATTCCGGCCAACTAGCCTGACACGTCGTTCAGGCCCCGGACTGGCCCCGCACCCACCACGCGGCCGGCATGCATGCCGCTGCCGTCAGGAGCCAGACCATGAACTTCGGCCTTCTGCTGTCGAATCTTCCGCAAGTCACGCGATCGCATCCGCACTACGACGCGATGCCGATGCTCGACGCCCGTCCGCGGGTGTTTTCCCGTTTGTTCAACCGGTTGAAATCGCTGCTTTGCTGAACTGAAACACCGAGCGCGTCTCGGCATGCGCGCGCGGGCTCCGGGCTCGTTACGCGTGCGTATTCCAAGACCACACGCTTGACCGAAAAAAACCAGTCGTACGGAATTCATCATGTCCACGCCATCCAACGTCTCTCCACCGATCGCCGTCGAACGCAGTGCCGTGCTCGACGAAGCCCACCTGGGCGACATCCGCGGCGCGCTCGGCACCATCGCGCATCACGACACCGCCGCGCGCGGCACGTGGTGGGCGCGCCTGCGCACGCTGCTCGCGATCATCGGGCCCGGCCTCATCGTGATGGTCGGCGACAACGACGCGGGCGCCTTCGGCACCTATACGCAGGCCGGCCAGAACTACGGGACGACGCTGCTGTGGACGCTGCTGCTGCTCGTGCCGGTGCTGTACGTAAACCAGGAAATGGTGCTGCGCCTCGGCGCGGTCACGGGCGTCGGCCATGCGCGCCTGATCTTCGAGCGTTTCGGCAAGTTCTGGGGCGCGTTCAGCGTGATCGACCTGTTCCTGCTCAACGCGCTGACGATCGTCACCGAGTTCATCGGCATCACGTTCGTGCTGGCTTTCTTCGGGCTCCCGAAGATCGCGGGCGTGTGCGTGGCGGCCGCGCTGACGATGGCGGCCGTGAGTACCGGCGACTTCAGGCGCTTCGAGCGGTTCGCGATCGTGCTGTGCGTGCTGAGCCTGCTGCTCGTGCCGGTGCTCGTGTCGATCCACCCGCCGGTGGCGCAGATGTCGCGCGACTTCTTCGTGCCGAACTGGCCCACGCACGCGAAGCTGTCCGACGTGATGCTGCTCGTGATCGGCATCGTCGGCACGACGGTCGCGCCGTGGCAGCTGTTCTTCCAGCAGAGCTACGTGATCGACAAGCGCATCACGCCGCGCTTCATGAAGTACGAGAAGGTCGATCTGTGGATCGGCATCGCGTTCGTGCTGATCGGCGCGGTCGCGATGATCGGCTTCAGCGCGGCGCTGTTCGGCGGCCATTCGGAAGCGGGCAACTTCAGCGACGCGGGCGGCGTGATCGCGGGCCTCGAGAAGTATGCGGGCCGCACCAGCGCGACGCTGTTCGCGGTCGCGCTGCTCGACGCGTGCATCATCGGCGCGGCGGCGGTGTCGCTGTCGACCGCGTACGCGATCGGCGACGTGTTCAAGATCCGTCATTCGCTGCATCGCGGCGTGTCCGATGCGAAGGGCTTCTATCTCGTCTACTTCGGGATCGTCGCGGCCGCTGCCGCGCTCGTGCTGATCCCGGGCAGCCCGCTCGGCCTGCTGACCGAAGCGGTGCAGACGCTCGCGGGCGTGCTGCTGCCGAGCGCGACGGTGTTCCTGCTCGTGCTGTGCAACGATCGCCAGGTGCTCGGCCCGTGGGTCAACTCGACGAAGCTCAACATCTTCACGGGCGCGGTGATCTGGGTGCTCGTGCTGCTGTCGATCATCCTGACCGCGTCGGTGATGTATCCGGACATCAGCGGCGAAGCGATCATCGACGTGCTGGTCGGCGGCACCGTGCTCGCGATCACCGGCTATCTCGCGACGGTGCTGATCCGCCGCAACAAGCGCGTCGTCGAGCCGGGCATCGATCGCGCGCTGCGCGCCACCTGGCGCATGCCGCCGCTCGACACGCTCGAACCGCAGAACATGACGGTCGCGACGCGCGTCTGGATGGCCGTGCTGCGCGGCTATCTGGTGATCGCGGTCGGTCTCGTGATCGTCAAGGTCGTGCAGATGACGCTGCTGAAGTAACGCCGTTCGAGACGTCATCGCCAGGTGTGCGCACATGCCGGCCCGCGAGGCCGGCATGTGCGTTTACGCGGGCAGAGCGCGCGCGCGTCAGATCAGCTCGAGCTTCGACGTCAGGTACGTGAGCTGGATCCGGTTCGCGACGCCGAAGCGCTTGCGCAGCTTGCGCAGGTGATAGTCGACGTTGTGCGCGCTGGTGTCGAGGCGCCGGCCGATCTCCTTGTCCGACGCGCCTTCCGCGATGCCCAGCAGCAGTTCCTGCTCGAACGGCGTGAGCCCGTTCACGGCGCGTTCGCGCGACGTCGCGATCAGTTGCGGCGACGCGAACTTGTGCACCGACAGCCCGATCGAAAGCGCCTGCTCGATCGTCGCCGGCGTGATCCACTCGCGCGTGCGGCGCGGCGCGGTGAAGCTCATGAACGCGTGCAGCCTCGTGCCGGGCACGGCCATCGAATACATGATGCCGCTGCACATGCCGTCGTCCTGCATCGTCTGCAGGAAACCGTCGAGCGCGGCCGGGCTCACGCACGGGCCGCCGTCGCGCTCGCGGTGTTCGCGGCGCAGCTGCTGCAGGTCCCACACGATCGGCATGTTGCACACGCGCGCGTCGAGCGTGCGCGGATCGATGTCGTGATGGTTGTGCCGGACGTAGTCGCCGCGATAGGTGGGCGGCGTGAACGCCTCGTGCAGGTAGAGACTTTCGACACGCTCCCGCGAGAATTCGAGCGCGAAATACGCGAACGTCGAGAAGCCCGTCAGGTGCAGCAGGCTGGTGACGATCCGGTTGCGTTCGGCGGTGCTCTGCGCGTGCGCGAGCGTATCGGCGACGCCGAGCTTCGGCGCGTGCGGCTGCGCGATGTCGTCGCGCTTGACGTCGTCGCACCAGACGACCTGCACCGGGCGCGCTCTCGACGCGTCGGCACAGGCGACCGTCCGCCGCGGCGGACGGGGCAAGGTTGGGGCGACCGCTTCTTCTTGCAATGCAATATCGGACATGAGCCATCCCTCGGAATCGACGCGCATCGCGCAGCGGCAGCCGTGTCGTGCACGGTGCCCGCGACGATGCGATCGAGCATCTTTATGATTTGCGCCGATCGTCATCCAGACGAAACGCGGGGGCATTGTACAAAAATGCCTGTCTGCGCGTAATATGCCGTAATACTAATTCGGGCGAAAGGTTCATATTCGCACCGGTATAGAGTCGACCAGAAAATCATAAAGAAAAGACCAAATCGTGACGGGGCAGGTTCACATATTGGGAAGGGGTGGGCTCCTCATGACATATGCTGACGACGCGCCACGCGTCGAGTGGTTCTCGCAAGCCGATATCGCGGCCGCTGCCGCTTATTCGAAAGAAATTCATGCAATCGAGCGCGACGTTTTTACCGGCATTCAAATCGCGCCCGGTAAATCCGACCTCGCTTCCGTCGATTTCTCCCAATGCCATGCGCGCTTGCGGCAAATCGGTTTCAGCACGCTCGGCTACGGCGCCTACGAGATGATCGGGCGGCGCATCCTGTGCGCGCATCTGCTGCGCGACCTCGCGCCTGCGACGTTCATGCAGCCGTATATCGAGGGCATGCTCTACGAGAGCGACCCGCGTTTCGCGCAGGTGCGCAGCAGCGGCTTCCCGGTCGCATGGCGGCTCGACGAGATCGAGTCGGCGGCGCAGGGCAGCGGCGACCGCAAGGTGCTCGCGCTGGCCGGCCATCTGCGCGCGCATGCAATGAACAGCGGCGTGATCTTCAGCCTGTCGGCGCCGCGGCTCGACCTGCGCGTTGCCGTGAACGTGACGTCGGAAGCCCACGGCACCGAATGGATCGACGATCGCGTGATCGGCGGCGCGCTGTCGGTGAGCCTCGCCGTGCATCGCGTCGCGCTGCCGTTTCTCGAGGCGCGCATCGCGCGCATGCGCGGCTTCGCGCTCGGCGACGAGCAGCAGCAGGTGCTCGACCGGCTCGTGCACGGGCTGTCCGACCAGGAGATCGCGAGCGCGCTGCGCACGTCGCTGCACAAGGTCGGTCACCATATCCGCTCGCTCGAAAAACTCTTCAACGTGCAGAACCGCGCGCAGCTCGCGTATCTCGCCGCGCGCCGTCTGGAGTCCTGACCCTGTCTCCCCGCGCGGCGCCAGCCGCGCGATGGAAGCGGTTCCGGCGATGCGCGCGCGCAGGCGCCGCCGGGTTTCGTAGTCCGATCCGATCGTCACCGGAAAACGGCCGCGACGCTACGAGGCGCTTCCCTTTTTACGCGGTTGCGCGTCGCTACACTCGTCCCATTCAACGGTCCGCGCGACGCGGGGCATGACGGCCCGCGCCCGCCGGCGACAACGACAGGACGACGGCACGATGGCAGAACCGAAGGCGCTCCCTCGCGACTGGCAGCGGATCTTTTCCGCCGGCCGCAGCGTGTCCGGGCGACGTCTCGGGGCATCGCCGCGCGCCGACTTGTTTCTCGCCGCGTTCATCGTGTCGGTGGTCGCACTGTTCATCCTGCCGCTGCCGCAAGCCGCGCTCGACGGGATGATCTCGCTGAACCTCGCCGCGAGCGTCGTGCTGCTGACGGTATCGACCTACGTGCCGTCGGCGGTCAGCTTCTCGTCGTTTCCCGCGCTGCTGCTGTTCACCACGCTGTTTCGGCTCGCGCTGAACATCGCGTCGTGCAAGCTGATCCTGCTGCACGCGAACGCGGGCCACGTGATCGACGCGTTCGGCCGGCTCGTGGTCGGCAACAACGTCGTGGTGGGCGGCGTGGTGTTCCTCGTGATCGCCGTCGTGCAGTTCATCGTGATCGCGAAGGGTTCGGAGCGGGTCGCCGAAGTCGGCGCGCGCTTCTCGCTCGACGCGATGCCGGGCAAGCAGATGAGCATCGACGCGGACCTGCGCGCGGGCATCATCAGCGCCGACGAAGCGCGCGAGCGCCGCGAGAAGCTCGAACAGGAATCGCAGATGCACGGCGCGATGGACGGCGCGATGAAGTTCGTGAAGGGCGATGCAATCGCGGGCCTCGTGATCGCGTTCATCAACATCGTCGCGGGCATCGCGGTCGGCACGCTGATGCACGGGATGGATATCGGCGAGGCGCTGCAGCGCTACGCGATCCTGACGGTCGGCGACGGGATGGCGTCGCAGATCCCGTCGCTGCTGGTGTCGATCGCGGCGGGCATCGTGACGACGCGCGTCGCGACGCGCGACACGCGGCAGCGCCAGCTCGGCGAACAGCTGGGCGAGCAGCTCGGCGCGCATCCGCGCGCGCTGCTGATCGCGGCGCTGGTGCTGGCCGGGTTCCTCGTCGTGCCCGGTTTTCCGAAATGGTCGTTCGCGCTGATCGCGCTCGGCCTCGGCGCGTTCGCCTTCACGCAGCTCAAGCGCAAGACGACCGCGCCGAGCTTCAACCTGATTCATATCGCGGGTCGCATCGGCGCGACCGACGACGGCCAGCCCGCGAAGGTGTCGCATGCGGCAGGCGTCACGTCGCTGATCGCGGTGTCGCTGTCGGACGACCTGCGCACGACGCTGAACCTCGCGCAGCTGCAGACCGCGCTGTCGAGCGCGAAGGCGCGCGTCGACGCGGACATCGGCACGGTGTTTCCACGCATCACGCTGAACGACGACGAAGGGGCGGCGGCCGGCACGTACCGGATCTATCTGCAGGACGTGCTCGCCGCGCAGGGCGCGCTGAAGCCGGGCTGGCTGCTGTGGGACGGCGTCGCGCCGCTGCCGGAGCGCGCGGAGCGCCAGCCGGCCGAGGCGTTCGGCCCGTTCGCGACCGCGCTGTGGATCAAGCCCGACGGCGCGGCGCCGGACGGCAAGTGGCTGACGAGCGAAGGCGCGCTCGCCGCGCACGTCGAGCAGATCGTGCGCCAGCATGCGGACGAGCTGCTCGGCATCCAGGAAACGCAGGCGCTCGTGCACCTGGTGCGCCGCGAGCATCCGGAACTCGTCGGCGAACTGACGCGGCTCGTGCCGCTGCAGCGGGTGACCGAGGTGCTGCGCCGGCTGCTGGCCGAGCAGGTGCCGATCCGCAACCTGCGCGTGATTTTCGAAAGCCTGATCACGTGGGCGCCGAACGAGCCGGACGACGTGATCGCGCTGGTCGAGCTGGTGCGCGTCGACCTGCGCCGGATGATCACCGATCGCCATGCGGGCGCGACGCGGCAGCTGCGCGTCGTGCTGTTCGAGCAGAACCTGCAGGAGCGGATCGAGAACGCGGTGATGCGCACGAAGCAGGGCAATTTCCTCGCGCTGTCGAGCGCGATCAAGCAGGACATCGGCGAACAGGTGCGCGCGATCGTGCAGGCCGCGACGGCGGCGCAGCCGGCCGGCGCGGGCGGTCACGGCAACCCGCCGGGCGCCGCGCGGCTCGCGGTGATGGTCGCGCTCGGCGCGCGCCGCTACGTGAAGACGATTTTGCAGCCGGTGCTGCCGGAACTCGCGGTGCTGTCGTACCAGGAGGTCGAGGAGGACGTGCAGCTGCATACGGTCGGCTGGGTGAAGAACCCGCCCGACGACGGCACGCTCGGCGCGGGCGCCGGCGTGCGTGCGCCGGGAGTCGTGCAATGACGAGCTCGACCATCCTCGACCTGACCCGGCAGGCGCTGATGCTGGTGCTGCTGCTGTCGTTGCCGATCGTGCTGATCGCCACCGTCACCGGCCTCGTCGTCGCGATCCTGCAGGCCGTCACGCAGGTGCAGGACGCCAACCTCGGCATCGCGGTGCGGCTGATCGCCGTGATGGTCGCGCTCGTGCTGCTGTCGGGCTGGCTCGGCAGCGAGGTGCTGCGCTTCGCGCAGCAGGCGCTGGAACGCATGTTCGTTTCTTCCACAGGAGTGTCTTGATGCGTCGACGCGTCGCCCCGATCCGGTTTCAACCGCGCCGCCTGCAACGGGCCGCGCTCGCCATGTGCGCGACCGCGCTGCTCGCCGCGTCGCTGTGCGTGACGGTCGCGCAGCCGGCGCGCGCGGCGGACCTGCGCTGGCGCAACAAGCCGTTCACGATCGTCGCGAACGGCAAGAAGATCGGCGACTTCATTCGCGAGCTCGCATCGTCGCAGGGCGTGACGGCCGTGGTCGACCCGAAGGTCGACGGCGTGATCAGCGGCCGCTTCTCGGGCACGCCGCAGCAGACGCTCGACACGATCTGCTCGACCTACGGGCTCACGTGGTACTACGACGGCTCGTTCCTGTACGTCGACCCGGCCGACCAGTCGCAGACGCAGATGATCCCGATCCCGCCGAACGCGGCCGGCGAGATCGGCCGCGCGCTGCAGGCGATGCAGATTCCCGACAAGCGCTACACGCTCGTGATCAACGATCGCGCGAACAGCGTGTACGTCGCCGGCCCGCGTCGTTACGTGGAGCTCGTGCGGCAGGCGGTCGGCTCGGTCGGCGATCCGTCGGCGAACGGCGCGCATGCGGACATCCGCGCGTTCCGGCTCCGGTACGGCTGGGCGTCCGACTTCACGATCAACCGCTCGGGCAAGGAAGTGACGGTGCCGGGCGTCGCGACGATCCTGCGCCGGCTGTTCGGCAAGGGCGGCGGCACGAGCGAACTGCCGTCGAGCACGCCGCTCGGGCAGGCCGCGCGCCAGGTGAAGCTCGGCTCGGGGCTGACGATCGCGGTGCCGCGGCTCGATTTTCCGGACATTGCCGGCGGCCCGCGCCAGGCCGGCTATGGCGGTGCCGACGGCGCTGCCGGCGGGGTATCGCCGTTCTCGAACGGCGGCGGTGGCGACACGCTGCCGCAGATCGTCGCCGATCCGGCGATCAACGCGGTGATCGTGCGCGACCTGCCGGAGAACATGTACCGCTACCAGGCGCTGATCAACCAGCTCGACGAGCGGCCGCGCATCGTCGAGATCAACGTGACGATCATCGACATCAACGAGGATTCGCTCGACAGTCTCGGGATCGACTGGCGCCTGCACACGACGCACGGCGACGTGCAGATCGGCAACGGCGCGAATCCGCTGAACGGCAACACGCAGTACAACGGCGCCGGCAATCCGCCGCTGACGTTCGGCGTCGGCGCGTCGGAGACGGGGCAGACCGGCACCTTCATGCCGACCGGCATCGCGCTGACCGCGTCGATCGGCGGCTCGCTGCGCAACTACCTGCTCACGCGCGTGAACGCGCTCGCGCAGAAGGGGCAGGCGCAGCTGCGCTCGAAGCCGAAGGTTCTCGCGCTCGACAACACCGAGGCCATTCTCGAGAACCTCACGCAGTTCTACGTGCAGGTGCAGGGCTACCAGGATTCGTCGCTGTACAGCGTGACGACCGGCACCAGCATCAAGGTGACGCCGATGATCGTCGACGAGGCGATCCGCAATGCGGCCGCCGTGTCCGGCAACCCGCAGAGCGTGATGATGTCGATCGACATCCAGGACGGCAACATCGTGCCGGGCCAGGCCGTGTCGAACGTGCCGGTGATCCAGCAGCGCAACATCGTCACCAAGACGATGATCGACGAAGGCAAGAGCCTCCTGATCGCGGGCTTCAACGACGACGAGGTGCGGCTGAACAAGAGCGGCGTGCCGTGGCTGTCGGACATCCCGCTGATCGGCAACCTGTTCAAGTACACCGACAAGTCGGGCAACCACATGGAGCGGTTCTACCTGCTGACGCCGCGCGTGGTGACGACCGCGTCGATGTACGCGCCGGACGGCTCGCCGGTGAACCCGGGCGCGGACGGGCCGGCCGGTTCGAACGGCACGTCGATGTATCGCCCGCCGGACAACGACATCGCGGTGCCGCTCACGCCCGCACCGCTGCCCGGCACCAAGTTCGGCCCGCCCGCGCTGCCGCCGCCGAAGGATTCGGCGGCGCAGCCGGTGGCGACGACCGCAGGAGCGTCCACCCATGTCGACGACCATCATTGACCCGCACGGCGACGGCGCATTGCATGGCGGCACGGCGGGCGCCGCGGCCGGGGCGCCCGCGCTCGCGTCGCCGTGGAACCTGTGCTTCCTCAGCGGGCCGATGTACGGCCGCACGATGTCGCTCGCGCGCGGCGCGAACTGGGTCGGCACCGCGGCCGACTGCGAAGTGATCCTGCCCGATCGCGAGATCGGCGCGAAACAGGTATGCCTGCAGGTCGGCGCGCTCGCGGTGACGGTGCAGAACCACGGCGGCGACGGCGGCGCGCCGGTGCTGTTCAACGACGCGCCGCTCGGCGCGGGCCGCCGCTCGATGACGCCGCAGGACGTCGTGACGGTCGGCTCGATCAAGCTCGGCATCGCGCGTCATGCGCAGGCGAGCGTCGCGGTGCCCGACGAGGCCGACGCGCCGGACGCCGCGCGCGAGGCCGCGTGGCTCGGCTGGCTCACCGGCGGGCTGCGCCGTCTCGGCAGCCGGCGGCTCGTGATCGCGGTCGTCGCGCTGTGGATCGGCGTGCTGCTCGGCGCGCTCGGTTACGGCTTCGTCGCATGGTCGGGGCGCCTGCCGTGGCAGCACGAGTCGGTGCTCGCGCGCACGCACCGGCTGCAGCAGCTGCTGCACGCGTATCCGGAGCTCGCCGTCGCGCCGCGCGACGACGGCGTGATCGTGTCGGGCTACGTGAGCGACCCGGCCGCGCGCGAGCGCGTCGCGCAGATCGTCGCGGGCGTGGACAACGCGGCGCTCGGCAACCTCTACGTGGTCAGCGACCTCGTCGCGACCGCGCAGACGTATTTCAGCGACACGGCGCTGACGGTCACCTATCTCGGCCGCGGCCGGATCGAATTGACGGGGGCGGCCGAGCGCGCGCAGATCGAGCCGCGTATCCGCAACTACATGAAGGACGCGCGCCCGGCGCTCGAGGTGGTCGACCACGTGCGCGACGCCGATGCCGCCGCGCCGCGCACCGCGACGACGCTCGGCGGCGTCGCGGGGATTCCGGAGATCACGACGGTGTTCGCGGGCGACGGCGACCAGCGCTACATCGAGACGGCCGATGGCAGCCGCTATTTCGAAGGCGCGCGGCTGAAGGAAGGGCCGACCGTGGTGTCGATCGGCCCCGACGAAGTGGTGTTCGAACGCAATGGCCAGCGCATCACGATGCCGCTCGGCGGTCCGTCCTCGAGCGCGCCCGAGCGGGCATCGGCGCCGCCCGTGCCGCCGCTCGCGAGCGGCGCGGCGGCCGGCGTCGCGCAGCCGGTGCCCGGACCGGCGTTGTTGCCGGATGCGCCGGCGGTACCGGCGGTTGCCGCGGCCGGCGCATCGAAGGCGGCGGCGCGTTAGCGCCGCGACAGGACTTGCGCATCGCGTGTCGCGCGGTGCGCGCATTACGCGACACGCCGCGTGCATGCGGCGCGTCACGTCGCCGGCGGGGCATGGGGCCGCCGCCGGAACAGGCAAGCAGTTCAATGACGTACATGCAAAGGAGCGAAACATGAGTACCCCCCCGACTGGTGCCAACAACACACAACAGGTCCAGCAGCAGGCGGACGACCTGACCAAGACGCAGCTCGAACTGACGAAGATCAACTTCCAGGTCCAGCAGTCGACCGCGACGTTCGAAACCAGCAACGCAGTGACCGCGCAGGAAGGGACGGCGAACGCCCAGGTTGCGCAACACCTGAGTTCCGCCGGCCGCGCATGACGCCGGTCGCCGGCCGTGCCGCGCGACGCCGGATGCCGGGGCCGCCCGCGACGGGCGCCCGGCGGGGCGTATGCGCGTGGCGGCCGGCCCGTTCCCGGCGCTGCCGGTCAAGGAGGACACGATCATGTCGGTAACAGGCGTAGGCGCGGCACCCCCGGGCGCGGCCGCGCTCGCGGGTGCCGTGCAGCAGGCGGGCACGGCGTCCGATCCGGCGCAGGTGCGCCAGTTCGATGCGTTGATGCAGCCGGGTGCCGCGCCGGCCGCGGCGTCGCCGTCGGCGTCAGCGTCGGGCGTCGCGATGTCGCGTGCGCCGGCCGATGCGGCGCCGGCCGTGCAGATGACGCCCGCGACACCCGCGCAGGCGAACCATTCGTCGCTCGTCGAGCGGTTGCGCACCTACGGCAACGATCTCGACACGCGGTACGCGAACATCGACAAGCATCGCACCGAGATGCTGACGTCGATGGCGGACAACCGCAGCGATCCGCTGATGACGATGGTGAAGGCGATGGATTTCCAGTGGACCGCGACCACCACGATTTCGGAATACCAGTTGAGCCTGTCGGTCGCGCAGGCGGCGAACGGCTTCACGCACACGGTGCTGAAGACCCAGGAGTAGCGAAAGCCGGTGCGTGCGCCTGAACCGGCCGCGCGCCCTGAAGCGGACAAACGATGACGACGATCGATTCGACGCCGCGCCTGCATGCGTGGCGCAGCCGGGCGGCGCGTGCGCTGCTCGCGGGACTGCTCGCGCTGCTGGCGGGCTGCCAGAAGGAGCTTTACTCCGGCCTGTCGGAGCGCGATGCGAACCAGATGGTTGCCGTGCTCGGCGACGCGGGCATCAGCGCGGCGAAGGACAACGACGCGCGCGACACGTCGGATCGCAACGCATGGCAGGTGAGCGTCGCGGACGGCGACATGCAGTCGGCGCTCACCGTGCTGCAGGCGAACGGGCTGCCGAAGCCGAGCTACGCGAGCCTCGGCGAGCTGTTCCAGAAGCAGGGGCTCGTGTCGACGCCGGCCGAGGAGCGCGTGCGCTACCTGTATGGCGTGTCGCAGGACCTGTCGCGCACGCTGCAGGACATCGAGGGCGTGGTAGTCGCGCGCGTGCAGGTCGTGATTCCGGAGAACGATCCGCTTGCGGACAAGATCAAGCCGTCGTCGGCGGCCGTGTACATCCGCTACCGGCCCGGCGTGGATCTGCGCGCGATGGCGCCGATGGTCAAGGATCTCGTCGCGCACAGCATCGAAGGGCTGCAGTACGACAACGTGTCGCTGTTCCTGCAGCCGGCCGCCGCGCGCACGGCGCGCGTGGACGGGATCGGCAGCGCGGTGTCGGACATCCTGCGGCTGCGCTCGCCGCTCGGCTGGCTGGTGTTCGCGCTGATCCTGCTGACCTGCGCGGTGATCGCGCTGTCGGCCGCGCGGCGCGGGATGTTCGGCGCGCGGCTGGCCGGGCTGGTCGGCGGCGCACCGCGCGGCGGCAACGGTGCAGGCGGCGCGTCCGCGCAGTCGGGCGGCAGCCTGCGCACGCCGGACGGCGCGCGCGACGGCGCATGAACGAGCCGCATGTGCTGCCGCCGGGCGTTGCGCCCGACGCCGTGTCGCTGCCGTGGCTGCAATCTCTCGCGGCGCCGCCCGCTGCGCGGCGCGCGGCGTTTCATGCGCTCGTCTGCGAATTCAACCTGCGGCCCGACCGTTATCTGCACGTGACGCGCGTGCCGGCCGACTGGCCCGCGCGTTACCGTTCGCCCGACGCGTTCGGCCCGGCCGGTCGCAAGCTGCTTGCGCGCCATCTGCTCGATGCGAACGGCGTGGCCGAACATCACGACTTCGACCTCGCGAATCCGTGCGCGCGGCTCGCGCTGCTGCCCGGCGCGGCGCTCGAACAGCTCGCGTCGTATGCGGGCTTGCTGCTGCATCGCGGCTGGCTGCGCGACGCGCTGGCCGTGCGCCGCATTCGCGCGGAAGTCGCGGCGAAGCTCGGCGGCGATGCATTGGAGCTCGCGCTCGAGCGCGCGCCGGAGTTCGGCGCGCTGGCGGACACGCTCGAACCGTGGCGCGCCGATCCGGCCGCGCTGCCGGTGGTGATCCGTGCACGCGGCGGGCGGCTGCTCGCGGATTTCATCGGCGTGGCGGGCGACGCGGTCGCGCGGCGCGCGCGGCTGAAATTCAACCGCGCGATCGACGACGAAGCGCCGTACTGGCTGAACCGCGCGCAGCGCGACCAGTTCGGCGAATTGCTGTTCCTGTTTCTGATTCCCGAGAGGCTTGCGTCATGGGACTGGCTTTTCTGATCACGAGCGACAACCTGCAGCTGCTGTCGGAGCGCAAGGTACTCAAGGAGCGCGAATACGCGGCGCTGCTCGACGCGTCCGCGGTGATCGCGACCGCGCGCGACGAGGCCGCGCGCATCGTCGCCGATGCGCAGCGCGAATTCGACAAGCGCCAGGCGGCCGGCTACGACGAAGGGATGCGCCGCGCGCAGCGCGAGCATGCGGCGCAGGCTTATACGCAGGCGCTGGCCGCCGCGCGCACGATGGAGTCGATGAAGGATTCGATGGCCGACATCGTCGTGAAGGCCGTGCGCGCGATCGTCGGCGAGATGGCCACGCAGAAGCTGTACGAGGCCGCGCTCGCGCGGATCGCGCCGCTCGTGCGCGACGAGGCGTTCCTGATCGTGCGGGTCGCGCCGGGCCGCGAGGACGAGATGCGCGACGCGCTCGAGCGCGCGTTCGCCGGCCAGTCGAACCGGCAACGGATCCGCATCGTCGAGGATGCGCAGCTCGAACGCCACGCGTGCACGGTCGAGACGCCGTCCGGGCGCATCGATGCGAGCCTCGACCTGCAGATCGACGCGCTGCGCCAGGCGATCCGCCGCGACGCGCTGAAGGGCTCGCCGCGATGAATGCGCCGCTCGACGATCCGCAACCGAACGGCCGCGAGAGCGACGACGATGCCGCGCCGTTCGATCGCGGCCGCCTCGTCGGCGATCTCGACGCGGGGCTCGCGTTCTTCTCGCCGGTGTCGGTGCAGGGCCGCGTCAATCACGCGGTCGGGCAGATCCTCAATGCGACGGGCATTCGCGCGCGGCTCGGCGAGATCTGCGAACTGCGCACGCCGAACCAGCCGACGCTGCTCGCCGAAGTGGTCGGCTTCTCGCGGCAGACCACGCTGCTTACGCCGCTCGGCGACGTGGCCGGGCTGTCGCCGGAGACGAGCGTCGTGCCGTCCGGGCGCGAGCACGTGTTTCCGGTGGGCGAAGCGCTGTTCGGCCGCGTGCTCGACGGGCTCGGCCGGCCGCTCGACGATCGCGGGCCGGTGACGGGCGCCGCGTGGGTGTCGACGCAGCAGGACCCGCCGAACCCGCTCGCGCGCAAGCTGATCGACACGCCGTTTCCGACCGGCGTGCGCGTGATCGACGGCCTGATGACGCTCGGCATCGGCCAGCGCGTCGGCATCTTCGCGCCGTCCGGCGTCGGCAAGAGCACGCTGCTCGGGATGATCGCGCGCGGCGCGCAGGCCGACGTGAACGTGATCGCGCTGGTCGGCGAACGCGGCCGCGAAGTGCGCGAGTTCATCGAGCACAGCCTGTCGCCCGAGGTGCGCGCGCGCTCGATCGTCGTCGTGTCGACGTCCGATCGTCCCGCGATGGAGCGCGTGAAATCCGCGCTGGTCGCGACCGCGATCGCCGAGCACTTCCGCGATGCGGGCAAGCGCGTGCTGCTGCTGGTCGATTCGCTCACGCGTTTCGCGCGCGCGCAGCGCGAGGTCGGCCTCGCGAGCGGCGAGCCGCCGACGCGGCGCAGCTTCCCGCCGTCGACGTTCGCCGTGCTGCCGCGCCTGCTCGAACGCGCGGGGCAGGGCGCGACCGGCTCGATCACCGCGCTGTATACGGTGCTCGTTGAAGGCGATGAGGAATCCGATCCGATCGCCGAGGAAGTGCGCTCGATCCTCGACGGTCACATCGTGCTGTCGCGCAAGATCGCGCTCGCGAACCGCTATCCGGCGATCGACGTGCTCGCGAGCCTGTCGCGCGTGATGCCGCTCGTCGCGAGCCGCGCGCATCAGCAAGCGGCCGCGCGCGTGCGCGAGCTGATCGCGAAGTACCAGGAAATCGAGCTGCTCGTGCAGATCGGCGAGTACCGCGAAGGCAGCGACCGGCTTGGCGATCTCGCGCTGCGTGCGCGCGATGCGATCGCTGCGTTCTGCGCGCAGGCGTCGCACGAGGACGTGCGTTTCGACGCGCTGCTCGCGAAGCTGACGAAACTCGCGAACGACCATGTCTGAAGCCGACGACCGTCTCGTGCTCGCGACGCTCGCACGCCTGAAGCGCATGCGCGAGATGCGCAGCCAGATCGCGCGCGTGGCGGCCGCGCGCCAGCAGGGCATCGCCGCGCAGAGCCGGCGCGCGCTCGACGCCGCGCACGCGCAGCTTGCGCAGCAGGTCGCGGCGAAGGCCGCGATCCAGACGCGCCTCGCCGACGACGTGCGCGAGGCGCGCGCGTTGCAGAACGCGGCGGCCGATACGCGCACGTTAGATCGCCATATCGGTGTCGCGCACGCGTCGGTCAGCGAGGCCGCGCACGTGCACCGCGATCACGAGGCCACGCTCGCCGACCTGCAACGCGCCGCGCGCAAGGCGAAGGCCGCCGAGGACAAGCTCGACAAGGCCGGCGAGAAGGCCCTGCACGCGCGCGCGGCGCGGGTCGAGCGTGATGCCGACGAAGTCGCGGATGCGCATGCGGTGCGGCGCTTCGCGACGGCAGGCGTGTGGGCGGGCGACGCGCAGGGGCATGCATCGGGGCAGCGTGACATGGCGGCCGCGTTCGATGCGGAAATGGTGTCGCGACCGGCGGGGGTAGACGCGACGGACACGGCAAACCCGGGCGCGGCGGCCGGCAACGCCGACCCGGGCGGCGCAACTGTCCCGGCCGCCGCCGTCGACGATCCGGCGCCGCCCGCCGCCGCGGAGCGCCGATGCTAGACCACGCCGCGAACTTCAACGACATCGCCGGCACGCTGCGTCCGCTGCTCTACGTGATGCCGCGCCTGCTGCCGATCATGTTCGTCGTGCCGGTGTTCAACGAGCAGATCGTCACGGGCCTCGTGCGCAACGGCATCGCGGTCGTGATCGCCGCGTTCGTCGCGCCGGTGATCGACCCGGCGCAGGTCGCCGCGCTGCCGTTCCTGATGTGGTGCCTGCTCGTCGCGAAGGAGGCGGTGATCGGCATGCTGCTCGCGGGCGCGTTCAGCGCGGTGCTGTTCGCGATCCAGGGCGTCGGCTACCTGATCGATTTCCAGACCGGCAGCGGCAGCGCCGCGTTCTTCGATCCGATGGGCGGGCACGAGGGCGGCCCGACGTCAGGGTTCCTGAATTTCGTCGCGATCGCGCTGTTCGTCACCGCGGGCGGGCTGCAGGTGCTCGTGCAGCTGTTCGCGCAGTCGTACGCGTGGTGGCCGATCGGCTCGCTCGGCCCTGATTTCTCGTCGATGCTGCAGACCTTCGTCGTGCGGCAGACCGACACGATCTTCGAATGGATGGTGAAGCTCGCCGCGCCGGTGATCATCGTGCTGGTGCTGGTCGAGCTCGGCATCGGCCTCGTCGGGCGCGCGGTGCCGCAGCTGAACGTCTTCGTGTTCGCGCAGCCGCTGAAGAGCGCGCTCGCGGTGCTGATGATGGTGCTGTTCCTGCCGGTGGTATACGCGTCGCTGCACGCGCTGCTGAGCCCCGATAGCGGGTTGATGGCGCTGCTGCGCGCGCTGTTCGCCGCGCACGGCGGCGCGTGACGGCCCCGCCGGAACCGGAGCGACGATGGCCGAAAAGAACCAGCAGCCGACCGCGAAGCGCCTGCGCGAGGCGCGGCAGAAAGGCGATGTGCCGAAGAGCGCGGAGACGATCTCGTCCGCGTTCTTCGTCGGCGTGTGCGTCGCGCTCGCGGTCGGGCTCGGCACGTTGTTCGCGCGGCTGCAGGCGCTGTTCCGGCTCGTGTTCGATGCGGCGGGCGCCACCGATCCTTCCGCGCGGCTCGCGGTGCTGATCGACGGCGCCGCGCGCGACTGGGCGCTGCTGTCCGCGCAGATCGTCGCGGCCGGGCTGCTGGCCGGCCTGCTCGCGGGCTTCGTGCAGGTGGGCGGCGTGATGGCGTGGAGCCGGCTCGTGCCGCAGCTGTCGCGGCTCAATCCCGCCGAGGGGCTGAAGAACATGGTGTCGATGCGCAATCTCGTGAACCTCGCGAAGATGCTGCTGAAGACCGTGCTGCTGGTCGCGACGCTCGGCTGGCTGATCGTCGAGTCGCTCGACCCGGCGGTGCAGTCCGGCTTCACGCGGCCGATGTCGATTCTCGCGCTGATCGTGAAGCTGCTGATGCTGCTGTTCGGCTGGGCCGCGCTGATCTATATCGTGATGGCGCTGATCGACATCGTGCATCAGCGGCGCGAGTTCAATCAGAAGATGAAGATGTCGATCGAGGAAGTGCGGCGCGAGCACAAGGAAGACGAAGGCGATCCGCACATCGAGGCGAAGCGCCGGCAGCTCGCGCGCGAAGCGCAGTTCTCGTCGCTGCCCGACCGGATCGGCTTCGCGTCGGTGGTCGTCTATTCGTCGAGCGTCGCGGTCGCGCTTTATTACGGCGGCGTCGGCACGCTGCCATGGGTGCTCGCGCGCGGCGAGGGCGAGGCGGCCGAACGGATCGTACGGCTCGCGCGCGACGCGCTGCGTCCGACGCTCGCGAACGCCGGCCTCGCGCAGGCGCTGTACGAGAGTACGCCTGAAAAGGGCACGATCCAGCAACAGCATTTCCGCGAAGTCGCGCAGTTGCTGAAGTGGGCGACCGGCGCGGCCTGACGTGCTCGAACTGTCGGGGCCGGAACATCGAAAGGCGCGCGGTTCAGCGATGCGTCGTGATGCGGACCCGTTTTCGCTTCACCGGACCGGTCGCACGCGGTGCTTGACGCCGGTTTTTTTCCGGGTTCATCCGAGATTCACCCATGAATTATTGCTGATTTATTTCTTCGTAATATGGCTCGACCGTCAGCCGGACGGCTGGGCTGCGAGGTTGCGCCGCCGCTGACGGAACAGGTCAACAGAGGCAGACAAATCAATGTGCGGAATCGACGGCTTTCTGAATAGCGTCGCCTTCGATGAGGAGACAGCGCGCGGCACGCTCGCGCGAATGACGGCGAGCCTCGCGCATCGCGGCCCCGACGGGCAGGGCCTCTGGGTCGACCCGGAAGCCGGTATCGCGCTCGGCCACCGGCGGCTTGCGATCGTCGATCTGTCGGTCCACGGCCGGCAGCCGATGGCATCCGCGTGCGGCCGCTACGTCATGGTCTTCAACGGCGAAATCTATAACCATCGCGAGTTGCGCGCGGAGCTCGGGCGCGCGGGTCGCGCACCGGCGTGGCGCGGCCACTCCGACAGCGAGGTGCTGATCGCGGCGATCGCCGCGTGGGGCATCGAGGCGGCGCTGCGGCGCGCGACCGGCATGTTCGCGTTCGCGCTGTGGAATCGCGCGTCGCGGGTGCTGACGCTCGCGCGCGACCGGATCGGCGAGAAGCCGCTCTACTACGGCCGGATCGGCGACGCACTGGTGTTCGCGTCGGAGCTCAAGGCGCTGCGCGGCTACCCGGGCTTCGACGGCACGATCGATCGCGACGCGCTGTGCCTGTACCTGCGCCAGTCGAGCGTGCCCGCGCCGCATACGATCTATCGCGGCATCAGCAAGCTGCCGCCGGGCACCTTCATCCAGTTCGAGCATGCGCGCGACACGCCGCGCCCGCGCGCGTACTGGACGCTCGAGCAGGCGATCGAAGCCGGCCGCGAGCAGCCGTTCGAGGGCAGCGCCGACGAGGCCGTCGATCAGCTCGATACGATCCTGCGCCAGGCCGTCGCGCGGCAGATGGAAGCCGACGTACCGCTCGGCGCGTTCCTGTCGGGTGGCATCGATTCGTCGGCGATCGTCGCGCTGATGCAGGCACAGTCGGCGAAGCCGGTCGACACGTTCACGATCGGCTTTCACGAGGCCGGCTACGACGAGGCCGGCTATGCGAAGGCGGTCGCGCGTCACCTCGGCACGCGGCATACCGAGCTCTACGTGACGGCTGACCATGCGCTCGGCGTCGTGCCGAAACTGCCGACGATCTATGACGAGCCGTTCTCCGATGCGTCGCAGATTCCGACCTTCCTCGTGTCGGAACTGACGCGCCGGCACGTGAAGGTGAGCCTGTCCGGCGACGGCGGCGACGAGCTGTTCGGCGGCTATACGCGCTACTTCCTGACGCCGCGCCTGTGGCGCAAGCTGCATCGCGTGCCGGCGGCGGTGCGCGCGCGGATCGCCGCCGCGCTGCATGCGCTGCGTCCCGATCATGCGGACCAGCTCGCGGCGGTCGCGCAGGGCGCATGGAGCGGCGTGGAAGCGCGCGACTCGGCGACCCGCATCGGCGACCGGCTGCACAAGCTCGGCCACGTGATGACGGCCGAGAGCCGCATCGCGCTGTACCGGCTGCTGATGTCGTCGGTGCATCATCCGGAGCGCATCGCGCTGGCCGGACAGGAACCGCCGACCCCGCTCGATACGGTGTCCGCGTGGCCCGCGAACCTGAGCTTCGCCGAGCAGGCGATGGCGATCGACACGCTCACGTACCTGCCGACCGACATCCTCGCGAAGGTCGACCGCGCGGCGATGGCGGTGAGCCTCGAGACGCGCATGCCGTTCCTTGATCATCACGTCGTCGAATTCGCATGGCGCGTGCCCGCGTCGGTGCGTTTGCCGGAAGGGCAGTCGAAGGCGCTGCTGCGCCGGCTGCTGGACCGGTACGTGCCGTCCGCGCTGATCGACCGGCCGAAGCAGGGCTTCTGCGCGCCCGTCGATCACTGGCTGCGCGGCGCGCTGCGCGACTGGGCCGATGCGTTGCTGCAGCCGTCGCGGCTGCGTGACGAGGGCTTCTTCGACGCGGCGGCGGTCGACCGGCTGTGGCGCCAGCACCAGTCGGGCCGGATGAACTGGCAGCATCAGCTGTGGACGGTGCTGATGTTCCAGGCATGGCTGGAGGCGCAGCGCGCTGCGTGAAGCGGGGTTTCGCGCACGCTTGGAGGCACAGCGCGCTGCATGAAGCGGGATGACGCGGCGCGGTTCGGAAATTCCGGGCACGGCTGGAGGCACAGCGCGCCGCATGAAGCGGGGCGACGCGGCACGCCGCGTCATCCGATGCACGTCATGCCGGCGTCGCGTCGACGCTCACTGATCGAGACAGCGCACGCACAGCCGCTTCGCCTGGCTCGCCGGCAAGCCGCGGCACATCATCACGACCGGGCGCGCATGGCACGACGGCGCGTCGGCGGAGGCCGCGGGCGACGCGAGCCTGCGCGCGCGTTCGGGCGGTGTGGTCGCGGCCGCGTCCATGCGCCGTTGTCGCGCGGGTGGCGGCGTATCGCTCACCACCGGAATCGGTTCGACGCCGCCTTCGCGCGCATTGCGTTGCGCGCTCGCGACGACGCGGCTCACGTAGCCGCTCGAGAACCCGGTCGTGAAGTTGCCGCTGTAGTAGCACGACAGCGCCGCGCGCAACGCGGCCTGCGCGGGACGGCCGGTATTCGACGAGCGCGCGAAGCATTCGGTCAGGATCGCGCCGCCCGCCCGCAGGTTGCGGCACGGTTCGAACATCGTCGTGTCGTCGAGGCCGTATTTCGCGAAGTTTCGTTCGTTTACCTGAGCGAGGCCGACACTGTAGCTGAAGCCGCGCGCGGCCAGCTCGCTCGTGGTCGCGCGCGCTTCGTCGAGCGACGCGGGCTGGCGCGTCAGGTGGCCGCCGACCACGCCGATCGCATACGGGTTGAAACCGGATTCGGTGCGCACCAGCGCGGCGAGCGTGTCGGGATCGACGTTCGGCGCGCACGCGCGCGCGAGCCGCGCGAAGCCGGCGGCGCTGCCGGCCGCGTGCGCGCTGCGCGGCTGCAGGCCCGCGCAGGCTAGCGTCAACGCCAGCACGATTAGCACGGCCGGCGCGATCACTGCGCGCAGGTTCGCCACGACGCTGCGCAACGCGCGCGCGTTCATCCCGCCCCCGCCACGCGATACGACAGCACGAGCCCGTGCACGAGCAGCGACCAGCCGTCGAGCGCGACGAACAGCAGCAGCTTGAACGGCACCGAAATCGTCGTCGGCGAGATCATCTGCATCCCGAGCGCGAGCAGGATGTTCGCGACCAGCAGGTCGACGACGATGAACACGATGTAGATCACGAAGCCGATCTGGAACGCCTTGGTCAGCTCGGCGAGCGTGAAGCTCGGCACCAGCACGAGCAGGTCGTCGTCCTTGATGCCGTCCGCGCGGTTCTTCGGCCAGACCGAGGTTGCCGTGCGCACGAAGAATTCGCGGTCGCGCTGCCGCGTGTGCGACACCAGGAAATCCTTGACCGGCGGCAGCGCGGCATCGGCGAGCGCGCCGATATCGGCGGTCGACAGCTGCCCCGACGCGTCGAAGTGGCGTGCCTGCAGCGCGTCGCGGATCGACATCCCGACCGGCGCCATGATGAACAGCGACAGGATCAGCGCGATGCCGTTCAGCACGAGGTTCGGCGGCACCTGCTGGATCCCGAGCGCGGAGCGCAGCAGGCCGAGCACGACCACGAGCTTCGTATAGCTCGTCACCATCAGCGCGGCGAACGGCGCGATGCCGAGCGCGGCGATCACCGCGATCAGCGCGACCGGATTCGGCAGGCTGCCCATCGTTCAGCGCTCGCGCGGCGCGGGCTGCGTCAGCGTGACGACGCGCACGCCGAGCTTCTGGCCGACCGCGATCAGGTGGCCGGTGCCGATCAGCATCCCGTTCGCGACGAGATGGATCACGCTCTGGTTGATGCCTTGCTGCAGCTCGATCACCGCGCCCGGTTGCAGCGCGCCGAGTTCGCCGAGCGGGATCGACGTGGGCGGCAATTCGAAACGCAGGTCGACCGCGAGGCCGTCGAGCGAGCGCGGCGCATCGTCGGGCGGCGCATCGTGCGCGCTTGCGGGCGGGGTGTCGGTGCGGGTCGGTTCCAATGGCATCTCCCTGATTCGTTCGACGGTCAGCCGGTTGCCCGACGGCCGTCCGGTGATTTCCCACGCCGGCGCGGCCGGCACCCGCGCGACGCACAGCAGGTTCTGCTCGTGCGCGCGCCAGCGCTCGATCGCGATGATGTCGCCGCCGACGACGTCGGCCAGCTCGGCCATCGTCAGCTCCGTCCGGCCGATCTCGAATACCAGCGGCACCGGCAGGCCCGCATACGCGGCGCGGGTGTCGGGCCGCGCGGCCGCCGGCGTCGGTGCTGCGAAGAACACCGCGAGCGCGTCCGGCGCATCGAACAGCAGCGCGCCGTGGCAGCGCCAGGCGCCGTCGGCGCGACGCAGCTCGAAGCGCAGCGCGGCCGGCGCGGTGCGCCACGCGGGCACGCTCGCCGGCGGCGGCAGCAATTCCACGCGCTGCCGCGTCGCGGCCTGCAACACGGCCGAGAGCGGCGCGGCGAGGTCGGCGAGCAGCGCCGCGCGGATCACGGCCGGCACGGCCGGGTCGGCCGCGTCGCCGAGCCATGCGCTTTCCGCGACCGGATCGATCCACAGCGTGCCGGCGGCCGGGCCGATGACGAAGCGGTAGGCATGCGCGTCGGCGGCCGGTTCGGCATCGACGCGCCAGCGCACCTCGTACGCGTATTCGCCGAGCGTGACCGGGACCGCGGCCGTCGCGCCGTACGCATGCGACAGCCCGCGCGCGGCGGCGGCGGACAGGCGCGGCAGCCAGGGCGACGCGTCGAGCGCGACCGCGGCCGGCGGGGGCGGGATGGCGGGCGCGGCGGCGGCCGGGGTGGCGGCGGCGGGCGGAGCCCGATTCGCGGCGTCGCCGGCGTCGGCATTCGTCAGGGACAGCGCAGGCACGGCGGGATCAGGGCGGATTCGGCGTTGGTTCGACGGGTTGTTGTGGCCGGCGGCGCAGGGGGCGCGCGGCTGCTGCGTCGATTGTAGGGACGCCGCCGGCCGCGTGCCGCGCCGGAATCCGTAGTCGTGTGCAGCGCGGGGCCGCGCGGGCGGCGGCGAGCTACGAAGCCTTTTGTCGGGGGGCGTGGCGGGTCGGCGCGGTGTCGCGGCGGCCTGGCGTGCGATAGCGCAGCCGCTAATCGACGGCGCGCGCGCTTGCATGCGACTGCCGCAAACGCGGCCGCCGCCCGATGGCGGCGGTCGTGTCGCGGCGGGGAAGGCGTGCCCGGCCACGAGACGCTCCGGGTCGCGCGTGCAGCGCCGTGGAGGAGCCTTGCCGGCGCGCCGCGCTGCGGCGGCGCGCGGGTGAGCCGCTACGCGTTACGCGTAGTCGGCGGCCAGCGCCTGCTGGGGTGCGGCGCGTAGGATCGGCGCCACATCGTGGCGTTCGACGTGCGTCATGGCCGCGCCGAACAGCACCAGCCGATAGCCGACCGCATAGATCGGGATGATCCGCAGGTTCTTGTCGTGATCGAGCTGCAGCTTCGAACGGATGCGCGAGATATGGGTGTCGAGCGTGCGCGACGACACGCCGAGCTCGCGGCCCCAGACCGCTTCCTGGATCGCTTGCCGCGGCACGATCTTGTTCATGTTGTCGAGCAGGAATTCGACGACATCGAATTCGCGCGGCGTGACGTCGACGACTTTGTTGTCGATTTCGATCGTGCGGCGCACGAAGTTGATTTTTATGTTGTCGATGTACAGGTATTTGCAATCCATGTTGGCCCTCGCATGTCCGTAAAGGAGTGTTTGCGGGTCATGTACCGCAACTTCCGGGCCAGGGACGCGCTGACAGGGATCGACGAATGGTCGGAGCGGGGTGGGCGGCGCGCCAGCGTTGAATCTAAAAGAATTTTTAACGTGGGGCGTGTGGTGTGCTTCGGAAGGGTCGGAGCAACATTGAAGGATTGTTACGTAGCATCCGGCGGGAACGTTACGGGCGTTACGGGCGGCGTAACGTGCGGAACGCGCGGTTCGCCCAGCGCGAACGGGGTTTCGGGCGGATGACGAACCCTACATTGAACCCTATCCGGGTTAGCCGTTTTTATAAGTGAATCAATAGTTTGCAGAAGATTTTTGCCGACTTGGAACCCTACATTGGAAGCCGCAGGCTCGGCAATAAAAAACCGGCCGCGCAACGTTCCCGTCACGCGGCCGGCCCGGCGTCTCTTCGTTCTGCCCGTCAAGCCTTCGCCGTATCGCCCGAATCGAACGGCAGCACGTAATGCCGCTTGCCGGTCGCCGCGAAGATCGCGTTGGCGACCGCCGGCCCGACCGGAGCGACACCCGGCTCGCCGACGCCCGTCGGCGCCTCGGCCGACGGCACGATATGCACCTCGACCTTCGGCATCTCGGCCATCCGCAGCACGTGATAGCCGTCGAAGTTGCGCTGCTCGACATGGCCGTCCTTCAGCGTGATCGCGCTGTGCAGCGCCGCGCCGAGCCCGAAGCCGATGCCGCCTTCCATCTGCGCGGCGACGATGTCGGGATTGATCGCGATCCCGCAGTCGACCGCGCACACCACGCGCTCGACCTTCACCTTGCCGTCGGCGTCGACCGACACTTCCGCGACCTGCGCGACATAGCTCTTGAACGCCTCGGCCACCGCTATCCCGCGCCCGCGGCCCTTCGGCAGCGGCTTCGCCGGATCCCAGCCGGCCTTCTGCGCGGCCAGTTCGAGCACCGCGCGCATCCGCGGCTCCTTCGCGAGCAGGTCGCGGCGGAACAGGTACGGATCCTTGCCCGCCGCGTGCGCGGCTTCGTCGATGAACGCCTCGACCGCGTAGGCCGTGTGCGAGCTGCCGACCACGCGCCACCACAGCACGGGCAGGCCGACCTTGGTGGTGGTCAGTTCGACCGACACGTTCGGCACCGCGTACGGCAGGTTCGCCGCACCCTCGACCGACGTCGCGTCGATTCCGTCCTTGACCATGAACGCCTCGAACGGCGTGCCGGCGAGGATCGACTGGCCGACGATCCGGTGGCGCCAGCCGACCAGCCGGCCGTCCGCGGTCAGCCCCGCGTCGAGCTTGTGGAAGTACATCGGGCGATAGAAGCCGCCCTGGATGTCGTCCTCGCGCGTCCACTGCAGCTTGACCGGCTTGCCGTCCGCGCCGAGCGCCTTCGCGATCGACACGGCCTCGACCACGTAGTCCGACCACGCGTTCGCGCGCCGGCCGAAGCTGCCGCCCGCATACAGCGTGTGGATCTGCACCTGCTCGGGCTTCAGGCCCGCGACCCTGGCGGCGTTGCCCTGGTCGACCGTCTGGAACTGGTCGCCGGCCCAGATCTCGCAGCTGTTCGCGGTCAGCTTGACGACCGCGTCGAGCGGCTCCATCGGCGCGTGCGCGAGATACGGAAATTCGTAGGTCGCGTTGACCTTGCGCGCGGCGCCCGCGATCGCCGCGTCGGCATCGCCGTCCTTGCGGGCCGACGCGCCGGGCTGCGCGGCGAGCTGCCGGTACTCGCGCATGAGCTGGTCCGAGCTGCGCTTTTCGGCGTTGGTTTCGTCCCAGTCGACCTTCAGCGCGTCGCGGCCCTGCTTCGCGGCCCAGAAACCGTTCGCGACGACCGCGACGCCACCCGGCACCTGCACGACCGACACCACGCCCGGCACGGCCTTCGCGGCCGTCGCGTCGAACGACTTGACCGTCGCGCCGAAGCGCGGCGGGCGCTGCAGCAGCGCGACGCGCATGCCGGGGAAGGTCGTGTCGAGCGTGAAATGCGCGGTGCCGTTCGACTTGGCCGACCCGTCGACGCGCGCAATGCGATGGCCGATCAGCTTGAAGTCGGCTGGCTGCTTCAGCGTGACCTTGTCGGGCACCGGCAGTTTCGACGCGTCGGCGACGAGCGTGCCGTAGGCGGCCGTCTTGCCGCTCTTCGCATGCGTGACGACGCCGTTGGCGGTGGTCAGTTCGCCGGCCGGCACCTTCCAGCGCGCCGCCGCGGCCGACACGAGCATCGCGCGGGCCTTGCCGCCCGCTTCGCGCAATTGCTGCCACGAGTTCGCCATGGCCGAGCTGCCGCCCGTGCCCTGCATCGTGCCGAACGCGAGGTTCGCATAGCGCTTCGCATCGGCCGGTGCGCTTTCGACGCGCACGCTCGACCAGTCCGCGTCGAGTTCCTCGGCGACGATCGTCGCGATGCCCGTGTACGCGCCCTGGCCCATTTCGACATGTTTTGCGATGACCGTGACCGTGCCGTCGGGCGTGATGCGCAGGAATGCATTCGGCGCGAAGTCGGCGGCGGGCGCCGTCGCGGCGAGCGCGCGGCGGCCGAGGCCGGCCCATTCGAAGCCGATCGTCAGGCTGACGGCGGCCGCGGCACCCACGGCCTTCAGGAACGTGCGGCGCGACGGTCGCACCGAGCCGGCGTTGTCGAGTTCGATCGTCATGGTCAGGCTCCCAGCGTCGCGGCCGCGTCGTGGATCGCGGCCCGGATCCGGGCGTAGGTCGCACAGCGGCAGATGTTGCCGTTCATCGCGGCGTCGATGTCCGCGTCGGTCGGCTTCGGGTTCTGTTCGAGCAGGGCGGTTGCCGACATGATCTGGCCGGACTGGCAATAGCCGCACTGCGGCACCTGCAGCTTCACCCAGGCGGCCTGCACGGCCTGCGCGGGCTTGCTCTCGAGGCCTTCGATCGTCGTGATGTGCTTGCCCGCGATGCCGGCGAGCGGCAGCACGCACGAGCGCACGGCCTGGCCTTCGAGATGGACGGTGCACGCGCCGCACTGCGCCATGCCGCAGCCGAACTTCGTGCCGGTCAGCCCCGCGTGCTCGCGGATTGCCCAGAGGACGGGCATCGACGGATCGGCGTCGAGCGTGACACTCTTGCCGTTCAGGACAAACGTGGTGGGCATTTTTTGTCTCCGTGGGGAAAACCCGGCATGCGCCGGATCAGGTGGCAGTGTGCGCGAACGGCCGATTTTTACGTCTACCCAATCCTGCAAATTTATTGAACAATTCTGCAAATCCCCGGCGCGGCGGCGAGCGATTCGCTATGCTCCCGCGATTCAGGGAAATCAAGCGAGGAATCCGTCATGGACATGACCGATATCGCGGCGTCGCGCGAATCCGGGCGGCGCGAACTGGCGTCGCTGATCGGCCGTTTCGCGCCGACGGACGGCTCCCACGCGACGGCCGTGCCGGCGCTGATGCTGCATCGGCATGCGCATCCGGTCGATCTCGGCTGCGGCGTGTCGCGTGCCGCGCTCGTGATCGCCGCGCAGGGCGCGAAGCGCGTGATCGTGGCCGGCCAGGCCTACGAATACGACACGCGCAATTGCCTGATTACGTCGATCGACTTGCCGATCCTCTCGCGCGTCACGCAGGCGTCGCCCGACGCGCCTTACCTGTGCCTGTCGCTCACGCTCGATCTGCAGCGCATCGTCGAACTCGCGGCCGAGATGCGGCTGCCCGAGCCCGATGCGGGCCCGGAAGGCGAGGGCATCGCGCTCGCCGAGTTGACGCCGCCGCTGCTCGATGCCGCGCTGCGGCTGTTGCGGCTGCTCGATACGCCGGCCGACATTCCGGTGATCGCGCCGCTGATCGAAAAGGAACTGCTGTACCGGCTGATGACGAGCGGGCAGGGCACGCGGCTGCGGCACATGGCCGTCGCGAGCAGCCAGACGCACCGGATCGCACGTGCGATCGAATGGATCCGCGATCACTACGCGGAGCCGATGCGCGTCGACACGCTCGCGCAGGCGGTCAACATGAGCGTGTCGTCGCTGCACCATCACGTCAAGCACGTGACCACGCTGAGTCCGCTGCAGTACCAGAAGCAGCTGCGGCTGCACGAGGCGCGGCGTTTGCTGTTGCGGCAGGGCGGCGACGTCGGGTCGGTGGCGGCGACGGTCGGCTATGAGAGCGCGTCGCAGTTCAGCCGCGAATACAGCCGGCTGTTCGGCGCGCCGCCGATGCGCGATGTCGTGCATCTGCGCAAGAAGGAATTGCTCGGCACCTGACGGGAGTGCCGGTCGTGTCGACCGCATAGGGCCCGGCTTCGTCGCGCGATGCGCGGCTCGCCGGAACGGGATGACACGCAATCGATGTGCCATGGCCGCCGCACGCAGGCGCAACGGGGCAGCGGAGCGTGCCGCCGCGCCGCGCACGAACTTCTGTTTCAAGCATGCATCCCGGAAACGGGCGAACCGATACGGAAAATACCGGCGGGATGCGAACCGACGGGCGCGAAACGCGCAATAACGCCGCGCCGCTCCGCACATTCTGCATGGATCGCGCATTTCACGACCATGTTTCGCGCGATGAGATTCGCAGTCGAAATCGATTCGAAAATGTTTCTCGCGCGCAGCGCGTGTTCTCATCCCAGCCGTTGGAGCACGATGGTTGCCGGCACTGGATGTCGGTGAATTGAAGGAAAACAGTAAAAATCGATAAAGTGTGTTCAAGGCCGCATGGCGCACCTGCCGTCGTTTTTTCCGATATGCGGCGTGAAAGCCATGTCGGCTTGCGTCGTATTTACCGGTTTTTGCCGCGCGATCGCATCGCCGGCCGATGCTCGATATCGTCGGTATTTTCACGGATGAATCAATTGCGTTTCGCGGCGGCGGGTGCGCACGTCCGGAACGATAGCGATGTCGGCCGCGCGGGTCCCGCAGAACCGGTTGTCGCGCGCTTAGATTCACGATTTTTTCGCGTACGGGAAGGCTGCCGAACGGGCTGCGGCAGGCGGTTTGCCGGGGCCGAAATGTACATCGGCCGGGATATGCGACGGTGCAGTTCTCAAGTATGAAACATCCGTTCGACACCCCCTTGCGCGAGGCTCCGCGGGCCGCGTTCGTCCGCCTTTTCCGGCATTGCTTCGCGCCATTCGATGATCGGCGCGTGCTGCCGACCGTTATCGCGATACATTCCTGAAACAAAAAATTCGATTCCCGGCGATATTGCGGGCGCCGCGAACGATACGCGACGCGCAACCATCGGTGGAATCACGCATGGCATGCCGTTTGCGATATTGGACGCACCGGCGAGCGGTCGACCTGATGCAACAAAGATGGGGGGCGGCCCGTTCGTCAATAAGCAGTCGGGGAAATAGCGATGAAGACCAGAAGCAACAACTTGATGCGCGCATTCCTTGCGCACCCGTGGGGTAGTCGGACAGCTCGGAACAGGACTCGCGATGCAGTGCCAGCTTCGCGGGTTCGTTGCCGGTTTCCCGGTATCCGCGCGTTGCGCGTGCTGGACCGCCTGTCGTTTCTCACGACAACCGGCCGACAGCCGTGCTCCCCTTCATTCAGCTCGTCCGGATGGGCCATGCTGTCCGTGCCGGACAGCTCGACGCCGAATCGTTTCCGCTCGTGCCGAGCCGTATCCGCTGCGCCGGGCCGATGCTGGCGCTGGCTGGACTAGCTCGCATACCCGTCGGCCGGATTGCCCGGAAGATCTTTGATCGGTAGCCCAGGGAGAAGCGATGCTGCCTGACTGTAATGCAGGCCCGTTATCGCCGCGATAACGCGCATGTTTTCGATGGCACTGCATTCACGGTAGATAACTGTACTCACGCATTTTCGATCGCTGAAGCGGATGCCATGTGCCGGTATGCCGTGTAAGAAAATTTCGAAAACGACTGATCCCGAATGGCGAATGCCTGTTTCCGGGTGCGTGCGTCGATTCGTTTTCCGATTGATAAATGATCGATAACTCATATCGAGAATAAATATAAAAATTTCGGAAAACTAAAAAAATACGAAACCAGGATTCGGATCGCCGAAAAATTGTGCGGCCATCGGATTCGAGGTGAATCAATTCTTTGTAATTAGATAGTGATCCTTATGTTGTGGGGATTGCTCAGGGCTGGAAAGTTGAAGGCGTGCAGCTTTCCTCGCTTGTTCCGTCCACGCCGTTATGGAGTCGACCATGAAGAAGCTTCTGATTGCAACCGCAGTTCTGGCGGTTTCGGGTGCAGCGTTCGCCGGCAGCGGCACGGTATCGACCAGCAATTCGTCGAGCGGCGGCTCGACGATTGCCGGGGTTGCCGGATTCGGCCATTTCACCGCGACCGATTCGGGTGCCGCACTCGGCGCAGCCGGTGCCACGGCTGGCGGCGGCAGCAGCGGTTCGATCTCGTACACGAGCCACGTCCAAACGTCGACGGTGGGCGGCTTCGGCTTCGGCGGCGCACAAGCGGGCGGCAACAGCGGTGCGAATGCCGGCTCGATCGGCTGGACGTATCACCACTGAGCCGCGGCGCGCAGCGTTCGTCATTGGCTGGTGGCACGGACGCCGGGTTTCGTTTCGCGAGGGCGAGCCCGGCGACCTCGCCATCAAACTTTCTCACGGCAAGGAATTGCTATGAAAGCCAAAGTCATTTTAGCGACAGCGCTCACCGTCCTTTCGTCGGCCGTATCGGCAGCCGGTCCGTCCACGACCAACCAGACGCAATCCGTTGCAGCGGGTGTGTCCGGTTCGGTGCTGGTCGGCTCAGGCAGCTATACGAGCAATTCGAATTCGGTCGCGGGCGCAAGCGCAGGAAGTACCGTGACACCCGCTGGTTCCACCGGCACGGCATCGGCCTTCCACAACTCGACTTCGACGGCCAGCGGCTGGGGCTCGAACGGGGGCGCGTTCGCGGCAGGCGGCGGTATCGGTGCCGCAGGTTCGTACGGTGGAAACAGCAGCACGAACGAGAACGCGAATGCGCTGTCGGGAGGGGTGACCGCCACGATCGTCCTCGGCGCGAACCACTACACGGCCAGCGGCGGGAGCGATCAGGGTATCGCCAACGCGGGTGCTGCCGGGTTGACGGGCAGCGGCGGGTCGGGCGCGATCGCGGGTTCGAATCACTACAATGCGTCGACCGTGTGGAGTACCGGTCCGGCTGGTTCGCCGTCTGCATCGGGCGGAAGCCAGGGGAGTTCGAGCGCGACCGGGAGCAGTCACTAGTCGGGTGCGGGGGACCAGTTTCCCAGCGACGCTGGTCTCTTTTCCGTACTGTTGTTCAAGTAAGGAGTTGGCATGAAGCAGAACCTGATTGCCGCCGCTCTGATGCTCGCGTCTCTGACGGCATATTGCGCTGACCGCGCTGCCGAGGACGTGCAATCAAATTTGCAGACGTCGAACCCTGCAACCAATCCGTCAGAACAACACACGCTTTCGTCGGGCAGTGCCATCGGCACACCGGATTCCCTGGCGTGGCCGGGAATGTCGGGCGGTTCGTGGTCCCAGCTGGGTAGCGGCTGGAAGCAGTTCGGGGAAGCGGGCAAAGCTGAAGGCATTCGGGGGAATTAGTGCGGTTGCCTGGGTCGGAGGTCAAACCTCGTCCGGAGAGTGAAATGAACAGCAACAAGATCAGGGCGGCATGTGCCGCAATGTTCGCGATGGCCGCGATCGGTGCGCAGGCGCAGACTGCCGACTCGACTTCAAGTTCGCAGTCCTCGACGTCGTCGACGGCGATCAGCCAGGGCGGCGGCTCGAGCATGAACACGAACGTCACCAGTTCGCGCGGCGGCAACGCCAGCAGTGCCAGCACGAGCGGCGTGCGCGGCAGCGGCAATTCGAGCGTGAACGTGAACGTTACGATGCCATCCAGCACGAGCGGCGGCTCGAACGTGACGCCGCAGAGCGTGAGCTCGCTCCAGTCGGCCGGCTCACCCGGCACCAACCCCTACAACACCCAGGCGTCGGAAAACGTCAACTATTCGGGTACCCAGACGATCAAGACGAACCCGTCGATCCAGGCGCCCGGCCTCACGACCACGCTGTCCGATACCTGCATGGGCTCGGTGAGCGTCGGCGTGTCGTTCCCGGGCTTCGGCGCGACGGGCGGCACGACCCTGGTCGACCAGGCGTGCGTGCGTCGTCTCGATGCGCGGGAATTCCGCGCGATGGGGTTGACCGACGTCGCGCTCGCGCTGCTCTGCCAGAGCGATGCGAACCGGCGCGCGGTGGAAGCGACCGGGCATCTGTGCCCGGGGACGACCACGCCGCTCGCGCGCTCGAATGTGGCGCCGTCCGCCGAAGCGACCGTTGCCGACGACGTGAAGTATCGCGATCCGCTCGTGCGAAACCGCATGGGCCTGCCGCCGCTCGATGCCGCCGCGCCCGTGCAGATTCGCCCGCTGGCGACGACCGCGGTCCAGGCGGCGCCGATTCCGGTTCCGGTGCCCGCGCCGTCGATGGTCGCGCCGGCCGTCAGCGCGGTGCCTGCCGCGACGCAGGCGGCCGCCGTGAAGGCATCGCAAGCGGCTGCCGTCGTGCCTGCCGTCGTCACCGCGCCGGTTGCCGCGGCAGCACCGGCGGTGAGTGCTGCGCCTGCCGTTGCACCGGCTGCGATGAGCGTGGTGCCGGCAGTTGCCCCGGCCGCGGTGAGTGCCGCGCCCGCAGGCGCACCGGCTGCGATGAGCGCGGTGCCGGGTGCCGCCATCGTTGCCGCGGGGGGCTTCGCGGACAAGGCGCCGGAATCTGCGCCAGCGGTTGCGGACAAGGCGCCGGTACCCGCGCTGGCGGCCGCTGACATGGCGCCGGAACCCGCGCCGGCGGTTGCCGACAAGGCGCCGGAACCCGCGTCGACGGTCGCCGACACGGCACCGGAACCGGCACCGGTTGCAACCGACACCGCAGCGCAAGCCCCGGCAGCGCTTGCCGTCGACGCGAAGGTGCCGGACACCGCGCAAGCCGCACCGGCCCCGGCCTACGCTGCAGCGCCCGAGCCCGCGGTCGATGCGAAGGCTGCCGAGCCGGCAACGCAGGCGGCAGCCGAAGCGCCCGCACCGGAGGCCGCGTCGCGCGCCACGGCGGCAGCCGCTGCCGACACGCCAGCCGTCGACGCAAAGGCGACCGGCTTGGTCGAATCCGCCGCCGCGCCCGCGCCGTCCGCCGACATGCCGGCCGCGCCGGATCCAGCCCCGACCGCGGCCGACCAGCAGGTCGCCCCGGCCGCGCCGGCGATGCCGGCTCCGACCGTCATCTCGACGAGCACATCGTCGTAAGCACGCGGGCGACGCTTCCGCGCGACCGGCAAGCCGGGCCGCACGGGAACGCCGGGATCCGCTGTGCGACGCACGGTGCAAGTTGGACGGGTGTTGATCCCTCCCCGAGGTCAACACCTCTTTTTGCCTGACGAGGGTACGAGGAGGCCTCAATCATGAGGATCTTTTGGGTCGCGCTGCTGCTGGTCGACACACAAGCCGCCGCACAGTCGGTTTTCCAGAATCCCGCGGTCTTTGTCATCCTGAGCGAGCAGACCCTCGCGAACGCCGCGAGCGTCCAGCAGGCGCTGACGACGCTCGGCCGCGCGGACAACACGGCATGCGTGCCGATGATGATGGTCGGCGATCCGCAGATGGTCTACATGATGCCGGAGGAGGGACACGCCCCGTCGTGGCAATCGCCGGTGTACGGCCGCGGCACGCCGTTCGAGGCGCAGAACGGGCCGACCGCGACCGGCAAGACGATCGGCGCGATGCAGCACGCGGAGGACATGCAGACACAGCCGTGGAGCGACAGCAGTGCGATCACGCAGAAGATCGCCGGCGAGTCGAACCTGTCCGCGTCGGCGCGGGTCAGCGACTGGCAGCGCAAAGGATTGAACACGATCGAGACGGCGCCCGCGACGCAAGTGACGGTGAACGGCAAGACCTACCGCACGTATCGCGAGGAACTCAACCAGGCCGCGCGGCCCGTCGTCGAACCGCAGATCTACACGCAGCGTGTCGTGTTCTGCCGATGACGAAACTTTCCGGAGCGGACATGCCGGTAGCGCCGCGTGCGGGCAGGGAGGCCCGCCGCGCACCGCTTCGCGCCGCCCGCTCCGTCAGACAACCCTATGCGGCGAGGCCATCATGAACCATTGCTGCCAGATCAGCCTGTCAGGCCCGCACGAGGACGAACGGGCCGCATACGCGCCGCCGTTCGTTGCGGCCCGGCGTCACCTAACCGTGCTGTCGCGCCCGCTCGTCTATCTGTCGCGGCGTCCCGATGCGGGGCTCGTCGACTGTCTCGCGTCGCGCGGCTGGGAGGTGTGGCGCGCGAAATCAGTTGCGGACGCATTCAATCTCGTGAAGGCGAACCGCCTGCATGCGGGCATCGTCGATTTCGACGGCTTCGCGTCGCCCGACTTCGCGTCGTTCGAGACGCTGCTGCGCGATCCGCGGATCGGCTGGGTCGCGCTCGCCGACGGCGAGCGGCTGCGCGATGCCACCATCGCGCGCCTGATTCGCCAGTGCTGCTTCGACTACGTGCGCAATGTGACGGCCTACACGACGATCGGTTATCTCGTCGGCCATGCATACGGGATGCTGAAACTGGCGGAAAGCGATCCGGCCGACGATGCCGCGCCGCCCGGCGGTGTGATGATCGGCGCGTGCGCCGCGATGCGCCGCCTGTTCGCGACGATCCGCAAGGTCGCGAACACCGAAGCCACCGTGTTCATCGCCGGCGAATCCGGCACCGGCAAGGAGTTGACCGCATCGGCGATCCACCAGCATTCGTCGCGCGCCGACGCGCCGTTCGTCGCCGTGAATTGCGCGGCGATTCCGTCGACGCTGCTGCAGGCCGAACTGTTCGGTCATGAGCGTGGCGCGTTTACCGGCGCGCATCAGCGCAAGATCGGCCGCATCGAGGCTGCGCACGGCGGCACGCTGTTTCTCGACGAAATCGGCGACATGCCGTTCGAGAGCCAGGCGAGCTTGCTGCGGTTCCTGCAGGAGGGCAAGATCGAGCGGCTCGGCGGGCGCGAGTCGATTCCGGTCGACGTGCGGATCGTGTCCGCGACTCACGTCGATCTCGAGTCCGCGATGCAGGCGGGGCGGTTCCGCCCGGACCTGTACTATCGGCTGTGCGTGCTGCGCATCGACGAGCCGCCGCTGCGCGCGCGCGGCCGCGACATCATGCTGCTCGCCGATCATGTGTTGCGGCGCTATCGCGGCGAAAGTTCGCACCGGATTCGCGGCTTCATGCCGTGCGCGATCGAGGCGATCCACAACTATGCGTGGCCCGGCAACGTGCGCGAACTGATCAACCGGATTCGTTTCGCGGTCGTGATGACGAACGGCCCGCTGATCTCGGCCGTCGATCTCCAACTGAACCAGTACACGTCGCATCGGCCGCCGACGCTCGCGGAATCGCGCCGGCAGGCCGAGCGGCGCACGATCGAGGAAACGCTGTTGCGGCATCGGCATCAGCATGCCGACGTTGCGGCGGAACTCGGCATCTCGCGCGCGACGCTGTACCGGCTGATGACCGCGCTCGGCCTGCACGGCTGACGCCGGTTGCGGCCGCGCGGCACGCGGCCCGACGTCGCGCGGCCCACGGCCCACGGCTCGCGGCTCGCGGCTCGCGGCGTCAGGCCGGCCGTTCGAAGCCCGATTCGACCCAGCGTGCGGCGCTGGCCTTGTTGAGCTTGAACCCGGCGGACACTTTCGCGTCGGCCAGCAGTTCGCCGTACGGGTCGAACGCCTTCAGTTGCGCATACGGCTCGAACTCGTCCGGCACGATGTCGAGCGTGACCGACACATCCTGCCCGTCGCCGTCCTGCACCGTCACTTCCTTGTGCAGCATCGCGCGGCGCTGCTGCTCGTGACGCATCAGCACCTCGGTCGCGGTCTTCACCAGCGTGCGGAACGCGTTCGCGTCCATCGGCTTCGGGTTCTTCTTGTCGCGACCCATGGTCCACGGGCCGACGAGCGCGGGCTCGGCTTCGCCGTCCTTGATCATCTCGACGGCCCAGCCGTCGTCGTCTTCGTTCTTGATGATGCGGGCCGTCCAGCCGTTGTCGCGCCAGAGGCCGTCTTCGTGGATGGTGATGTCGTCGGATTGCAGATCGGATTCGGTCATGGAGGAAGCGGGGAGTACGGGCCGCCGGCGAACGGGCGGGGCGCGCGGCCGGCAACGGCGCGCTGCCCCTGGCCGGTCGCCCGGAATGGCATGCAAAGGCCGCAATTTTACCCCGCGGGCCGTCGGTGCGGCCCGTGCGACCTGTAACGTTGGCTGTCAGGACGAGGGCGACACCGGCCAAACGGTCGGGCCGGCGCCAAAAATCAAACTTGTACTACGTCCCCGCAGGCCGCTCTATTCACCGTCCGATATCCCGTCCAAGCGTCGCCTCATAGAATAACGATCGAGATAAAAATATCTCGCTCGTAAATTCAACGCCACGCCGGTCGTACGCGCATTCCGCGCCGCGCGCCCGGTGAACCTTCTGGAACCGCGCATGGGGAAATTCAATATTCGCACCATCTTTGCATACGACTGGCCGTTGACGCTCGCCGGCATGGAGCACATTGCCGGCGACGTGTGCGCAATCGATCTCGTCGGTGTCTGCCGGACGCCGGACGAACTCGTCGCGACCCTCGACACGCTCGATTGCGACATCGCGCTGGTCGATTATTCGGTCCGCGGCGATGCGCAGATGAACGGCTTCGCACTGTGCGAGTGGCTGCGACGCATGCGTCCGAACGTCGGGATCGTTGCGTTGGTCGGGAACGAGAACCCGGTGATCTTCCGCTCGATTCTCTCGCAAGTCGGCGCGAGCCTCGTGAGCAAGTTCGACGAGGTGGGCCATATCGTCACTGCGATTCACTCGAGCTATAGCGGCGGTCACTATCTGTCGCCGCTTGTGCGCCGCGCGCTCGATGCGTTGGCCGGACACGAGGCGCCGCCGGTGAAGCTTTCGACGCGCGAGATCGAGGTGATTCGCCTTTATCTGGCCGGCATGCCGATCAAGGCGATCGCGCAGCGGCTGAACAAGGGCAAGCAAACGGTCAGCGCGCAGAAGATCAGCGCGATGAAGAAACTCGGTGCGAGCAACGACATCGAGCTGGTTCAGCGAGCGGCCGCGCTAGGGCTCGACGGCGGCAAGGTTGCGAGCTGCCTGGGCGGCGCGGAGCAGGCGGGGAGCCGAGAACAGGAATCACGAGCGCTATCTCGGTAGCAGTGACATTCCGGAATCTTTCTTAGGGCCGCGTCGACTGGGACAATCGTTTGGTTGTCCTTCATATCGAAAGGCTGAACGCGTGATTGTCCAGTGCGTCGGCGCTTCGTCTTGCTGACGTCTGAGGAGGGCCGATGCAGGGGGGCACTTTGCATGCCTCCCCCACGATCATCGGTCGGAACGAAAGGAAGCGCGTGCCGATATCGCTCCGGCGTTATGTGCGGCCTAGGGTTGCGCGTACATGAAAGCGACCGGCGGCCGACGCAGACCGGTTCGGGAGGCCGGCGACGCGGTTCATCAAGAAGAATGGTCAAGATATATGAAGGAATGCAGATGAGCGATTCATTTTCCGATGCGCGGCCAGTAGCAGCCGCTCGAACGGGGGCGCGCGGCGCTGAAGCCATAGCCCGAGACGGGCCGGCGCCGCGACCGAAACCGCCGCCGATCGTCGTCGGCCGCGTCGAAGGCGTGACGATGTTCGCGAAGAACACGCCACTCATCTGCATCAAGCAATTGCCCTTGCCCGGTATCGTGATCTTCGTGCATGGGGTGAATTCCGAAGGCGAATGGTTCGAGGCGTCGGAGGATGGGCTATGCAAAGGCCTGAATCGCAGGCTCGGGCGTCTGGACGATCAGATGATGTATCACGGTATCGATGCGGGGCAATTGACGCCCGCGAAGTACACGGAGAGTGTGACGCCGGATGGGTTCCTGAACCCTGATTTGCTGGCAGACAATTACATCAAGCCCGAGCCGTCGTTTTCGCCCGTCATTCATTTCCGCTGGGGCTATCGCGCGACTGCTGCGGAATTGAAGGAGTATGGCGACAAGATCTTCCTGAACGAGAAGGACTATTGGGGCGGCGGCCCGTTCACGAACGGCTGTGCCAGCCTGCCCGATCTTTGGCACGGCGGTCTGGATGATCGAACGATGGGCTGGATGACCGTGCAAGGCATCAACCCGACCAATCGGCCGCTGTACCGCGCGCCGCCTCGAGCGTATGGCGTACTCGCCGCGTTGCGCTTGGCCAGGCTGATCGAGTCGATCCGAAGCATGCAGGCCGACGTGCCGATTACCGTCGTGTGTCACAGCCAAGGAAATATCGTGGGCCTCACTGCGGCGTTCTTCGGCGACGCATTTCCCGATGTCGAAGATCCGTGGGGACGCACGGGCCACTGCGTGGCAGACGCCTACGTGCTGGCGAACGCACCGTACAGTCTCGCCAACGCTGACGGCCCGAACAAGTCCGACACATTCATGGATACATGGTCGCAACGCGCGACGAAAGACGACAGCGGCCGGCGTGGACGACAAACCTACGCCGCGCGCACGAAGACATTCGGCAAATTCCTGTCGATCATCGGCGCTCGAAAAGCTTACGAACAGCCTGCCGGCAAAATCGATGAGGACATGGAAAACGAGCGGGTCTCGCCGACGAGCAAGCGGTCTTATGCGGCGCAAGAGGATCGCGCGAGGCACGGGCTGAATGAATCGACGTATGGCCGCGTCACCGCATATTGCTGCCCGCACGACCAAGTGATTTCGGCGGTGACGGTGCAAGGGATCGGCTGGCGTGGCATCAGCAAGCACGAACTCGACGATATCGGGGCAGCCGGCATCCTGACGCAACGGGTCTTTGCTTCCGGTTTTCCGGTCGGCGTGCAGAAACCTTACCGATACTGGGAAGACGATTGGCGGCATGGCAAACAGGGAACGAAGCCGGGGTTCTGGTATCCGCCCTCGCCGCCGGCCAAATTCAATCTCGTCGGCGCGATCAAAGGAAATGAATCGGTTCTGGGCATGGCGGCGACGCTCGTGACTGCGCCACTCATGTTCGTCGTGACCGGCATCAGTTCGGCATTGAACATGCTCCGCGTGAACGCCGATCCGCCGAAGGGCTGGACAGTGGTGGCGGATGCCCCGGCGCTTGACGAACCTTTCCCGCCGAAGGCCTTGCGATTCGGCAAGTCAGTCGAGACCAAGGACGGCGACGCGATCAGCGACTTCAACGAAGGCAACGATCCGCCGGCTGCATGGCGCGATGCGAACAAGGACGATGCAGAAAAGCGAGCCGACGACCCCTACGACCAGTACAAGGCGAAGAACCGGGACAGCATCGCTCAAGGTACGGCCTCAACGGAAGCCGGACAGCGTTACGAGGACCGCGCGCTGATGCGAATGGAAGCGCGTCGGACGTTGAACACCGAATGGCTCGACGGCGACGGCCACGTGATCGGCGAGGACGGCAAAAGCGCGATGCCCGAAGGCTACAAGGATTGGCGCGACAAACAGATCGTCGATTGGCTCGATCGCGGTGCGACCAACAGCCCGACGAATCACTCCACGACGATGACCAATCCCGAGCATGCCGAAAAAGCGCTTTCGTACGACGTTGCGGTGGGCCTGTGCTACATCACGCCCGAACAACTCTACGACTTGCGCATCGAGGCGGACTGGCGGATGGGTGAAGGTATTCCGGATGACAATCCAAACAAGAAGTATTACGAATATTTTTCACGCGGAAAATTCGACGACTTGCCGCTGCATGAATGGGTACAGACCGAGGGCAGCGAAGGAAATATTCCCGGCGCGATCGTGGATCAACGTGAAGGAGAACTTTATTTGAAGGTCGGGGGTGTGATTTGAAGGCGCTAATCGCTACATGGCCGCGACGTGTCGCTATTGCCGTTTCGGCATGGCTGATTACCGTCGTGCTCATGGCCATGCTGATGGCTTACGTAGAGCACCCCGATCCGGCACATGTGGAAATAGGAGATTGGATGAAACGCTTCATTGTTGTACCTGGCCTGGCTGCGCTCATGGTGTTTCTGTTCACCACAGCACTAATGCGTCCCGCGCAAGCCGCGCCTGAGGCAGAAACTGCAGAGAGTGCAGTGTCATTGACTGAAGAGCCCGCTAGGCCGTTCGTCGCGCAGGTTGTCGGCATGATTTGGTTGAACCCGTTGCAACGTATGGACTACCCGACCGAATGGCAATTATTGTGGACGCAAGGGCTTGTTACGCCGAACAAAAATGATGACATGGTGCGCACGAAACCCGAAAAGTTTTCGTCCCTTCGCTCGATCGGGGCACTCGTTTACGGCAACCGCGGAACAGAGACTTTCAAGGGTTTTTACCACAAGTACATGTACAAGTTTCCGCTCCTACTTAGCTCACGCTACGCATCCAATCCAAAATATTTCTACACGGTGAGCCCGGTCAATAAAAAGGACTGGCGCGAACTGGCGGGCATTCGTGTCGAACTTGCCATTCCGAATCGACTCGAAATCGAAGACTCGCAAACCTACTTGCAAGATTCGATCCGAAAGACGTTCTCGATCGGCAATCGACATTTCCCGACGATGTGGAGCCGCGACACGCCTCCCGACGTGCAAATCACTCAAGGCGGCGCAAACGCCGGCTTCACATCGCTGAACAACGCGCTGGATTACTTGCAGGCGAACCCCGACAAGACCGTATGGGCAATGAACTGGGACGCTCCTAACTTCCCGCCCACGGATGCGCAGATCAACGAGAACCTCGTCGTGCTGTTCCTCGCCGGCCCGAACTTCAACACCGAGCGCGAGCCGCTAGCCTGGATCGGCAAGGCCGCAACCGGCAACACGCACGATTTTTCGCCGAAGGTCGGCACGACGCGAACGGTGCAGGCATGGAAAGCCACGATCGACGAAGCAGCACGCAACGCCGGTGTCGCGGTCACGGACCTGAATTACATCGTCCACGACGCAGGTGTACCCAGCGACGCAGCGTCGTTACGCGTTGTCTCGCTCGCGCAGACCTTGACCGAAACCCTTCCGGAATACGACCACAGGAATCAGACGTTCAACACGGCAGCACTCCTCGGCGACATGGGAACCGGCAGCGCGTTGACCGACGTCGCACTCGCAATCGGCCGGATCAACCATTTCGGCGGCAACGCTTTGGTCGCAGGCACGA
The DNA here is from genome assembly GCF_905339955.1 of Burkholderia sp. BCC1996. NCBI lineage: Bacteria > Pseudomonadati > Pseudomonadota > Betaproteobacteria > Burkholderiales > Burkholderiaceae > Burkholderia > Burkholderia sp. BCC1996. Next base: position 281,976 of record NZ_CAJPHM010000005.1, read on the forward strand.
CCGACCCCGAGCACCCCGTCGCGGTCGTCGTCAGACCACCGTCGAAGCTCACTCCGATCGATCCGGACCAAGACTGGTTCCGCGCACGCGGTGGAAACAACGCGTACCTCCCTTGGTGGGGGCGTCGACACGACACCGATTACGGCATGCAGGGCTATTCGTGGTGACGTAAGGCAGCGCTGTGGCGTGATTGCTTCGCTTGCGGATTCGCAACGTGTCGGAACGCGATCGACTGGACACATGACCGGTCGACAGTTCCAACGAGTGTGGCTACGAGATGCCGTCAATCGCGACGCCGAACGGAAGCGGATTCAGCGGTTGGCCGTGTTGAGGTACACGCCACTCCCGCCCTCCGGCGCGACACGCGCGGAAGGGCGGGGCAGGACCCCGGCCGTCAAACCGGCAACGCGAACCGCGTAACGGCGTCGCGCAGCGCTTCGGCTTGGTCGCGCAGCGAATGCGCGGCCGCCGCGGCTTCCTCGACGAGTGCCGCGTTTTGCTGCGTGACCTGATCCATCTCGCCCACTGCACGGTTGACCTGCTCGATCCCCGCGCTCTGCTCGCGCGATGCATGGCTGATCTCGTCGAGGATCTCGTTCACGCGCCGCACCGACTGCACGATCTCGGCCATCGTCTCGCCCGCGTTCGTGACGAGCGTCGCGCCGTGCCCGACGGTTTCGTTCGATGACTCGATGAGCGACTTGATCTCCTTCGCGGCCGTGGCCGAGCGTTGCGCGAGCGAGCGCACCTCGGCCGCGACCACCGCGAAGCCGCGGCCCTGTTCGCCCGCGCGCGCCGCTTCGACGGCCGCGTTCAGCGCGAGGATGTTGGTCTGGAACGCGATCCCGTCGATCACGCCGATGATGTCGCCGATCTTGTGCGAGCGGTCGGTGATCTCGTTCATCGTGCGCACGACATCGTCGACCACCTCGCTGCCGCGCGTCGCGACTTGCGCGGCCTGACCGGCGAGCGTGGCGGCCTGCGCGGCGCTGTCCGCGTTCTGCTTCACGTTCGCGGTCATCTGATCCATGCTCGACGCGGTCTGCACGAGCGCGGCCGCCTGTTCTTCGGTGCGCTGCGACAGGTCGGTGTTGCCCGACGCGATCTCGCTCGCGCCGACGTTGATGTTCTCCGTGCCCATCCGTACGCGCGACACCATGTCGATCAGTCCGCTCTGCATCGTGTGCAGCGCATGCAGCAGGCTGCCGCGGTCGTCATGCTTGACGTTCACGCGCGCGGTCAGGTCGCCCTGCGCGATGCGCCGCGCGGCGTCGAGCGCCACTTCGAGTTCGCCGCCGAGGTTCGCGCGCACGCTTTTCAGCACGAGCACCATCACGGCGGTCGCGATCGCGCCGAGCACGGCCGTCATCGCGAGCCAGCGGCCGACGCTCGCGAGCACGGCCGACCGCACGTCGTCCATGTACATGCCCGTCACGAGATACCAGTCCCACGGCGCGAAGCGCTGCACCGCACTAGTCTTGTCCTGCGGCTTGTCGGCACCCGGCTTCGGCCACAGATACTCGACGAAACCCTTGCCCCCTTCCATGTTGCCGGCCTTCACGATCTCGACGAACAGATGCTTGCCGCTCGGATCCGCGAAATTCGACACGTCCTTGCCGTTGAGCTCGCTCTTGATCGGATGCATCACGATCACCGGCTTCGAATCGTTGATCGAGATGTAGCCGTCGGTGCCGTAGCGCATCGCGGCGATCGCCTCGAGCGCCTTCTGCTTCGCGTCGGCCTCCGGCAATGCATTCTGTTGCGACAGCTTGTAGTAGTGGTCGGCGACGTTCGTTGCCTGCGCGACCAGCGACGCAAGCTGATCGCGGCGGTCCGTGATCATCGACGCGCGCGTCTGCCACGCGCCGATGCCGGCGATCACGAGCAGACCGAGCCACAGAATGACGATCATCGAGGCGAGTTTCTGATTCAGGGAAAGGGTGCGCATGGGTAGTGAGGTCGGTCGGTCGAACAGGCGCGCCGGAACGGCGTGACGGGATAACTCGTTGACGGCATGCAACGAACGTTGCCGTAGGCGGGAAATCCCTTAGAAACGGCAGCGGCCCGATACCGGTGAGCGCGGTGCGGGCATCTATGCATATACATATTCGGCGTCGCTATACTGTCGGGCGATGGCGTGCCGTGCCCCGACGGTCGGGCGCACGGCGGCGAACGAACCTGAAAGGAGGCAACGATGCGAATTCTGGTGGTGGGGGCCGGCGCGGTCGGCGGATACTTCGGCGGCCGGCTCGCGGCGGCGGGGCGCGACGTAACGTTCCTGGTGCGCGACGGCCGCGCGGCCGCGCTCGCGCGCGACGGGCTCCTGATTCGCAGCCCGCGCGGCGACCTGACGCTCGCGAACGTGCAGACGGTGCGCGCGAGCGACACGGCCGGGCCGTTCGACCTGGTGCTGCTGAGCTGCAAGGCCTACAGCCTCGACGATGCGATTGCATCGTTCGCGCCATTCGTCGGGCCGTCGACGCTGATCCTGCCGATGCTCAACGGGATGCGCCACCTCGACGTGCTGCGCGAACGGTTCGGTGCCGCGCAGGTGCTCGGCGGCCTGTGCGTGATCGCGGCGACGCTCGATCGCGAACAGCGGGTCGTGCACCTGAACGACACGGCAGGGCTGTCGTTCGGCGAACTCGCCGGCGGCGAATCGGCGCGCGTGCGCGCGGTGGCCGACGTGCTCGGCGGCGCGGGCTTCGATGCGACGCTCAGCGACGACATCGCCGCGCGGATGTGGGACAAGTGGGTGTTCCTCGCGACGCTCGCGGCGAGCACGTCGCTGTTTCGCGGTTCGATCGGCGACATTCTGGCCGCGCCGGACGGCCGCCGCCTGCTCGAGACGATGCTCGACGAGTGCAGCGCGATCGCCGCGCACAACGGTTACCGGCCCGATCCCGCCGCGGTCGAGCGGATGCAGCGGATGGTGCTGACGCCGTCGCCGCTGACCGCGTCGATGCTGCGCGACGTCGAAAATCGCGCGCGGGTCGAAGCCGATCACGTGATCGGCGACCTGCTCGCGCGCCGCGACCCGCAGGCGGCGGATGCGCTGTCGCTGCTGCGGATCGCGTACAACCACCTCAAGACGTACGAGGTGCGCGTGGCGCGGGAAGGCGCGGCGGCGTAGCCGCGGCAGCGGCCGTGTCGTTTGTCAGGGCGAGTGCCGGGGCAGGCCTGATGGCGCAGGCGGATGCCGGCTAGACAGGATCCTTGCTTGGCGGTCCGTTGGGTTGCTGCGGATTGTCGTGAGGATGCCCCGGTGGCGGCGGTGACAGCGGATCGTCTTCCGGATCGCGGTTCGGGTCGGCCGGGGGCTCGGGCATCGGGGTCGTGTGGTCCATGGGGAACTCGCGCAAGGCGTGACGGCGGTGGCGCGGCGGGCGCGTCTCGTCTCCGTTATAGGCAATCGGACGGGTGTTTGCCGGGGGATTCTCGCGGCGGCATGCGGATTGCCGGCGACAGGCGAGCCGCTGCAGGTATCGCGCCGGATCGCGCGCAAACAGCGCCACGATGCGGGTGCGGCCGGCGCGCGCCGCGGTCAGCGCAGATCGGCGGGCGTATCGACGTCGCGCAGGATGCCGGGATCGTCGACCTCGAGCAGGTTCACCGGCGCGCTGGCGAACAGCGCGCGGGCGCCCGTATCGCCGTCCAGCGCGGCGAGCGCCTCGTAGTGGTGCGCGGCAAAGCCGACCGGATGGCCGCGCACGCCGCGGTGCACGGGGGCGACGATCGATGCATCGTCGGCGTCGAGGGCGCGTGTGACCGCTTCGTAGGTGGACGCCGCGATCCACGGCATGTCGCCGAGCGCGACCAGCCAGCCGGGCGCGTCCGGCGAGGTGCGAACGCCGGCTGCCAGGCTCGCGCCCATGCCGCGCATCGCGTCGGGCGCATAGACGACCTGGCAGCCGGCGTCGTTCAGCAAAATCGCGAGTTTTTCGGCGCCGGGACGCACGACGGCGATCACTTCGGCCGTGGCCGCCGCCAGACGACGGGCGGCGGCGACCGCAACCGGCGTGCCGTCGGGAAGCCGCGCGAGCAGCTTGCTGTGCAGACCGCTTGGGTCGAAGCGTTGACCGAGACCGCCGGCGAGCAGGACGCCGGTGGCGAGTGACGCATAGGACATCGGCGCGGGGGGAGGGAAGGCAGGTGGCCCGATTGTGCGGGAGCGGGCGGGGATCGGCAAGTGCGGATGTTACCGACGCGGGGGCGTTGTCGTCGGAAAGAATGTCGGCGGGCGCGTTCGTCGAGCATGGTTTCCTCGACAGGGCCGTATATGGAGTGCGATTCTCGTTACATCACGGTTCAATCGCGGTCGCTGAACGGCCAATGCCGCTAACCCGACGGGTAATACGTGAAGCGGGTGCGAGGTAAAACCTCGATCGGTCATGGACGGCTTCGCGTGATCGCCGTCATCGGTTCCGTCAGACGAATCGTCTGTCGAGGGGCATGCGGATGTGTCGGTGTTGCGATTCGGCCGACGTGCCCATGACGGTTACCAAAGTGTCTTGACGTGCGCGTATGCACGGATCTTCTCGTCACGGGTGACGAGCGGCGCACCGAGCCGGCGCGCAGTCGCGACGATCATGCGGTCGGCTGGATCCTTGTGAAAAGTACCGGGCAGCGCGGTGGACCTCGCGGCGATGTCGGCGTCGACCGGCACGAAGCGCATGCCGTCGATTTGCGCGACCGTCGCGAGCCACGCATCGACATCCATCGTCAATGCGAGGCGCTCGTTGCGCACCAGCATCGCGATTTCCCATGCGGAGATCGCGGACGCAGCGAGTGCGCCCTCGCCGCGCGCGCGATCGATCGCGCTTCGCGCCTTCTTGCTGAGCGACGGATCGCCCGCCACCCACCACACCAATGCATGCGTATCCAGCACGATCACCGCGACGCCTCCCAGTCATCTTCCGCAATCGGATCGAGAGGATTGTCGTAGCGCATGACCGAGCCGCGCAATATGTCCAACGGCTGAGCCTCGCGTGCGTGATACGGCCGGATTTCGAGCGTTGGCTTGCCATGGTCGGTGACGATCAGGCTTTCGCCCGACGCCTCGACGAGCCGGAAGTATTCGAGTGCGCGAGCCTTGAATTCGGATTTCGATACGGGAGCGTGCGGCATCATGATTTGAGCATGGTCATTTGACGATGGTCATTTTAGTTATCGGGATGAAGTGGTGCAAGTAGCGTAGTCGGCCTTCCTGGCCGAGTGGGGCGGCGCTGGGCGAGTTGCCGCCCTACGCATCCGCCCACTTCCTCAACAGGTTGTGATAAATCCCCGTCAGGGAAATGACCATCGGATCCTTCGCGCCTTTTTCCGCGGAAAGCGCCTGAATCTGCGTATCGAGCTGAAACAGCAGCGTGCGGTCGCCATCGTCGCGCACCATGCTCTGGATCCAGAAGAACGACGCGACGCGCTCGCCGCGCGTGACCGGCGTGACGTGATGCAGGCTCGACGCCGGATACAGCACGAGATCGCCGGCCGGCAGCTTCGCGCGATGCACGCCGTACGTATCTTCGACGCACAGCTCGCCGCCGTCGTACGCGTCCGGTTCCTCGAGAAACAGCGTCGCCGACAGATCGCTGCGCACGCGGAAATCCGTGCCGCGCAGCAGCCGGATCGCGTTGTCGACATGCGTGCCGAACATCTCGCCGCCTGCATAGCGATTGAACAGCGGCGGAAACACCTTCAGCGGCAGCGCCGCCGAAAAGAACAGCGCATGCCGGGCCAGCGCATCCTGGATCGCATCGCCGGCCGCGCGCGCGACCGGCGAGCCTTCCGGCAATTGCCGGTTGCGTTTCGCGAGCGCCGACTGCGCGCCGGATGTCGCGTTGCCGTCGACCCAGTCGGCGGCATCCAGCATCTCGCGGCATTGCGCGACCTGTGCCTTGGTCAACACGCCCGGGATATGAAGCATCATGATTCGGATTCCATGCCGTGAGACGGCAACTGCATCGCCGCCGCGCGCAACGCATCGAGCGGCGACGACGCGAGATACGCGCGCATCTTCGCGACGAACGCGGGGGTAGCGGTGGCCGGCACGCGCGCGAGCCAGACGAGGGCTTCGTCGACGCGCCCGCGCTCGGCGAGCAGCCGCGCATGGTTGAACTGGCCGCGAAAATCGCCGGCCTCGGCGGCGCGCCGATAGTGGTCGAACGCGGCGTCGGCATCGGCGGTCACGACCCAGCCGTCCTCGTAGAAGCCGCCGATCAGGTTGATCGATTTCGCATGGCCGAGCGCGGCCGCGCGGCGAAACCAGTCGAGCGCGGCGGCGCGATCCTCGTCGATGCCGTTGCCGAGCGCGAGCGCCGTCGCGTAGTTGTACATGCCCCAGTCGAGCCCGGCCTGCGCGGCGAGCCGATACCAGTACACGGCCACCGGCGCGCATGCCGCCGTCCCCCAGCCGAACTCGTAGCAGCGGCCGAGCATGTTCATCGCCATCGGGTGACCGGCCCGCGCCGCGTGCCGGAACCAGCCGCATGCGGCGGCCGGATCGCGCGCGACGCCGTGCCCGTCGAGCAGGTACTGGCCGTAGACGGCCTGCGCGTCGACGATCCCGTTATCGGCGGCCGCCGCGACCCACGCGGCGGCGCGCTCGGGCGGCCCGGCCAGGATGTCGGCGAACGCGCGCGGCGACACCGACGCGAGCGCCTTCAGCGAGACGGTTTCCATCGATCAGTAGCGCGCGTTCAGCGTGATGAACGCCGAGCGGCCCGGCGCGATCGACGCGTAGTGCGCCGGATACGCCTGATCGAAGTACGTGCGGTTGAACAGGTTGTTCACGTTCAGCTGCAGGTCGAGCTTCTTGTTGATCCGGTATTGCGCCATCGCGTCGAAGCGCCAGTACGACGGCACCGCACGCAGGTTCGCGGGATCGCCGAACACTTCCGACATGTAGAACGCGCCGCCGCCGACGGTGAACTTCGGCGTCACGTCGTAGTTCGACCACATCGTCAGGCTGTGCTTCGGCGTGTTGGGGAAGCGGTTGCCGTCGTTCGCGACATCCTTGCCGTTGTCGCGCAGCTCGCTCTTCATGTACGTATAGCCGCCGAACACCTGCCACTGCTTCGTGATCTGCCCGGCGACGCCGAGTTCGAGACCCTGCACGCGCTTGTTGCCGACCATCGCGTACTGGTTGTTCGGCAGCGTCACGCGCGCATTCGTCGTGTCGATCTGGAACAGCGCGGCGGTCAGCGACAGCTTGTCGTTCAGCACGTTCCACTTCGTGCCGAGCTCGATGCTGCGGTTCTTCTCGGGGGCCATCTGATCGGCGTTCGGGCCGACGCCGCCGCGGCCCGGCGTGAGCGACTGCGTTTCGCTGCCTTCGCCGAGCAGCATGCCGGCCGGCGTCGACGACGTCGCATACGACGCGTAGATGCTGCCGTTCTGCGCCGGCTTGAACACGAGGCCGGCCTGCCAGTTGAAGAGCGTGTCGTCGCGCGTGTAGGTCTTGCCGCCGTTCGCCTTGGTGTCGGTGAAGCGGGTCGAGTAATCGTCGACGCGCACGCCGGCGTTCACCTGCCAGCGCGGCGTGAGCTCGATCGTGTCGAAGCCATAGATCGACTTGGTCGTGGTGCGTGCATGCGCATAGTCGTTGTTGCGCGTGACGGAGCCGGCCCACGGATCGTTCGGATCAGGCGACCACAGGCTCGTGCAGTTGTAGCCGGACGGCGCGCCGATGCCTTGCTGGCAGATGGTGCCCTTGTCGGTCGCGACCGTGTACGAATCGCGCTTGCCCCATTCGCGCGTCAGCTCGATGCCGGTCGTGAAGCTGTGCTTGAACGGGCCGGTGCGGAATTCGCCGAACAGTTCGGTCAGGTTCGCGAGGCTGTTGATCGAGCTGTCGCGATTGTTGTTGCGGCGCCAGACACGGCCGTTGACCACGTTGCCCTGGCTGTCGTCGGGCTGCGTCCAGATGTAGTCCTGCGTCGATTCCGTGTAGCGCGTGGTGTTGCGCACCGTCAGATTCGACGTGATGTCGTGCTCGATCTTGATCGTGCTGATGTCCGACGTGGTCTTGCGGAAGTCGCGGTCGATCAGGCCGTAGAAGTTGTGACGGTCGACCGGCGCCGGATAGATCGTGTCGACGTTCGCGGGCTTGTTCGACGTCGTGTAGAAGTACGGAATGCCGCCGTCGGGCATGTCGTCGGTCGACAGGTGGTAGTAGCTTGCGGTCACGCGCGTCGGCGTGCCGAGGCCGAACGCGATCGACGGCGCGACGCCCCAGCGCTCGTTGTTGACGGCGTCGCGGCCGGCGACGTCGTTGTTGTGGCTCATCAGGTTCAGGCGGAACGCCGCGTGATCGGCGAACTGCCAGTTGCCGTCGGCGGTGAAGCGGCGGTAGCGGTCGGTGCCGAGGCCCGCGCTCGCGGCGGCCGTCGTGCCGAGGTGCGGCGCCTTCGTGATCAGGTTGATGCTGCCGCCCGCGCCGCCGCGGCCGCCGTACGCGCCGTCGGAGCCCTTGGTGATCTCGACGCGTTCCGTGTTGAAGATCTCGCGCGTGGTCGCGCCCGTGTCGCGCATCCCGTCGACGAACATGCTGCCCTGCGTGTCGTAGCCGCGGATGAACGGGCGGTCGCCGAGCGGGTTGCCGCCTTCGCCGGCGCCGAACGTGATGCCGGGCACGGTGCGCAGCGCTTCGGTCAGCGTCGCCGCGCCGCTGCTCTGGATCAGTTCCTGCGGGATCACAGTCACCGACTTCGGCGTGTCGACGAGCGGCGCGGTGAATTTCGCGGATGCGGAAAAGTCGGCCTTGTAGCTGTGCTCGGCCTTGCCCTGGACCTCGATCGGTGCGAGATGGCCTTCGGTGCTGACCGGGGCGGATGGCGGCGTGCCGTCGGCGAACGCCGGGCTCGCGGCGAGCACGCTGCACAGGGTGGTGAATTTGCCGAGCTTCTGCTCGTCAGGACGGGACTTCATGGTGCGCTTCGACCTCGCAGTATGGCCCCGGAACGACGCGCTACGGAAATGTGCATGCCGCCGGGAATTATTACGATTTGTTTTCAGGTGGCATTCTATGTAATTTCTTTTTAAATGAGAAGCGTTCGCGTTCTCATTTGTGGGAGGAATGTTGGCGAATGTGGCGAGGGCTGCCGAGCGCGTGCGGGGTTGCGGCGATGGCCGAATGGCCGAGTGGGAAAGGCGAGGCGGGCGATTTACAGTGATCGGGTCTTCACTCGTCCAAAATGACAGCAAGGTGATAATATGACTGCATTGCAAGCAAATGTAGTGAGGCGCATCATGCCTGTGATCACTGTTAGAAACCTGCCCGACGAGGTGCATCGCGCGCTTCGAATCCGTGCCGCACAACATGGCCGCAGTACCGAGGCCGAGGTGCGCGATATCCTCGAGCAGGCCGTTCGGCCCGGCGGACGGCCCAAGCTGGGAACGCTGCTGGCGGAGATCGGGCGAGAGGCTGGCGGCATCGATTTCGAGGTTCAGCGCGATCAATCGCCAACCGATCCGATGAGCTTCGAATGATTCTGGTCGATACCAACGTCATTTCGGAGCCGCTGCGACGCGAACCGAGCGCGGCCGTGATCGAATGGCTCGACGCGCAAAACGTCGAGACGCTGTTTCTTGCCGCGATCAGTCTGGCCGAGATGCGATTCGGCGTGGCCGCGTTGCCGGAGGGGCGCAGGCGAGACTGGCTGCACCAAAACATCGAGCAACGCGTCGTGCCGTTGTTTCGCGGGCGGATTCTGCCGTTCGACGATGCGGCCAGTGACGCATATGCGAGCCTACGCGCGAAGGCGCGCGCCCTGGGGCACACGATGGCGCCTGCCGATGGCTTCATCGCTGCAACCGCCGCAGCCAACGGGTTGATCGTGGCCACGCGCGACGTCGCACCGTTCGAAGCAGCGGGCCTGCGCGTGATCGATCCGTGGGTTCGGTAACTTCCGGCCGGTCGCCTCGATATCACCCGCGCCGAAAATGAAAACGCGCCGTGCAAGGCGGCGCGTCGTGCGTTGCTTCGGCGCGCGGCGCTCGAACTTCAGCAATCTCGAGTCTGGCCGCGCGACACTGGATGCCGGTCAATCGATTCCGTGAAACACCGCATCCTCCGGCCCGAGGTACGCCGGCGGGCGCCACGTCGCATCGCGCATCGAATGCTGGACGAGATTCTCGACGCCGAGCAGCACCGCGAAGATCGCCATCCGCACCGGAATGCCGTTGTCGGTCTGCCGGAAGATCGCGAGCCGCGGATCGCGGTTCAAGTCGACCGACAGGTCGTTCGCGCCGGGCCGGCTGTCGCGCGGCAGCGGGTGCATGATCAGCGTGTCGGGCTTGCAGACGGAGTCGACGAGCGCCTGGTTGATCTGGAAATCCGGCGTATAGCCCTCGAACGACTCGTCGGTGAAGCGCTCCTTCTGGATCCGCGTCGCATAGACGACGTCCGCGCCGCGCAGCCCGCCCGCGAGGTCGTTCGTCTGCTCGATCACGTGGCCGTTCGTCGCGATCTGGTCGATGATGTACGCGGGCATTTCGAGCGTCGGCGGCGACACGAGCGTGAACTTCAGTCCGCGGTACAGCGCGAGCAGCTTGACGAGCGAATGCACGGTGCGACCGTATTTCAGGTCGCCGACGAGCGCGATATGCGCGCCGTCGACGATTTTGCCGAGCCGCGAGAACTCGCGCTGGATCGTATAGAGATCGAGGAGTGCCTGGCTCGGGTGCTCGCCAGGGCCGTCGCCGCCGTTGATCACCGGCAGGTTGGTCGCGCGCGCGAATTCGGCAACCGAGCCTTTCTCCGGGTGGCGGATCACGAGTGCGTCGACGTAGCCGGCCATCACGCGGCTCGTGTCGTAGATCGATTCGCCCTTGGCCATCGACGAGAACGTGAAGCCGGTCGTGTCGCACACCGAGCCGCCGAGCCGGCAGAAGGCCGCGCCGAACGACACGCGCGTGCGCGTGCTGGCTTCGAAGAACAGGTTGCCGAGCACTGCGCCCTCGAGCACGCGCGAGATCTTGTGGCGGCGCGCGATCGGCTGCATCACGTCGGCGACGCGGAACAGCGCCTCGACCGAGTCGCGCGAGAACTGGTCCACCGAGATCAACTGCGGCTTGCCTTCGAACAGGAATTGCTTTGCGAGCTCCTGTTTGTCTACGCTTTGCGTATAGTCTCCGCCGTCCGGTGCCGAGCGCTCGACGATTTCCGACACGAAGCGTTCGACGATCTCGGGCATCCCGCGCGATTCCTGCGAGTCGTCGGGCAACAGCCACGTGTCCAGTGCGCGGCGGCTTACACCGATGCGGTTCGCGAACGCTTCGCGGGTCATGTTGAGGCGGCGCATCGCGTCGCGCAGGAAGGCTTGCTGGGGAACGGTCATCGGCGGCACCTGATGAGAAATATACGCGGTGCGTATATTAGTTCGCGCGCCGACGAAGTCAAGGAAAATCTGCGCGACCCGGCCGTGTCGTGCGTGGGACGCCGGCCCGGTCGGCACTGGCGCACGGCGGCCGTCTCCGTATAATCAGGTCAGGCCCCGTGTCCTGCACACCGCAGGGCACCGCGCCGCATACGATTCGCCCGGTCGGGCATGTTGACTCGAAGGAGAATGAGCATGACGCGTACGATTGCTGCAGTGCTGCTGGTGGTGACCGCCGCGCTCGCCGGTTGCAATACCGTTGCAGGCGTGGGGCAGGACATTTCGAAGGGTGGCCAGGCAATCAGCGATACGGCTGAGAAGGCCAAATAAGCTGCCGGGTTCCGGAATGCAGAAGGCGCCGGGCCGTCCCGCGATTGCGGGGCGGCCCGGCGCCTTTTTCACGGTGCGTGGTGCGTGGTGTGCGGTATCAGGCGGTTTCCACGAACGCGTAACGGCCCTCGACCTTGCGCGGCGTGAACCAGCCGAAGTCGGGGAACAGCCGGTTGCGGACGAACCAGACGTAGCCGACCAGGATGACGGTCACCCCGAGGGTAGGCAGCGCGGCCGACGGATCGCGGCCGAGATCGGCGATGGTCTTCGGTACCTGCAGCAGCGACAGAATGATGAACGCGTGATATGCGCCGACGCGATGGGTCGCGAAGCCCCAGATGAACAGCAGCGACAGCGGCACCGTCAGTGCGAGGAACAGCACCGCGGCGCCGATGCTGAGTGTGTCCACCAGGATGAGATAGGCGAGTGCGACGCTGATCACCAACTGCGCGATGCCGAGCCCGATCAGGACCCGTGTATGCACCTTGTTCTTCCTGCACAGCTCAGGGTCGGGGCGCGACGCGATCAGGCGCGCGAGCACGCGATCCTTGAGGCCCTGTCCGGCCAGTTCGGCCAGCACGTCGGCTTTCCTCGCACCCGCGGACAGCAGCGCCGCGATTCTTGTTTTGGCTTCCTTCTTGTTCATGATGATGCGAATTATTGTTCGGTGGTTGTCAAATGGCCCGGCCACGCGAATATTGCATCTTGTGCGACGGTGCGCAACGATTTTGCCGCGGGCGGACACATTCCTACAGTCGCCGCGCACGCGGATCAATCGGTAGCAGTCGACGTGGATGCCGCTGGGCGCGCTGGCGACCTCGACCGTGAGTCCGTTGCGCGTGCCGGCGGCTCGCGCCGCCGCGTCGCGCCCACCAGCATTCCCGCGACGACGAGCGCGATGCCGAGGAGTCGCGTGCCGCCCAGGGTCTCGCCGAACAGTGCGACGGCGAACAGCACGGCCGAGACCGGCGCAACCGCCGTGAACAGCGCGGCTTCGGTGCCGCTCGAGCGCGCCGAACCCGCATACCAGCACAGATAACCGAGCACGGTCGGCACCAGCGCGTAGTACACGATCGCCGACACCGCGCCGATGTTCCAGCTCGTCGCCAGCGCGTGCCATTCGAACGCGGCCGGCACCAGTGCGAGCACGAAGCCGAGGCCCGACATCGCCGTCGACAGCGTGAGCGGCGGCAACGGCGCCGACAGCCGCCGGTTGAGCAGGATGAACACGGCCTCGCATGCGACGGCCGCCAGCACCAGCGCGTCGCCGGCGAGCGTTCGGAGCGACGGCATGGCCTGGCCGGGCGCGAACGTGACCAGCAGCACGCCGGCGGTGGCGAGCGCGGCCGCGCTCCAGTCGCGCCGGGTCTGCCGCTCGCGCAGCACGACCGCCGCGATCAGCGTCGACATCGCCGGCAGCGTGCCGAGCATCACGCCCGCATCGATGGGCGACGACAGCTTCGTGCCGCTGATCAGCAGCACCGTATAGCCGACCCCGCCCGCCGCAGCCTGCACGACCAGCAGCACGGCGTCGCGTGCGGAGAGCCGCGGCCATCGCAGCCGCTGCGCCCGCATCAGCGCGAACAGCAACGGGGTTGCGATCAGGAAGCGCAGCGCGGTGGCGGCGAACGGCGGCAGGCCGCCCGCCGCGAGGCGGCTCGCGATGACGGTGCTGCCGACGCCCGCCATCGCGGCGGCGAGATAGAGATAGCCGATCAGTCGTGTTTTCATGTGCCGCATGGTCGCGTGCGGCGGCGCGGGCGTCTTGAACGAAATTGCAGCGGCGCCGGCGAGCGGAGCGGGTGAACGGAAGGGTATTGCGCTCGGTGTCTCCGGATGACCGGTGGCGCTGCTATCAAGCGCCATCGTTGTTGCCGAACGGCGGCGATCGACGACGTCGCGCCACGGCGGCGGTCGTGCCGGGACCGCGAGGTCCGTCAGCCGGCCTGCGTGAATCGTCCCGGCGTGATCCCGAACTGGCGTGCGAACGCGCGCGTCAGGTGGCTCTGGTCGGCAAAACCGGCTTCGGCCGCGGCATCCGCGATCGGCCGGCCGCTCGCGAGCAGTGCCCGCGCCAGCCGCGTGCGCGACTGCACCAGGTACGCGTGCGGCGTGATGCCGAGTTCGCGCGCGAACCCGCGCAGCAACTGGAAGCGGCTCACGCCGCTCAGGCCGGCGAGTTCGGCCAGCGAGACGGGTGCGGCGGGCGCCGCATCGAGCCGCTCGCGGGCCACGCGGATCGCCGGCGCGACGCCGGCGGCCGGCAGCGCCCGGTTCGAATGCCGCGCAAGCAGCCCGGCGACCAGTGTCACGAGCGCCTCGTCGCGGGCGAGCGGCATGGTATCTCCTGCGACGATTCGAGCATGCAGCCGGCCGAACGCGGCCGCGAGCCGCGCGTCGCGCACCGCGGGATGCGCGAGCTCGACGCCGCCGACGCCTTCTTCCGCCGCGACGCCCGCGACCAGCGCCGGCGCGAGGTACAGCATCCGCCAGCGCCGGGCCGTGCCCGTCCCGATCGGCATGCCGTCGTGCATTTCGCCCGGATTGACCATGATCGCGTCGCCGGCCAGCGCGTCGACCTGCCCGCGGCCGCTCCAGGACCGGTGCGCGCCGCTGACGATCACGCCGACCCCGAATTCGTCGTGCGCGTGCCGCGGAAACGTGCGGTCGGACTCGAGGCTGATCGCCTCGATGCCTTCATCGGTCCGTCGGTAGTGGGTGACACGGTGCATGGGGGCTCCTCGCGCCGGCAGCGGCGCGGATCACGTGCACTGTAGCGCGTTCCGGCGCCGCGCGCCCTTCATCCTTTTGGCCGATACCGTGCGGCGCGCGCAGCCCGCACCATGTGCACATGAGCAGCGTACACGGCCCGCCGGGCCTGAAGCTGCGCGGGAGACGGCAGGTGGAACGACAGGATCCGGTATTCATTCAGGTTGGCGCGCTCGCGGACGGCTTTGCACCGGACGCGAACATCCTCGCGCCCGTGAACGCGCTCGTCGGGCGGTCCCTGGCCCTTGGCGACGTAACGGGCGCATGGCGCGTCTATACGTTCGAGGCGGGTGCGCTGCAATGGCGCGATGCGGCGACCGACACGGGCGGCCGTGCGCCGTGCCGCGTCACGCGGCTGCGCGACGACCTGTACTTCGTCGACTACATCGATCCGGTGGCGCGCGCGACGTCCGTCAGCCTCGTGATCGACGTCGGCCGCGGCGTGTGGACGTCGGTGATCGGCACGCTGCCGACCGAGGCCGACACGCATGTCGACGCGTTCACGCGCGTTTCGCGCGGGTTGCCGCTGACTGGCGTCGACGCGGCATTCCGGCACGGCACGCTCGGCGGCCATGCGCAGCCGGGCCCGCTGCATGGGCCTACGCGCGAACTGATCGGCAAGCGGACGATGTATCGCTACAGCCCGACCGAATGCTACGAGCACATCTACCTGAACGAGAACTTCTACGCATGGCAGTGCCTGCAGGGCGTAGAAGGCGGGCTGGCGGACGTGGATCGCTGCCATTACTTCAGGATTGCCGATGAACTGTATCTGTTCGTGTGGCGCGAAAAGGTGGTGCCGACGCTCGGCGTCGTGCTGATCGATCTCGCTCAACGCAAGACGGACGGCAAGATCTTCGGCTATCAGGGCGGCGACTTCGGCACGTTGTCGAACTTCCCGATCGGTGCGCATGCGCAGGTGCTGAACGAAACCGTGCATCCGCTCGGCGGCGAGGCGCAGCGATGAGCGCCGTGCCGGGCAGCGCCCGCCTGCGTGCGGATTTCAGTGGGCGCGTCGTGCTGGTCACGGGCGCCGCGCAGGGGATCGGCGCGGCAATCGCGCGCCGTTTCGCGGAATCCGATGCGTTCGTCGCGCTTGCCGATCTCAACGGCGATGCCGCTGCCGCGCAGGCGGACGCCCTCGTCAGTGCGGGCGGCGACGCGCGCGCGTATCGCGTCGACGCCGCGAGCCGCGACGAACTCGGCGCGCTCGTCGCGGCGGTCGAGCGCGACGGCGGCCGGCTCGACGTCGTCGTTCACAACGCCGCGTACTTCCCGCTGACCCCGTTTGCGCAGATCGACGAGCCGATGCTCGAGCGCACGCTGTCGGTCAACCTGTCGGCGCTGTTCTGGCTCGCGCAGGCCGCGCTGCCGGCGTTCGAGCGTGCGGGAGCGGGGCGGCTGCTCGTCACGTCGTCGGTGACCGGGCCGCGCGTCGTCTATCCGGGGCTCGCGCACTACGCGGCGTCGAAGGCCGGCGTGAACGGCTTCATCCGCGCGGCGGCGCTCGAACTCGCGCGTCGCAACGTGACGGTCAACGGCGTCGAGCCGGGGATGATCCGCACGCCGGCCGCCGGCAATCTCGGCGACGCGTCGGTCGCCGCGCAGATCGCGCGCGACATTCCGCTCGCGCGGGTGGGCGAGCCGGAGGACATCGCGAACGCGATGCTGTTTCTCGCGTCGGCCGATGCGGCGTACATCACCGGGCAGACGATCGTCGTCGACGGCGGCGCGACGCTGCCGGAGAGCGGGGCCGTGCTGGGCGACGGGTAAGCGGCGCGTGCGCGATCGTGCGATCGCGGCCGTCGAATGTGCCGGCCGCGGTGTCGTCGGTGCGATCCGCGCACCGTCGCGCCTACAGCCAGCCGTTGCGGATGAGCTCCACGATCGAGTATCGGCGGGGTTCGAGTTCGTGCTGCCGGACGGTCTCGACGATCCGCGACACGCCGTCCGCGTAAGGCGACGCGCCGTACACGCGCGATTCGAACTGCAGGCTGCATGCGCCATCCTCGATGCGGATCCGGTGGAACGCATGGCGGCCGAGCTGATCGTCGGGAATCTGCAGGGCGTCGCGCTGTTCGTCGGGGTCGCGCACGGAGCGGATGTCCTGCGCCGGCACGCCGAGTGCCTGACCGATGCCGACCGCGGTGCCCGGCACGGACGTCTTGCTGGCCTGGTGCGACTCCGTCACGCTGATGCGGCAGTCGCGAAACAGATGGCCGCTGGTTTCCAGCATGCTCATGAACTTCAGCATCAGGATGTTCGTATTCGGACAAAGCACGACGGGGAAGTCGTGCGATCCGGTTTCGAGCTCGGAGCCGGTGGACAGCTCGACGAGCGGCGAGCCCGTTGCGCGGCAGAATTCGATCGCGGCAGGCAGCTCGCGGCCGGATCCGGCGTGCACGACGATCGAACGCGTCTCGGTGCGTGCGGGGTCCGACCAGGCCGTCACGCGACAGGTTGCGGGGTCGAGCCGGTGCGAGCCGAGCAGTTCGGTTGCCAGCTTGCCGGTGCCAACGACGAGTACTTGCATGGGATAGACGGGTTGAGGTTCGGGTTTCGTTACGGAAACGACGCGGGCCGTTCAAGGACCCGGCGCGATCACGGGGCACCGCGCGGCGCACCGTGTTCGCGCATTATGCCCGGCCGTCGGCCGTCGGCCGTCGGCTGTCCGCCGTCCACCGTCCGCCTTCCCCCGCCCACCGCCCACCGCCCACCGCCTAACGCCTAACGCCTACCTCCTGCCGTCCACCGTCCACCGTCATGCGCGGTGCGCGCCTTCACGGCTGCGGATCAACCGAGCGGCTGCGTTGGCGGTGACGCATTGATCGCCGTGCGCGCGCAAGCATGAACGGCGCTACGCTGTCGAAACGCTGGCCACGCGCGTCCGTGTCGGTACCGGCATCGCCCCGAACCACGTATCATCCAACCCCCTCGACCCAGGAGAGCACATCGATGGAACACGACCTGAAAGGCAAGGCAGTCGCGATCACCGGCGGATTCGGCCATCTCGGCGTCGCCACGGCCGCCTGGCTCGGCCAGCGCGGCGCGCGCGTCGCGCTGATCGGCCGCGGCGCGGCGCCGGACGCGCAGGCGTTGCCCGGCGTGCCGGCCGATGCGCTGCGCATCGGCGGCATCGACCTTGTCGATCCGCAGGCGGCTGCGCGCGCCCTTGAAGCGGTGAATCGCGAATTCGGCCGGGTCGACGCGCTGCTGAACATCGCGGGCGCGTTCGTCTGGCAGACGATCGCCGACGGCGACGCGGCCACGTGGGACCGCATGTACGAACTGAACGTGAAGACGGCATTGAACGCGTCGAAGGCCGCGCTGCCGTATCTGGTGACGAGCCCGGCCGGCCGCATCGTCAACATCGGCGCGGGCGCGGCGTTCAAGGCGGGCACCGGGATGGGTGCCTATGCGGCCGCGAAGGCGGGCGTCGCGCGGCTCACCGAGGCGCTGGCGGCGGAACTGCTCGATCGCGGCGTGACCGTGAACGCGCTGCTGCCGAGCATCATCGACACGCCGCCAAACCGTGCGGACATGCCGGATGCGGATTTCACGCGCTGGGTCCGGCCCGAGCAGCTGGCGGCGACGATCGGATTCCTGCTGTCGCCCGACGCGCAGGCGATCACAGGCGCATCGATTCCGGTGAGCGGTCGCGTGGCGTAGCAGGGAGCGGGTGATCGCACTCGAGTGCGACGTCAGGGCATGCGAAATCGCGCACGCGAGATTTCCGTGATTGCCGCGATTTCGATCGGATCCCGCCGTCGCCCTGGATCGCGGCCATTGAGAAGGCGCCGAACGGCGCCCGGCGTTCCGGTGGATTCACTGCTTCGGCCATGGCGCGATTCCTGTCGGTGCGGGATGCGCGGCTGCGCCCGGTGCGTGCCTGCATGCCGCCGACCATCACCGTATACTGGGCGTTCCACACCATATGACTGAAGCCGTGACCAAGCCTGCCTCCGCGGATACGCTCGCAGACGATCCGCGTCCGACCCCGCCCGAACAACCCGAACTGGAAGACTGCTGCAACAGCGGCTGCTCGCCGTGCGTGTTCGACCTGTACGACGAAGCGCTGGCGCGCTATCGCGTCGAACTGGCCGAATGGGAAGCACGGCACGCGCAACACAAGCATCATTAGCGAGCCCGCCGCCGACAAGCGGTCGCGCATGCCGCGATTCGCTGCCGGCGAGGGCTTCCCTGGCCGGCGTCGTCACGCGATTGCCCGCCCCCGCCGATGCATCGGCCCCAATGCGGCCGACAACGCGACGCACGCCAGCAGCACGGCCGCCAGCGCCCACATCGCCGTCCTGAACCCCTGCACGTAGTCGAGCGCACGCGGCTGCGCGCCGAGCCGCGCGAAGAACAGCCCGCCCAGCGTCGCGGCGCCGACGGCCGCGCCGATCTGCAGCATCGCGGTGACCATGCCGGATGCGACCCCGGCGCGCGCCGCGTCGACTTCCGCGAGCACGATCCGCACGACCGACGGCAGCACGAGGCCTTGCCCGATGCCGATCGCCGCGATGCCCGCGTAAAAGCCCGGGCCGGGCGCATGATCGCCGGCCAGCGCGGCGGCGGTCGCGACCCCGGCCGCGAGCATCGCGAAGCCGAGCGTGAGCACGCGATAGCCGCCGAACCGCTCGACGAGACGCGGCATCAGCAGCGGGCTCGCGAGGAAGCCGATGCCGAGCGGCAGGATCGCCAGCCCCGACGCGAGCGGCGACCAGTTCAGGCAGCCCTGCAGATAGATGCCGTAGCTCAGGAAGAACGCGCTCAGCATGTAGAACAGGAACGCGAGCGTGAGCCCGAGCGCGACGGCCGGATTGCGCAGCAGGCGCACGTCGAGCAGCGGATCACGGCCGCTGGCGAGCCGGCGCGCTTCGACCGCCAGCAGCGCGCCGAGCATCGGCAGCGCACCGACGACGCATGCGATCATCCACAGCGGCCAGCCCGCCTCGCGTCCGTGCGTGAGCGGATAGACGAGCATCAGCAGGAACAGCGACAGCAGCACCATGCCGGGCACGTCGATGCGCTGGCCGCGCGGCGGCCGGCTTTCCGGGATGAAGCGCCAGCTGCCGAGCAGCGCAAGGATGCCGATCGGCACGTTGACCAGGAAGATCGCGCGCCAGCCGAGCCCGAACGGATGCAGGTCGATCAGCGCGCCGCCGCCGAGCTGGCCGATCACGGCCGCGAGGCCGAACACGAAACCGTAGAAGCCCATCACGCGCACCTGCTCCTGCGGGCTGAACACGCTGCGGATCGTCGCGAGCACCTGCGGCGCGAGGATCGCGGCGAACAGGCCCTGCAGCACGCGGCCGCCGACCAGCACCGCGCCGCTGCCGGCGAGCCCGCACAGTGCCGACGCGACGACGAACCCGGCCATCCCGATCATGAACATCCGCTTGCGGCCGTACAGGTCGCCGAGACGCCCGCCGGTGATCTGCACGACCGCGTTCGCGCACGCGTAGGCCGACACGACGAGCTGCAGCTCGGCCGGCCGCGCGCCGATGCCGTCGCGGATGGCCGGCAGCGCGAGATTCACGATGAAGTAGTCGAGCGGCGGCAGAATGGCGCCGACCAGCAGGACCACGAGCGCCCAGCCGTGATGGCTGCGCGGCGGTGCCGCGGCGGCCGCGCCGGCCGGTGCGCAACGGGCGAGGGTGTTGTCGGTCATGAAAGGAAATCCGGAAGAATGGCGGCCGCAACGCATGCCGAATCCCGTGGAAACGGGTGCGGCGGGCCGTTGAACCGATATTCTGCGGACCGCCGATGAATCGGAAAAGCGGGAATTGGTGGTAGCATCCATCGGGTTATTCGATGGATGGAGAGTGCGATGCGCGGTTTCGACCTGGATCAGTTACGCACGTTCGCGGCGGTGGCGGATGCGGGCAGCCTTACGGCGGCCGCGCCGCTGCTGCATCTGTCACAGTCGACGGTCAGCGAGCAGGTGCGCAAGCTCGAGTCGCGCGCCGGCGTGCCACTGTTCGTGCGCAGCAAGCGCGGCGTCGAGCCGACGCCGGCCGGCGCGCGCCTGCTGCAGCATGCGCGGCGCATCGTCGCGCTGAACGAGGCCGCGTTCGACGAAGTGCGTGGACAGGCGATCAAGGGCGAATTGCGCGTCGCGATCACCGACTACTACCGGACGCATGAAGTCGCGGGCCTGCTCGCGCGGTTGCGGGAGTGCTACCCGCAACTGAGCCTGCACGTGAGCGCGATGAAGAGCGCGGAGATCGAAGCTGCCCATGCGCGCGGGCAGATCGATCTTGGCGTCGTGATGAACCTGTCGAGCGGCCCGTTCCGGCCCGCGTCGGCCGATACGCGCTGGGTGCTGCGGCGCGAGCCGCTGTCGTGGGTCACGTCGCCCGCGCTCGCCGAGCAGTTGCCCGAGCCGTTGCCGCTCGTGCTGCTGCCGGACGACTGCATGATGCATCAGATCGCGGTGCGCTCGCTCGACGAGCAGCACGCGCCGTACGTGCTCGTGCACAGCGCGTCGGGCGTCGCGGGGCTGCAGTCGATACTGGCGGCGGGGCTCGGCGTCGGCTGCCTGTGCGCGTCGGCGATCGGCGAGGGCCTCGTGCGGCTCGGCGCGAAATACCGGCTGCCGACGCTGCCCGACGCGGTGTTCTCGCTGACGCCGCCGATGCCGGGCGAGCGCGAGACGGTCACGCAGGCGCGCGAGGTGCTGTCGCGGCAGTTGCTGATGTAAAGCATGAAGCACGCATGCGCGTCGGCGCAGCGGCACGTATTCGACGGGAGTCGGTACCGATGAAAATATCGAGAGATTTCGGGATCGTCGTTCGACGCGCGGCGCTGGTCGAGAAAGACGTCGACCTGTCCGCGCTCATGCGCGAATTCAATTTCGCCGACTGTTTCGACGAGTCGGACCGGCTGGTGTCGCTCGGCCCGTTCTTCGGCGGCGACGCCGCCGATGCGTGCATGAGGTCGCTCGAACGGCTCGGGCTGGTCTACTTCGACGATTTCTTCATCGTCGAGCAAACGTATCCCGGTTGGTGCGAGCTGGAAGCGTTTTGAACGTTGCGTAGCAGGGGGCGATACGCATGAACGACGAACTGAAAAGCGAGATGGCCGCGCGGTTGGCGCACGCGCTCGAGCGGGTGATCGACGAGCGCTCGCTGATCCGTTTCCTCCGCGTGCTCGGCCATGACTGGCACAAGGAGCGCCAGCTTGAGGCCGACTTGCCGCCGGCGCCGTATGCGGCCGCCGCGCTCGGCTGGGAAAACCGCTCGATCGGC
The DNA here is from genome assembly GCF_905339955.1 of Burkholderia sp. BCC1996. Lineage (NCBI taxonomy): Bacteria > Pseudomonadati > Pseudomonadota > Betaproteobacteria > Burkholderiales > Burkholderiaceae > Burkholderia > Burkholderia sp. BCC1996. The sequence continues at coordinate 303,703 of NZ_CAJPHM010000005.1, forward strand.
GAGTACCTGGAGGCGATGGTCGACTGGGCCGAGGCGTCCGACGAGGGGCTGCGCTGCTACGACCTGCCCGACAACCCGTGGCGGCGCATGGCCGACATCCTGTTCGCCGGCAAGATTCACGAATAGCGCGCGCCGTGGCGATTCGCGCGTGCGGCGGGCGGGAACGGCCTAGTCGGCCGTCCCTTCGGCATACGCACGCAGCCCGTTCGCCAGCGCATCGAATACGGCCCGGCAACGCGGGCTCGTCCGCAGATCCTCGTGCATGACCATCCAGGTTTCCAGTTTCGTCGCGGGCCCGTCCGGCAGCACGCGCACGAGCCGCGCATCGCGCTGCGCGAGCCGGTTCTGGCAGAAGCCGATCCCGTAGCCCGCGCGAATCATCGCGAGCTGCGCGAGATTGCTGTCGGTGCGCAGCGCGAACGCATCGCGATTCCACAGCGGCATCCCGCGCCCCGCCGCGCGGATGAACGGCGTGACCGTATCGAAGCCGATCAGCGCGTGATGGGCGAGTTCGTCCGTCGATGACGGCGTACCGTTGCGCGCCAGGTAGTCGTCGCGCGCATGCAGCCCGACTTCCAGCGCGCCGATGCGCCGCGCGACGAGCGCCTCCTGCGCGGGCGGCGCCATCCGCACCGCGATGTCGGCCTCGCGATTCAGCACGTCCTGGATGCGGTCGGTCGGCACCAGTTCGATCACGAGCCCCGGATGGTCGCGCCGCAACTGCGCGAGCATCGGCGGCAGCACCTCGACCGCGATCACGTCGCTGGCCGAGATCCGCACGGTGCCGCGCACGCCCGCGCCGTGGCTCGCGGCCGCGCGCTCGAACGCGGCCGCCGCGCTGCGCAGCGCCTCGGCATGGCCGCGCAGCGCCAGGGCCGCCTCGGTCGGCAGCAGCCCCGACGGCGAGCGCGTGAACAGCGTCTGGCCGAACGCGGCTTCGAGCGCCGCGACGTGGCGGCCGGCCGTCGGCTGCGTGATGCCGAGCGCGCGCGCCGCGCCCGACAGCGAGCCTTCCGTCAGCACGGCGAGGAAGGTGCGGTAGCGTTCCCAGTTCAGATCGATGGCCATGCATAAATGTATAGCCGATGCATCTGGTTAGGCAATTCCTTGTTAGGCTGCCTCGCGCCAGAATGGGTGCTGACAACGGTTCATTCACGGAGAACGGCAATGACGGCGAACGCAGGCGGGACGCAACGACAGGCACTCGTGCTCGGCGCGAGCGGAGGTATCGGCGGCGAGGTCGCGCGTCAGTTGCGCGATGCCGGCTGGCAGGTGCGCGCGCTCAAGCGCGGGCTCGACGCCGAGACGGTGGAGCGCGACGGGATCGCGTGGCTGCGCGGCGACGCGCTCGACCGCGAGGCGGTGGTTCGCGCGGCGCGCGGCTGCAGCGTGATCGTGCATGCGGTGAATCCGCCCGGCTACCGGAACTGGTCGACGCAGGTGCTGCCGATGCTCGACAACACGATCGCGGCGGCGACGCTGGCGCAGGCGACCGTCGTGCTGCCGGGGACGGTCTACAACTATGGCCCCGACGTGTTTCCGGTGCTGCGCGAAGAGGCGCCGCAGCATCCGGTGACGCGCAAGGGCGCGATCCGCGTCGAGATGGAGCGGCGGTTGCAGGCGGCGACCGCGCAGGGCGTCCGGACGATCATCGTGCGGGCCGGCGATTTCTTCGGGGCGCACGCCGGCAACAACTGGTTCGGGCAGGCGCTCGTCAAGGCCGGGCGGCCCGTCGCGGCCATCAGCGTGCCGGGCCGGCCGGGCGTCGGCCATCAATGGGCGTACCTGCCGGACGTCGCGCGCACGATGGTCGAGCTGCTCGAGCGGCGCGACACGCTGGCGCCGTTCGCGCGCTTCCACTTCGGCGGTCACTGGGACGCGGACGGCACGCAGATGGCGCAGGCCGTGCGCCGCGTCGCGCAGCGGCACGGGATGCGGCCGACGGTGCGGCGTTTCCCGTGGTGGCTCGTGTGGGTCGCGGCGCCGTTCGTCACGACGATGCGCGAGATGCTCGAGATGCGCTATCTGTGGCGCGAGCCGCTCCGGATGGACAACGCGCGGGTGACGGCGGTGCTGGGCCGCGAGCCGGTGACGCCGCTCGATACGGCGGTGGAGGCGACGCTGGCCGGGCTGGGCTGCTTGCGATGACGGCGAGCGCTGAAGGCGGGTGACGGGGCCGCGTGCGGGCGGGTTCTTTATTGTCTGCGCACCTGCCACCGCCTTTACGCGACAACCGGCAATACCTCGACCTCGTACCGGTGCCGCAGGCTGCGCCCGAGCACCGGATCGTGGAGTTCCATCTCGAACGCGTCACCGTCGCCCATCGCCGCGATCGCGCCGTGTACGGCGACCGTGCCGCCGAACATCGCGCAGCGCGCGGGCATCGTGCGCCGGTCGTCGAAGCGGTGCCACAGTGCGGCGGGCGCTAGCAGCCCGCTGACCGCGCCGTGCTGATACGCGACGCGCTCGCCGCCGGGTTTGATCCACCACGAACGCATCTCGATCGCGTCCCAATGATCGGCAACGTCCGCATGACGCCACGCGTCGCGGGCGAGCGGTTTCGCGCACACCTGTTTCGACACCGCGACGCCGTAGGCCTCGACTTCCCGATCCGTATGATCGGAGCCGACCGTCACCAGCGTGCCGACCGGGCTGTCGATCAGCACGCACTCGATCTCGCCGCCCGAGCGTGCGCCGAGCACGCCGATCGACGGCGCCTGCGTGAGCAGCGCGGACGACACGCGATAGAAACACGGCGTGGCCGACGGCGGCGCGACGCCGAGCGCCGCGAGTTCGTCGATGTGTGCGCGGATCGCGTCCGGATCGCGCCCGGCCCAGCCGGCGATCACGACACGTTCGATCTCGACGTCGACCTGGGCGGGCGCGCCTTGCAGGGACATCACGTTGAACGACAGGGCTTGCATGCGGGTATCCGTTCGAAGTGCGAATGAGTGAAACGACCGGCGGGGATGTTCAATCCGCGAGCGGCCGGTGCGCGGTCTCGCGCGCGGCCAGCAGCGCGATCGACGTGACGACGAGCGCCGCGGTGACGTACAGCGACACGGCCGTCGTCGTGCCCGTCTGGCGGAACAGCGTGGCGATCACGAGCGGTGCGAAGCCGCCGCCGGCGATGCCGGCGAGCGTGTAGGCCAGCGACGAGCCCGCATAACGCACGCGGGTCGGGAACTGTTCGGTGACGAACGCGCCTTGCGGGCCGTACATCACAGCATGGATCACGAGGCCGATCGCGACCGCCGCGACGATCGCGCCCGGCCGCGCCGAATCGAGCATCGCGAAGAACACGAACGCCCACACGATCCCGGCGATCGCGCCGGCGAGGTATACCGGACGGCGTCCGAAGCGGTCCGACAGCGCGCCGAAGAACGGCACCGCGAGCGCGTTGCAGGCCGTGCCGATCATCACGGCCGTCAGCGCGACCGGGCGCGACAGGTGCAGCACGGTCGTCACGTAGGTCAGCGTGAACACGACGATCAGCGCGTACAGCACGTCGGAGCCGATCCGCGAGCCGCCGGCGATCAGCAGGCGCCGCCAGTGACACTTCAGCACTTCGGCGACAGGCACGTCGGCGGTCGCGTGCGACTCGGCGAGCTGCTCGAACTGCGGCGTTTCGTCGACGCCGCGCCGCAGCCAGAAACCGAATACGACGAGCAGCGCGCTGGCCGCGAACGGCACGCGCCAGCCCCACGACAGGAAGGCGTCGGACGTGGTGGAGAGCGTCACGAGCGCGATGCAGCCGGTGCCGAGCAGCGTGCCGAACGACGGGCCGATCTGCGTCCACGACGCGGACAGTCCGCGCCGTTTCTGGTCGCCGTGCTCGACCGACAGCAGCACCGCGCCGGCCCATTCGCCGCCGAGCGCGACACCCTGCACGAAGCGCAGCGCGACGAGCAGGATCGGGCTCAGGATGCCGGCCTGCGCATAGGTCGGCAGCGCGCCCATCAGCGCGGTCGTGACACCCATCAGCACGAGCGTGAGCATCAGCACGGCGCGGCGGCCGATGCGGTCGCCGAGGTTGCCGAACACGAAGCCGCCGAGCGGACGCGACACGTAGCCGACCGCATAGGTCGAGAACGCGAGGATCGTGCCGGCCAGCGGATCGACCGACGGAAAGAACAGGTGGTTGAAGACGAGCGCGGCGAGCGTGTTGTAGATCGTGAAGTCGTACCACTCGAGCGACGTGCCGATCATGCTCGCGGTCGCGAGTCGGCTGTTGCGGACGCGGCGGGGCGCGTGGGCGGCGGGCTGGGCGAGAGTGCTCATGGTGTCGGGCATGTCGTGAAGAAGGACGGGGGTGACGCGCGGGGACCGATGCGCGGGCCGCGTGTGGATCACGGACGGCGCGGCCGGTGGCGGCGTCGGCGTTCAGGCCGGCAGCGCGGCGGCGGCTGGTTTTGCTTGGGCGTCGCGACCGGCGGCCGGCTGCGGCGCGGCGGCGCGCCACAGCAGGTCGAAGGTGCGCACGTCGTCGTGACCGGCGATCGCGGCGGCGACGCGGCGCGTGGCCGCGGCATCGCTGCCCTCGATCAGCACGAGCGCGTCGGCGGCCGGACGCGCGGCCGCATCGGCGCCGATCGGCGCGGACAGGTCCGGCGCGGTGCGGAACAGCCGGGCCGCGTGGATGCCCGGTTCGTGCAGCGCCGCGTCGAAGCGCTCGCGCAGGTGCGGCACGTCGACGCGCTCCGGCGGCAGCACGAACAGCGCGAGATGCATGCCTTCGCCGTCGCCGGCCTCGATCGTCAGGTCGCCGACCCGCCGCTGCGTGCCCGTCATCCGTTCGAAGTTCGCGAGCGACCACGCGGTCTGCTGCGTGAACGCTCGCCGGTACGCGTCGCTATGGAATACGTCGAGCGTGTCCGTCACGTACAGCGCGAGGTACTTGCGCGGGCCGCCGTCGGTCGCGCGAAACCGCCGCGCATGCGTGAAGCCGGGAATCGCGACACGCTCCTGCATGTGCTCGCGGTCGTACCACGCGTTGAAATCGGCTTCGTGCGCGGGATCGATGTCCGTCCAGACGCAGAGCTGGCCGTGCGGAAGGGAAAGGCGGGACATGGCGGGTTCCTTGTGACGGGGTGTGTCAGGAACCGCAGTGTCCCGAAGACGGGCCGCACCCGTCCAACAAGAAAACAAATTCGCGGTGAACAGGTTTTCTTATGAGCGGCGCGGGCGGCGTTTCGCCGAGGGGGCGGGCGACGCGGATTTCGGGGTGCGTCTTGCCGACGCGGGTCGGGCTCTTTTCGCCGGGCGGGCGGGGGACTCGTCGACGATGTCGGCCCCGGCCCCGGCCCCGGCCTCGGTCTCGGCCTCGGTTTCGGTTTCGGTTTCGGTTTCGGCCTCGGCCTCGGCCTTTGCCGACGCGGCGGGCTTCGCATGACTGGAAGCCGCCGGCATCGCGCGCGCGACCTCGCTCGCCAGTTCCGCGATGCGCGCGGCAACCGGCAGGCCCTGCGTGCGATACGACGCGACGAGCGGCAGCGCGGGGAATTCGGGTTCGACGTCGAGCAGTTCGAGCGCGCCTTCCTGCAGTTCGCGCCCGATGATTGCGGGCGGCAGCGCGGCCACGCCGAACCCGTCGGCGACGAGCCGGATCATCGCGGCGACCGACGTGATGCAGTTGATGCTGGCCGGCCGCTCGACGGCCGCGAACAGCCGCTCGATCGTCGCGTGCGGGCCCGAGTGGCGCGAGAAGCTGATGATCGGGTACGCGGCAAGCCGCGCGACGTCGAGCCGTTCGCCGCCGAGCCCGAGACGCGGGCTCGCCGCCCAGCGCACCGGGAATTCGCACAGCGGTAGGTTCGTGAAGTCGGGGCCCGGCACCGGGTCAGTCTGCAGGATCAGGTCGACGCCGTCGGTGCTCAGCAGGCGGATCAGGTGCAGTGTCGTGTCGCTGGTGATCTCGACGTCGAGGCGCGGATAGCGCTCGCGCAATTGCGCCATCAGTGCCGGAAACCAGCTGTGGACGATCGACTCGATCACGCCGATCCGGATCAGCCCCGCGTCGCTCGCCGCGTCGATGTCGCGCCGCATCTCGCTGTCGAGCCGCACGATCCGCTCCGCGTATGCGAGCATGCGCCGCCCCGCGGGCGTGAGCGTGGCCGAGCGCGTGTTGCGGTCGAACAGCCGCACGTCGAACGCTTCTTCCAGCGACGCGATGCGGCTCGACACGGCCGCCTGCGTCGTGTGCAGTTTCTCGGCCGTGAGCCGGAAGTTCTCCAGCTTCGCGAGCCAGACGAAGGTTTCAAGAAACCGGATGTTCATCGAATGCCGATCGGTGAGGCAGTGCCGCGCGGGGGCGGCGGGATCGGTCGATGTTAGCGGATTTCCGGGGCGGGAAGCGCGCGCGGCCTGGTGCATGCGCCGGGCGAGGGAACGGGCGGTCGCGTACCGCCGGGCAAGCGCGGCCGCCCGTCACGATGCGCGCGCGGGCGATGCGTCCCCGTGCAGCGAAGAGGCGTCGTGCGGGCGGCGTATCCCCATGCATCAAAGCGTGTCGAATGCGAGGGTCGGCACGTCGACGACCGTTGCGCCGCCGTCGGCGACGAGCGTCGCGCCCGTTACGAACGACGCATCCGGTGATGCCAGGAATGCGCATACGGCCGCGATCTCGTCCGGATCGGCCGCGCGCCGCAGCGGCACGTCGGCGCTCACGCGGGCATACGCGCCGTCGAGCGTGTCGCCGTATGCGGACATCAGCGGTTCCATTTCCGCATCGGCCATCGGCGTGCGGACCCAGCCCGGGCACACCGCGTTCGCGCGCACGCCGTGCGGCCCGTAGTCGCGTGCCAGCGATCGCGCGAGCCCGAGCAGCGCATGCTTGCCGACCGTATAGCCGCATACGCCGGGCCCGGCCGCGAGCGCGGCGATCGACGCGACCAGCACGATGCTGCCGCGCTGCGCGATCAAGTCGGGCAGGCACGCGCGTGCGCTGACGAACGCGGTATCGAGGTTCGCATGCAGCGCGTCGCGCCATTGCGCGTCGTCGGTTTCGTCCGCGCGGCCGAGACCGTGGCCGCCCGCGCACGCGACGAGCGCATCGACGGGGCCGAACCGCCCGGCGATCTCCGGCAGGAAGCGGGCCCAGTCGGCCGTGCTCGCGGCGTCGCCGGCGAGCGCGAGGCCGCCCGTCTCGGCGGCGTGCGCGTCGAGCGGTGCGCGGCGCCGCCCGATCAGCACGACGTGATCGCCGCGGGCGGCGAAGCGGCGCGCGCACGCTGCGCCGATGCCGGTGCCGGCGCCGGTGATCACGATCGTGCGGGGTTGCGGGTGCGTCATGTCGTTCTCCGGAAGGGGGGCGTTCCGGTCACTTTAGGCGGCGCCGACGCGCGCCGGTATCCGCCGAAAGGATGAACGCGCACCGGCCGGACGGTCGACGGCCGCGCCCGGCACCGGGCCGAACGCAGGACCGCAGCCATTTTGCAAAGGCTGACGATGTTCGGCGCCGAATCGCTCTATCCTCCGTATTTTTGAGATAGTTCGCGAAAGCCCGGCAAAATAGCGCGGGCGAGCCAGCGCACCGGTACGGTGCGCGCCGGCCGGCCGATTCCGTCGTGCAAGCGGAGCGGCAGGCGGCGAGATCGGCGTGGGTGCGCGCCCGATACGGATGCGGTGCGTCTGCCGATCGCGCAAGGCGCGCCGGCTGATCGCCCGGTTGCGCATCGCGCGGCCGGACCATCGACAAGAACAGGGAGGGGCCGGCAATGAGGCTGGACGACGAAAGAGAAAGCGTGAACGTCGAGGATCGACGCGGCGGCGGGTTCGGCGGCGGACGCGCGACGATCGGCATCGGCACGATCGTGGTCGCGCTGGCCGCATCGTATTTCTTCGGGATCGACCCGCGCGTCGTGCTCGAAGGCGCATCGGCGCTGCAGGGCCGCCAGCAGCAGGCGCAGCCCGCGCCCACGCAGCATCAGGGCGAGCCGGCGAACGATCCCGGTGCGGTATTTACGCGCAAGGTGCTCGGCAATATCGAGCGCACGTGGACGGGCGTCTTCAACACCCAGCTGCATGCGCAGTACCAGCCGCCGAAGCTCGTGATGTTCACGAACTCGACGCCGACCGCGTGCGGCACCGGCCAGACCGCGATGGGGCCGTTCTACTGTCCGGGCGATCGCAACGTGTACATCGATCTCGGCTTCTACGACGAACTGCGCAAGCGCTTCGGCGCGGGCGGCGATTTCGCGCAGGCCTACGTGATCGCGCACGAAGTCGGCCATCACGTGCAGAACCTGCTCGGCATTTCCGACAAGGTCGATGCCGCGCGCCGCCGTTCGAGCGAAGCGCGCTCGAACGCGCTGTCGGTGCGGATGGAACTGCAGGCCGACTGCTTCGCCGGCGTGTGGGCGAACAACGCGCAGCGCGCGAACCAGCGGCTGATGGAGCCCGGCGATTTCGAACAGGGGCTGAAGGCGGCGGCTGCGATCGGCGACGATCGGCTGCAGCAGCAAGGCCAGGGCTATGTCGTACCGGAGAGCTTCACGCACGGCACCAGCGAGCAGCGCGTGTACTGGCTGCGGCGCGGGATGGAGTCGGGTGAAGTAAGTGCCTGCGACACGTTCGCCGCGAACGCGCACTGACGCGGACCCTGACTGACCGGGCGCGGCGCACACGCTGCCGCGCCGCCGTTTCGCGGCCGCGCGTGCGGCCGCTCCGCGCATTTCGCTGATCATTCCGATCATGCTCGATCGGCGCGCGATTTTCCGCGCCGCCCTCGACATCCATTTTCGATCGCACGGCGCGCGGCGCATGCCTATCCGACGCGGATTCTGTCGTCGGGACACGGCCGGTGCGTGCGATGTCTCGTGCCACCGTCGACAGCCATCATCGTCCGCACGGCTCGCGGCGCAAGACTTCCCGGTGCGGATTCTGTCGTCGGGACACGGCCGGCGCGTGCGATGACCCGCGCCACCGTCGACAGCCATCATCGTCCGCACGGCTCGCGGCGCATGCCTTCCCGACGCAGACTCCGTTGTCGCGACATGGCCGGCAGCTTCGTCATCCGCCCCCTGCGGACGAATTGCCGATTTGTGCTCACCGGCCCATTTCGGCGCGGGTAGGCTGGCCCGACCTTCGACGCGTTCGGCCGCCGGCCGCTCCCATCATGCCGACCTCATCCGCTTCCGCCGACCACGAAGCCGCCGACTGGCAGCGCGCGCTACGCGCGTGCGTCGATGCGTTCGACGCGTTTGCGAGCCCGTCCGCGACCGTGTTCTACCGGCTCGACCTGAGCGGCGAGCCGGCCGATTTCGAGCTGTTCGGGATGCCGGAGGCGATGCATCGCACCTACATCGCGCGCTACCGGATGCTCGATCCGCTGCACCCGTCGCGCTGCGCGGCAGGTGAACGTGCGGTCGTGACGCTCGCGTCCCAATTGCCTGACGAAAGACGCGATGCGTCCGCGTACTGGACCCGTTTCCTGCGACGGCACGATGTGGCCGACGTCGTCGAGATCTGGCTGCGCGACGACGCGGGCCGCACGGTCGGCGCGTTTTCGCTGCTGCGCTTCGGGACGGGCGACGCGGACGGCAACCGCACGGCGGGCCGGTTCGCATCAGGCGAGATCGACGCGCTGGCACGGCTGCAGCCGGTCGCCGAAGCCGCGCTGGCGCCGCTGCTGCGCGCGCGGCGCGGCATTCACCGGATCGGTTGCGAGGAGCGGTTGACCTACCGCGAGGAGCAGATCGCCCGACTCGTACGCGACGGCCGCTCGAACAAGGAAATCGCACGCGATCTCGCGCTCGGCCAGCCGACCATCAAGACGCATCTGATGCGCATGTACCGGAAGCTCGGCGTGTCGAACCGCACCGAGCTGGTCGGCGCGTTGTTCCTGTAGCTTTTCCGCATCCGCATCCGCATCCGCACCCGCACCCGCACCCGCACCCGCACCCGCACCCGCACCCGCACCCGCGTCCACGTCGCACCGATCGCACCGCATCGCATCACGCCACACCCCGCCATCGATCCGACGATAACGCGACGCTCGCACGCCGCCATTCCACGTTCCCGAGTCACCCGCGTTCCGGTCCCGCACGCGCTTGCCAATTTGCGCTCACCGGGCGCGATCCCCCGTCGATACAGTGGTTCGACACCCGCATGCCGAAGCGCACGCGGCCCAGTCATGACAATCATCGAGACGCCCATGAGCACCACGAACTTCGTCGCGGTCAGCGACACCGTGCGCACCTTCGTCGCACGCGACTTCGGCCTTTTCATCGACGGCGCCATGCAGCGCGCGCACTCGCCCGCGCGGCTCGACGTGTACGACCCGGCGACGGGCGAGCGGCTCGCGACGGTCGCCGATGCCGACGCGCACGACGTCGACCGCGCGGTCGCGAGCGCGAAGCAGGCGTTCGACACCAGCGTGTGGAGCGGGCTACGCCCGGCGGACCGCGAGCGCATCCTGCTGAAGCTCGCCGACCTGATCGAGGCCGACGCCGAAACGCTCGCGCAACTCGAAACGCTGAACCAGGGCAAGTCGATCCACGTGTCGCGCGCGATCGAGGTCGGCGCGAGCGTCGAATACGTGCGCTACATGGCCGGCTGGGCGACCAAGATCACCGGCCAGACGCTCGACGTGTCGATCCCGTTTCCGCCCGGCGCGCGCTATACGGCCTATACGCGCAAGGAGCCGGTCGGCGTGGTCGCGGCGATCGTGCCGTGGAATTTCCCGCTGATGATCGCGGTGTGGAAGCTGATTCCCGCGCTCGCGGCCGGCTGCACGATCGTGCTGAAGCCGTCGCCGGAAACGCCGCTCACCGCGCTGCGTCTCGCCGAACTCGCCCTCGACGCCGGCGTGCCGCCCGGCGTGTTCAACGTCGTCACCGGCGGCCGCACGTGCGGCGCCGCGCTGTCGAGCCATCCGTCGATCGCGAAGATTTCGTTCACGGGTTCGACCGCGACCGGCAAGCTGGTCGGCGCGGCGGCCGTGCAGAACATGACGCGCTTCTCGCTCGAACTCGGCGGCAAGAACCCGATCGTGATGCTCGACGACGTCGACGTCGCGCAGGCGCTCGACGGCGTCGCCGCCGGCGCGTTCTTCAACCAGGGACAGGTGTGCGCGGCCGCGTCGCGTATTTACGTCCACCGCAGCAAATTCGCGCAGCTCGCGGACGGCCTCGCGGGCGTCGCGCAGTCGATGAAGCTCGGCGCGGGGCTCGATACCACCGCGCAGATCAACCCGCTGGTGTCCGCGCACCATCGCGACAAGGTCGTCGAGCACATCGAAGGCGCGCGCCGCGCGGGCCTCACGTTCCTCGCGGGCGGCACGCCGGCCGACGACCTGCCCGGCTACTACGTGAAGCCGGCCGTGATCGCCGATCCGCATCCGGACAGCGCGATCGTGCGCGACGAAGTGTTCGGCCCGGTGATCGTCGTCGTGCCGTTCGACGATGCGGCCGACGCGGTGCGTCTCGCGAACGCGTCGCCGTACGGCCTCGCCGCGAGCATCTGGAGCAACGACCTGAAGCGCGTGATGAACCTCGTGCCGCAGATCGAGGCCGGCACCGTGTGGGTGAACTGTCACATTCCGCTCGACCCGTCGATGCCGTTCGGCGGCTACAAGCAATCGGGCATCGGCCGCGAGTTCGGCCAGTACGCGATCGAAGGCTTCACCGAAACCAAATCCGTCTGCATCGCGCACTGACGCGCGGCGCCTGCTCCGAACACCACGAACCCCGCGAACAACCCGAAAACCTCGAACCCCGACCCCGGACGGTCGAGGTTCAAACGATCCGAAAGTGGAGATTGCAATGAGCTACAACGAAGCGAAATTCTGGCACCCGATGCTGCACCCGAACGAAATGAAACAGCGCAAGCCGATCCGCATCGTGCGCGGCGACGGCTGCTACGTGTTCGACGAAACCGGCAAGCAGCTGGTCGACGGCGTCGCGGGCCTGTGGAACGTGAACGTCGGGCACAACCGCCAGGAAGTGAAGGATGCGATCGTGCGCCAGCTCGACGAACTCGAATACTTCCAGCTGTTCGACGGCATCTCGCATCCGCGCGCGGAAGAGTTGTCGAAGAAGCTGATCGACATGATGGAGCCGGAAGGGATGCGCCGCGTGCTGTACAGCTCGGGCGGCTCGGACTCGATCGAGACCGCGCTGAAAATCGCGCGCCAGTACTGGAAGGTGCGCGGCCAGGCCGACCGCACCAAGTTCATCTCGCTGAAGCAGGGCTATCACGGCACGCACTTCGGCGGCGCGTCGGTGAACGGCAACACGGTGTTCCGCCGTAATTACGAGCCGAACCTGCCCGGCTGTTTCCACGTCGAGACGCCGTGGCTGTACCGCAACCCGTTCACGCAGGATCCGGAGGAGCTCGGCCGGATCTGCGCGGAAATGCTGGAGCGCGAGATCCAGTTCCAGAGCCCCGACACGGTCGCCGCGTTCATTGCCGAGCCGGTGCAGGGCGCGGGCGGCGTGATCGTGCCGCCGGCCAACTACTGGCCGCTCGTGCGCGAGGTGTGCGACCGGTACGGCGTGCTGCTGATCGCCGACGAAGTCGTGACCGGCTTCGGCCGCAGCGGCAGCCTGTTCGGTAGCCGCGGCTGGGGCGTGCGCCCCGACATCATGTGTCTCGCGAAGGGGATCTCGTCCGGCTACGTGCCGCTCGGCGCGACGGCCGTGAACGCGCGGATCGAGGATGCGTTCGCCGCGAACGCGGACTTCGGCGGCGCGATCATGCACGGCTACACGTACGCAGGGCACCCGGTCGCCTGCGCGGCCGCGATCGCGAGCCTCGACATCGTCGTGAAGGAAGACCTGCCGGCGAACGCGGCGAAGCAGGGCGCGTATCTGCTCGAAGCGCTGCAGTCGTTCCCGGAACGCTTCGCGGCGGTCGGCGAGGTGCGCGGCAAGGGGCTGATGCTCGCGCTCGATCTCGTCGCGAACAAGCAGACCCGCGAGCCGATCGACCCGCTGTCCGGCTATGCGAACGCGGTCGCGGAAGTGGCGCGCGAGCACGGCGTGCTGGTGCGGCCGGTCGGCACGAAGATCATCCTGTCGCCGCCGCTCGTGATCCAGCGCGAGCAGCTCGACCGGATCGTCGACGCGCTCGCGGCGGGCTTCGAGGCCGTGCCGTTCGCATGAGGCCGTGACGGCATGAGCGCATGACGCCGAACCGGCGGTGGAGGGCGGGATAACCCGTTCGCCACCGCCGGTTTGCCGATTTGCGCTATGACCGGATTATTTTGCCTGCGTATTTTTTCGACATCGGATCAGGTTTGGATCGACAGGGGTCCGGGTGCCGGCGCTTGAGCGCCGCCCCGGGCCGACCGCGAAGCATGGCTCGGAGCGGGCGCCGCAGCGCCGGTTCCGGCCCGAAAAGGGAAGGAGACGAAGATGTCGGGATGGTCTGGAATGACCGGCGCAGCGGGCGACACGCCCGCCGGTGCGTCGGCTGAAGCGGGCGGCGGCACGGTGCTGAAGGCCGGTGCGGTCGGGTTTCCGACCGCGCTGGCGAGCGCCGTCGGCCTCATCATGGCGAGCCCGGTGATTCTCACCGCGACCTCGGGCTTCGGGATGGGCGGCTGGGCGTTCGCGGTCGCGATGATCATCGCGTTCGTGATGATGCAGGCGCAGGCGACGACGTTCTCCGAAGCCGCCGCGATGCTGCCGACGGCCGGCTCGGTTTACGATTACCTGTCATGCGGGCTCGGCCGCTTCTGGGCGATCACCGGCACGATTTCCGCGTATTTCCTCGTGCACGTGTTCGCCGGCACGGCGGAGACGATCCTGAGCGGCATCATGGCGCTCGTGAACTTCGAATCGCTGAACGCCGCGCTCGAGAAGCACAACAGCTCGTGGCTCGTCGGCGTCGGCCTCGTGGTCACGTTCGCGATCACCAACATCATCGGCATCAAGGTGTTCAGCAAGCTCGAGATCGTGCTGACGGCCGGCATGTGGCTGTCGCTGATGATCTTCGGCATCCTCGGCCTCGCGGCCGCGCCGGCCGTGCATCTCGACGGCTGGTTCGGCGGCTCGGAAGTCGGCACGTCGGTGCCGGCCGTGCTGTCGCTGGTCGGGATGGCGATGTTCATGTTCGTCGGCTGCGAGTTCGTCACGCCGCTCGCGCCGGAAATGAAGGCGCCGGGCCGCACGATTCCGCGCGCGATGGCGCTCGGCCTCGTCGGCGTCGCGATCTGCATGTTCCTGTACGGCGCGGCGATCCGGCGCCAGGTCGCGAACGTGCCGGTGAGCGCGGACGGCCTCACGCACCTGCTCGACACGCCGGGCGCGATTCCCGCGTTCGCGCTGCAGGTGCTCGGGCCCTTCGGCCGCATCTGGTTCGGCATCGCGTTCCTGTGCGCGGGCGCCGCGACGATCAACACGCTGATGGCCGGGCTGCCACGCATCCTGTACGGGATGGCGATCGACGGTGCGCTGCCACGCTGCTTCGCATACCTGCATCCGCGCTTCAAGACGCCGGTGGTCGGCATCGTCGCGGCGGCGGTCGTGCCGATCTTCCATGCGTGGCTGATCAACGGCAATCTCGACAGCATCCTGCACCTGGTGCTCGCCGCGACCTGCGCATGGGGCACCGCATACCTGCTCGTGACCGCGTCGGTCGTGATGCTGCGCATCCGCCGCCCGGACCTGCCGCGCCCGTACCGTTCGCCGCTGTTTCCGCTGCCGCAGATCGTGTCGAGCGTCGGCATCGTGCTCGCGATCTGGTACATCACGCCGCCCGGCATGAATGCGCGCGACATCTACGTGCCGTTCGGCGTGATGCTCGGGCTCACCGCGCTGTACGCGCTGTTCTGGACGCTCGTCGTGCAGCGCCGGCATCCGTTCAGGCCGGTGCCGGTCGAGGAAGTGCTGCGCAACGAGCACGTCGCCTCGTGAGGGCCGCGCTCGCCCGCTGGCGCGCGGCGCCCGACGCACCGCCGCCCGGCCACCGGCCCGGCGCGATCGCCGCGCGCGTGCTCGCCGACCTCGGTGCGGTGCGCGACGCGGACGGCGGCGCGGCCGAAATCCTGGCCCGGCTGCCGAACGGCGTGCGCGTGAGCATCGAAGAGCGCATCGACCGGCAGTTCCTGATGCATACGGTCAGCGTGCAACTGTCGATCCACGCAGACGGCCCGGCCGGGCAGGGTCTCACGCGCGTGCTGCAGACCGGCTGGCTGCGGCGCACCGGCATCGCGGCCGCGCCCGAGCCGGGAAGCGACCCCGGATTCGCGCGGACGGTGGCCGCACTCGCCGCGCAGCCGTCGCTCGCCGGCGCGCTGCGCCCGCTGCACCTGACCGACTGTACGATCGCCGCGCGCGACGGCCGCTGGACGCTCGCCGTCGTGCCGTTCGGCGGCAGCGAGGTCGTGAACCGGATGCCGTCGTTTCGCCGCTACGTGCGCGTGACCGGCGAGCAGGCCGCCGCGCTGTCGGCGGCCTGTCTTGCATTCGAAACTGCACTGCGCGGAATTTTGCGGGGGTAAGCTGTGGCGCTGCGTGCCGTGCGGCCGCAGCGTGGAATCAGGGTTTTACCGGAGATGCCGATGCTGTTCCAGTCACGCTCACACGAAGACGTGCATGACCACGGGCTCGCGATCGCGGGTTGGCATCAGGTCTACCGCCAGATGACGCCGGGCCGCTTCAGGGGCACCGTCACGCAGGTGCTGTACGACGATTTCCATTTCTTCCGCGAGACGACCAACCGGCGTGTCGCGCAAACCGGCCTCGCACCGGCCGGGCGCACGTCGCTCGCGGTGCCGCTGTCGGTGCCGCTCGCCGGCACGTTCCAGAGCCAGCCGGTCGACGGCTATGCGCTGCTCGCGCTGCGCGCCGGCGAGGATTTCGAATTCCATACGCCGGAAGGGATGGGGCTGGTCGGGATCAGCGCGGCGTCGGACATGGTCGACGAGCTCTGCGAGGCCGAATTCGGCGCAGCCGGCGCGCGCAAGCTGCGGCACGTCACGCGGCTGTCGGACGCGCAAGGCGTCGCGCTCGGCGCGCGGCTGTCGTCGCTGATCGACGACGCACAGCGCAACCCCGGCTGCCTCGAATACGCGGCCACCCGCAAGATGTTCCGCGACACGATGCTCGGCATGTTCCTCGATGCGCTCGAGCAGGGCATCGGCGTCGAGCGCCGCGACATCACGCACGCCACCTACAGCGATATCGTCAGCCGTTGCGAGAAACACCTGCGCGACCGGCCCGAGGAACCCGTCACCGTGCTCGAGCTGTGCCGCGCGCTGCGCTGCAGCCGCCGCACGCTGCAGACGAGCTTCCAGCGCGTCGCCGACGTCACGCCCGTCGGCTATCTGCGCACGATCCGGTTGAACGCGGTGCGGCGCCTGCTGCGCACGACGTCCGCGCATCAGCTCGGCGTCGGCGAGGCCGCAGCAAGCTGGGGCTTCACGCATCTCGGCTATTTCGCGCGCGAGTATCGCGACCTGTTCGGCGAGCTGCCGTCGCAAACCTTGCGCCCCGAATGACGTCTTCGCATCGCGACGGCGCCGCCGGGCGTCGTCGCGTGCCGCCCGTTCCGTTCGCTTCACCATTTGCTGATTTGGGATAGGGGTCCCGAATTTTCGCTG
Organism: Burkholderia sp. BCC1996; assembly: GCF_905339955.1. Lineage (NCBI taxonomy): Bacteria > Pseudomonadati > Pseudomonadota > Betaproteobacteria > Burkholderiales > Burkholderiaceae > Burkholderia > Burkholderia sp. BCC1996. The sequence goes on from NZ_CAJPHM010000005.1 coordinate 320,249, forward strand.
GATAGAGTCCTGTCACCGAAATCGACAACATCATCTGTTCGCACTGCGAATCGATGACAACAGAGGGACGGGACATGAAGATCGGACGAAGACTGGCCGCGGCCGCGGCCACGCTGGGTTGCATGCACGCGCACGCGCAGACCTCCGGCAGCGTGACGCTGTACGGCACCGTGGACACCGGCGTCATCTATTCGACGAACCAGCAGTTCACGCGCGCCGACGGCAGCACGGGCGGCGGCCATGCATGGCAGATGGGCGGCGGCAACCTCGTGCCGTCCCGCTTCGGATTTCAGGGTGCCGAGCCGCTCGGCGGCGGGCTCGACGCGGTGTTTTCGCTCGAGCAGCAGTTCCTGTCCGCGAATGGGCAGGCGCTGCAGGGCGGCACCGCGTTCAGCCGGCAGGCGTGGGTCGGGCTGCGCCAGGAGGCGATCGGCACGCTCGGCCTCGGCCGGCAATACGACTCGTACACGGACATGCTCGGCGCATACGTATCGAGCAACAACTGGGCGACGCCGTACGGCTCGCACCTCGGCGACGTCGACAACCTGAACGCCGCGTTCAACTTCAACAACGCGGTGAAGTTCACCAGCGCGGATTTCAACGGCCTGACGTTCGGCGGCACGTTCAGCTTCGGCGGCCAGGCCGGCGACTTTTCCGCGAAGCGCGGCTATGCGGTCGCCGCGACCTACACGCGTGCGCCGGTCGCGTTCTCGGTCGGCTATCTCGACCTGCACCAGCCGCTCGACGCGGCGCTCGGCGGCGCGAGCGGCTATATCGGCGACTTCGCGTGCAGCAACCCGGGCGCGATGTACTGCCTGCTGCAGGACGCCGGCTCGATGCGCGCGTTCGGCGCGGGCGGCTCGGTGACGCTCGGCGCGGCGACGGTCGCGCTGACCTACACGCACACGCGCCTCGGCGACAGCCGCTATTTCTCGACCGGCGCGCAGCCGCGCACGCAGGCGTTCACGTTCGACATCGGCGAGCTGAACGTCACGTACATGTTCACGCCCGCGCTGCAGGGCGGCGTCGCGTACATCTTCAACGCCGCGCACACGGACGGCCGCGGCACGACGCGCTTTCACCAGGTCAACGTCGGCACGAACTACAGCCTGTCGAAGCGCACCGCGCTGTATGCGGTCGCGATCGGGCAGATCGCGAGCGGCACGGGGCTCGGCACCGACGCGAACGGCAATGCGGTGAACTACGCGCAGATTCCGGTGCTCGCGAACAGCAATTCGAGCCGGCAGCTCGCGGTGATGGCCGGGATTCGCGTGAACTTCTGACGGCACGCACACGACGGCACGGGCGGCGGGCGGGGCGGGCGGCCGCACCGTCGGCCGCTTTCGCCGCGTGCCACAAATTCTTAACGATCGACGTGAACAATGGCGTTCGCTTCAGGCCGCCCGAAGCGTCGCCCGCGTTGCACACGTGTGCAACGCCCGGCGGCTCGCCACCACGCCGATCGAGAGAGACCACATGACCCTGCTGAGCCGCCTGCGCGCGCTGTCCGCCGCCGTTGCGCTGTCCGTTGCCGCCTCGCACGCCTTCGCGGCGGACCTCGTCATCGCGGGCCGCGACGACATCTACGGCAAGGGGCTGGCCGACGCCGTCGCCGGCTTCACCAAGCTGCATCCGGGCACCGACATCGAGTTGCTCAAGCTGCCGAACGCGAACCTGTACCAGAAGCTGAAGCTGTCGATGCGCGAAGGCACCGGCACGTACGACCTCGTGATGATGGACGATACGTGGGCACCCGAATTCATCGGCAACGGCTGGCTGAAGCCGCTGCCCGCAGCGCTCGCCGACGCCGATCTCGTGCCGTCGGCGGTCGCGCTCGGCCGCAACGCGGCGGGCGCGCTGTACGCGCTGCCGATCGTCGGCAACGTCGAGATGTTCGCGTACCGGAGGGACCTGCTCGCGAAGTACCAGCTGCAGCCGCCGCGCAACTGGGACGACGTGCTGAAGATCGCGCAGACCATCGGCGGCGCGGACAAGAGCGTGTCGGGCGTCGTGTTCCGCGGCACCAAGGGCAACCCGGTCGTGACGGGCTTCCTGCCGATCCTGTGGGCCTACGGCGGCGACGTGTTCGACCGTGCCGGCAACGTGACGATCGATTCGCGCGAGTCGCAGGCCGCGCTCAAGACTTTCCTTGCGCTGAAGACCGCCGCGCCGAAGGACGTCGACGTATACGGCGCCGCCGAGGTGCGCGACGCACTGCAGCGCGGCACGGCCGCGCAGTCGATCGAGGTGTGGCCGGCGTGGATCCCGGCGCTCGACGATCCGAAGCAGTCGCGCGTGGTCGGGCAGATCGCGCTGCAGCCGCCGCCCGGGCAGACGGCCGGCCCGGCGCCGATGCTCGGCATCTGGCAGATGGGCATTCCGAAGGATGCGCCGCACGCGAAGCTCGCGCAGGATTTCCTGGCCTACCTGAGCTCGCGCGACACGCAAACGCGTCTCGCCGGGATCGGCATTCCGCCGACGCGCCGCAGCGTGTTCGCCGATCCGGCGCTGGTGCGCCAGTACCGCTGGTACCCCGATCAGCTGAAGGCGCTCGAGGCCGGCCGTGCGCGGCCGCGCGTGAAGGACTGGCAGCAGGTCGAGAGCATTCTCGGCGACCAGCTGCAGCTCGCGCTGACCGGGCAGGCCGCTCCCGACGCCGCGCTGCGCCAGGCGCAGCAGAAGATCGCGCAGGCGATGGCTGCGCCCGGCAAATGACGGCACGCCGCCACGCATCGTCCGGAATCCGCGCATGAAAGCCCTCGGCCGCAGCCTGCCGTTCGTCGCGCTGCTCGGGCCCGCGCTGCTGGTGCTGGCCGCGCTCACGCTGTACCCGGTCGCGCAGGTGCTGATCGACTCGTTCTGCCAGGTCGACTACACGGCGGGCCGTCGCGCATTCGCGGGGCTCGCGAACTATCGCGCGGTGCTCGGCGACGACGCGTTCGCGGCCGGTTTCGGCAACACGCTGCGCTTCACGATCGCGGCGTCGCTCGTCGAGGTCGCGCTCGGCTTCGGTCTCGCGCTGCTGTTCGTGCGCGCGTTTCCGGGGCGGCGCATTGCGCTGCCGCTCGCGATCCTGCCGATGATGCTCTCGACGCTCGTGTGCTCGGCGATCTGGCGCAACTGGCTCAACTTCGACGGCTTCCTGAACGCGCTGCTCGCCGCGTTCGGCGTCGAAGGCGTGCGCTGGCTGTCCGATCCGCATCTTGCGTTGTGGTCGCTCGCGCTCGTCGACGTATGGCAGTGGACGCCGATGGCGTTCCTGATCGTGCTGGCCGGGCTGCAATCGATCCCGCAGGAACTGTACGAAGCCGCGCGCACCGACGGCGCGAGCGAATGGCAGTGCCTGCGCGACATCACGCTGCCGCTCGCGGCGCCGCAGATCGGCCTCGCGCTGCTGCTGCGCTCGATCGACACGTTCAAGCTGTTCGACAAGGTCTACGCGCTGACGGGCGGCGGCCCCGGCAACGCGACGCAGACGCTGTCGACCTACATCTACGACACGGGCTTCCGCTTCTTCAACGTCGGGCCGGCGAGCGCCGCGTCGGTGCTGATGCTCGCGGCGTCCGCGCTGCTCGTTTCGGGGTACGTATGGCAGACGGTTCGCAAGCGGCGCGCATGACGGCGCGATCCGCGTACCTCGCGCACGCGCGAAAGGGTGCCGCGTTCGCGCATGCCGCGCCGTGGGCGCTGCGCATCATTGCGCTCGCGCTGTTGTTGCTGCCGTGTCTGTGGATGGCCGGCGCGGCGTTCATGCCGACGCTCGAACGCCTCGATCATCCGCTGCGGATCTGGCCGGCTGCACCGACGTTCGAGCATTTCGCGTCGGTGTGGTCGAACGGTATCGGCGCGCCGCTCGCCAATTCGCTGCTGGTCGGGTTCGGCACGACGCTGCTCGCGCTGACGCTCGCGTTTCCGGCCGCATACGCGCTCGTGCGGCTGCGGTTTCCGGCACGGCTGGATGTGCTGTTCCTGATGCTCGTGCTGGCGTTGAAGCTGATGCCGCCGATCACGATCGCGGTGCCGCTGTTCGCGCTCGCGAAGCGGTTGCATCTGCTCGATTCGACGCTCGGGCTGATGCTTGCTTACCAGATCTACGCGCTGCCGATGGCGATCTGGATGCTGCTCGCGTTCGTGCGCGACGTGCCCGTCGAATACGAGGAGGCCGCGTGCATCGACGGCGCGGGGCTCGCGCGGCGGCTCGTGCAGATCGTGTTGCCGCTGTGCGCGCCGGGGCTGATCGCGACCGCGATCTTCGTGTTCATCGCCGCATGGAACGAGTTCCTGATCGCGCTGCTGTTCGTGTCGACGCCGAGCCGCTTTACGCTGCCGCTCGCGATTGCCGGCTACGTGACGGAGAACGGCATCGACTGGGGCGACCTGATGAGCGCGGGGCTGCTGGCGTCGCTACCGACCCTTGCGGTGGCCGGCTACGTGCAGCGCTACCTGCTGCGCGGCTTCGCCGGCGGGCTGAAGTGACGCGACGCGTTACGCGCAGCTATGCCGCACCACGTGCGTAACCGGCACGACCCGCGTGCGCGACGCGCCGTCGAACGTCTGGATCCGGTCGGCGAGCAGGTCGACGGCCGCGTGCGCGAGGCCTTGCGTGTCCTGGCGCAGCGTCGAGAGCCGGTAGGCGTCGTATGCGGCGGCGGGGATGTCGTCGAAGCCGATCACGCGCAGGTCGTCGGGCACGCGCAAGCCGAAGGCGTCGCGCGCGGCGTCGATCATGCCGAGCGCGAGCAGGTCGGACGAGCAGAACACACCGTCCGGCCGCTCGCCCGTCGCGAACAGTTGCCGTGCGGCGTCGAGGCCGCATGCATGCGTGTCGGAGTCCGTATCGATCACGCGGACGAGCGCCGCATCGTACGCGTCGCCGTGTTGCAGCGCCTGCGCGAACGCATCCGCGCGCGCGCGTGCGCTGTAGCTCGCGGTGCGCGGCCCGACGAACGCGAGCCGGCGCGCGCCGGTCCGCACGAGCCGTTGCGCCGCATGGACGGCGCCCGCCGCGTTGTCGCTGACGACGACGTCCGCGCCCGGCAGGTTCGCTTCGCGGTTGATCATCACGACGGGAATCCGGTGATCGAGATACTGCTGCGCGACCGACAGCGGCGGCGAAGCGGACGTCATCACCAGGCCCGCGATCCGGTAGCTGAGCAGCCGTTCGAGCGATTGCCGGACTTGATGCGGATCGTCCGCATTGGTCACGAGCGGCGTGAACGCGCGCTGCCCGAGCGCGGCCATCAGGTCCGACAGCAGCCGCGCGCGGAACGGATTCTCGAACCCGGCCGTCACGACGCCGATCATGCTGCTGCGCTGCGTGATCATGTCGCGCGCGATCAGGTTGACCTGGTAGCCGAGCGCACGCGCGGCCGCCATCACGCGTTCGCGCGTCTCGGGCGCGATGCTCGCCGTCGGCGAGAACGCGCGCGACACCGCGGAGCGCGACACGCCGGCCCGCACGGCGACATCCGACGCGGTCACCCATGTCTTTCTTTCCTTGTCAGTCATCGATTCATGATCCCTTCGCGACACGAAGCCTCCACGCCGCTGGCCGACTGGATGTCGGCACTCGACGACGCGCGGCCGCTGCATACGCTGACCCTACCGGGCAGCCATGACACCTGTGCGTATACGGTCGACGATCCGCTCGTGCGCACGCAGCGCGCGCCGCTCGATGCGCAGCTCGCGCATGGCGTGCGGCTGCTCGACATTCGCTGCCGGCACCGGGGCGATACGTTCGACATCCATCACGGCGGCATCGCGCTCGGCCTGTCGTTCGACGACGTGCTCGCGGACTGCACGCGCTTTCTCGATGCGCATCCGCGCGAATGCATCGTGATGTCGGTGAAGGACGAATGGCCCGCGCATGCGTGCACGCGCAGTTTCGACGCGACGTTCGATGCGCATTGCGCGCGGCATCCGCGGCTGCGCTGGCATGCGGGCCGCGCGCTGCCGGCGCTCGGCGACGTGCGCGGCGCGGTGGTGCTGTTGCGGCGGTTCCGCAGCAGCCGGCCGCTGGGCATCGACCTGACCGCGTGGCCCGACAATGCGACGTTTACGGTCGATCATCCGGATGCGGCGTTCGTGATCCAGGATGAATACCGTGTGCCTGCCGCCGGGTCGATCCACTACAAGTGGCGTGTGATCGATGCGCTGCTGAGCCGCATGCCGTCGCCGGAGAGCGGGCGCTGGGCGATCAATTTCTGCAGCGGCACGGGGATGGGCGCGAATCCGTCGGTGGTCGCGCGCGGCGACGGCAGGGTGGTCGGGATTCAGGCGCGGCTCGCGGCGCGGTTGCGAGAAGCGCGCGGGCCGTGTGGCGCGATGCTGCTCGACTTCTGCGACGACGATGACTGGGCGTTGGTGCGGGCGTTGGTTGAGTGTAATGAGGATGTGCCTGTGGCGGGTGGCAGGCGCAGGTCGGTGGGTTGTTAGCGCATTCGCATTGACGATCGCGAACTAGCTGATCGGGGCACTGCCTGAGAAAGGTGAAATGCGTGGCATTCGAGACGCCGTCGATATTGAGGACCGATCGCGCGGGTGGGGCAATCAGTACGTGTCGCCGATCGTGATGCAGAAATGCAGCTGGTCGGTTGTCCCGGGGTATTCGTTGTGCCACACCTTCGATTCGGACACCATCGTGCTGCGGCAGAACGCGGCGGCCTCCGCCAGCGGCCAATCATCAAGACTCACGGTGCCCTGCGGAGCGCTGCCATGTCCGACACGTCCGTCGGCAGTCAGGACCCAACCTTCCCAACCATAGATCGGAATGCGATGACGCTCGCAATAGTCAATGCATTCGAGCGCGGCGTCGAGCGGAAGCACGATCTCGCGACGAGAAATCGACAGTGCGGCAAGTGCCGCGGGAATTTTCTCGAGTTGCGGCATCGCAGGTCTGCAGAGAGCGGTAGGGTGTGCGATCGACGGACTACCGCGTCGCGATCGCCACCGCCGCACCCGCCATCGCGGTCGCGCTCGTGCGGTTCGCGACCCGCTTCGCGCGTGCCGACGTCAGAAATGCCCGCGCACGCACCGCGAGCAGCGACCAGAAGCAGTCGGCGAGGATCAGGATCGCGAGCATCGTGCCGACGAGCTCGGCCCACGCGAGCACACCGACATGCGTCAGATCGACGATCGTCGGCAGCAGCGCGAGATAGAACAGCATGATCTTCGGGTTGCCGAGCGTGACCAGCGTGCCCGCGACGAACATGCGCCACGGCGACTGCCCGCGCGGCAGGTCGCCGGCCTGCGTGTCGGTCGGCGCGGTCCACATCTTCCACGCGAGGAACAGCAGGTACGCGACGCCGAGCAGCTTCAGCACGAGCAGGCCCGTCTCGAACGTGCGTGCGAACGCCGACAGCCCGGCCACCGCCAGCGTGAGCCACAGCGCCTCGCCGATCCACATCGCGGCGAGGAACGGCAGCACGTCTCGCACGCCGTTCGTCAGCACGCGCGCGACGAGCGCGGCGACGCTCGGGCCGGGCGTGCCGGCGGTGACGAGCAGGGCGATGGCGAACACGGCGAGCGCGGACAGCGTCATGGCGAACCTCGTGGGCAAGGCGTTCGAAAGGTATGAAGTTTCGATTATAGTGACGGCCGTTCCCGCCTGCCTACCTCGTCGTGATGACAGTATCGATCCGGATTCGTCCCGCCACGCGGGAAGACGCGGCCGCGATGGCCGCCGTGGAAGTGGCCGCCGCCCAGCGCTTTCGCGACATCGGCATGTCCGACATCGCCGAAGGCGAGCCGACCGATGCGGCCGACGTGCTCGCACGCATCGACGACGGTCGCGCGTATGTGGCGACGGACGAAGCGGGGGCCTGCGTGGGTTTCGCGTTCTACCGGCTGCTCGATGCGCAGCGGCTTTATCTGGAGGAGCTGGACGTCGCGCCGTCGCATGCGGGGCAGCGGATCGGCGCGCGCCTGATCGATCGGATCATGACGCGCGCCGCGCAAGACGGCATCGCACAGGTCGTGCTGTCGACGTTCCGCGACGCGCCGTGGAATGCGCCGTACTACGCGCGCCTGGGCTTCCACATCATCGACGACACATCGCTCGACGACACGCTGCATGCGATCCGCGCGCATCACGTCGCACGCGGGCTCGACGAGACGCAGCGTGTGTTCATGCGCGCGGACGTGCGCGCATGAACGTGCCGCCGGCCGTCATGCCGCGTCGCTGAGCGCCGGGTAGTCGGTGTAACCCGTCTCGCCTTCGGCGTAGAACGTCTCCGGCACCGGCTTGTTCAGCGGTGCGCCGAGTTCGAGTCGACGCGGCAGGTCCGGATTCGCGATGAACAGCTTGCCCCACGCGATCGCGTCGGCGTGGCCGCTCGCGAGCGTGTCCTGCGCCGATTCGAGCGTGAACTGCTCGTTCGCGATCAGCGGGCCGCCGAACGCTTCCTTCAGACGCGGGCTCAGCTGGTCGCCCGAATACGATTCACGCGTGAAGATGAACGCGATCTTGCGGCGGCCGAGTTCGCGTGCGACGTAGCCGAACGTCGCGGCCGGATCGGAATCGCCCATCGTGTGCGCGTCGCCGCGCGGTGCGAGGTGCACGCCGACACGGCCCGCGCCCCACACGTCGATCGCCGCGTCGACCGCTTCGAGCAGCAGGCGCGCGCGGTTCTCGATCGGGCCGCCGTACGCGTCGGTGCGCAGGTTGGTGCTGTCCTGCAGGAACTGATCGAGCAGGTAGCCGTTCGCGCCGTGGATCTCGACGCCGTCGAAGCCCGCCTTCTTCGCGTTTTCCGCGCCCCTGCGGTACGCGGCGACGATACCCGGAATTTCATCGATGTCGAGCGCGCGCGGCGTCACGTACGGACGCGGCGGCCGCACGAGGCTCACGTGACCGCCCGCGGCGATCGCGCTCGGCGCGACCGGCAGGTCGCCGTCCAGGAACACCGGATCGGAAATCCGGCCGACGTGCCAGAGCTGCAGCACGATGCGGCCGCCCGCCGCGTGCACGGCCTGCGTCACGCGCTTCCAGCCTTCCACCTGCTCGTCGGACCAGATGCCCGGCGTGTCCGCGTAGCCGACGCCCTGCGGCGTGACCGAAGTCGCTTCGCTGATGATCAGGCCGGCCGACGCGCGCTCGGCGTAATAGCGAGCCATCAGGTCGTTGGGCACGCGCGCGCTGCCGGCGCGGGCACGGGTGAGCGGCGCCATCACGACGCGGTTCGGCAGGGTCAGGTCGCCGAGGGTAACGGGGTCGAAGAGGGTGGGCATGGAGATAACCTTTTCACGAAAGACGGGATGGCCGTCGCGTCGTGCGCGGCGGGTGGCCCGCATGGCCTGGGTCAGAGTTCGCGACGCAGGGCGTCGAGAAATGCGTCGATGACGGCCTCGTTGCGCCGGAAGAACGCCCACTGGCCGATCCGCGTCGACGTCACGAGCCCCGCGCGCTGCAGCGTCGCGAGGTGCGCGGAGACAGTCGACTGCGACAGCCCGCAGCGCGCGTCGATCTGCCCGGCGCAGACGCCGTGGTCGTACGGCAGCGTCTGCTCCGGGAAGTGCGCGCCCGGCGTTTTCAGCCAGACGAGGATTTCACGGCGCACGGGGTTCGAGAGCGCTTTCAGGATCGCGTCGATGTCGAGTTCGGTCGGCATGGAAGGGCGTGGTGTTCGGGGCAAACGGGTATCGTCGATGGGCGAATCATATATCGTAATATAACGATACGCATGAAGGCACTGATGGAAGTGGGGGTGTTGGTGTCGACAAACAAAAAAGCCCGCACTTGGGGGTATGGCGAGGTAACGTACAAAAAAGTCCACACCTCACATTTCAGTATGTGACGAATGTCACGTAAATGATTGATGTAAAGGGGTTGTGTGCATTTTTTTGTTGGATGCGTCGGAGGTTCAAGAGCGAGCGCGAGAACTTACTACTGCGGAGTGAATAATCAATAGTCCTAAGTGAAAGTTTGCACGCGAGCGATCTGGCAAGGGGAAACGAAATTATTTCAGAATGCTTTCGAATTAAGGCGCGGGTTTTGCCTAAACAAACGTCAATGCTGACGTTGCCGACAAGGCAGCAGCAAGATTGGCCTCCCTAGCACGACAGTTCGATCGCCAGTTCAGACTGGCGATCCACGCCAACGCGCGACCACGACGCTCGCCGTGGACGCGGACGGCAGTCTGACGTTGACGAAATGGAAAGGGACGTGGCGGCCGTCTGCCCGAGTAGCGCGCCCTACGTGTATAGCGGCGACGGCTGGTGGTGGGGCGACGACGAAACCGTGTCGTATCGGTTCAATCTCCTGCCGGGCACCGACGTCGGCGAGCGTGCGCCGCCGGCAGTTGCTCGACTTCGCCGGGGCCGGCGTGCTCGCGACGCTGTTGCCGGACTGGCGAGACGATAGCGATAGCCCGTACACGCAGACGGTCGCGTGCGGCCGGAGTGGAGAGTCCGGTTGGAATTAAAAAATCCAGGCCGGCACGGCCCAAACGTAAACGATTGTGATCGTTGTCTCCGATGTGCGCCCAGATCCGCAGAGAACCCGTCCTATCGCTGTCCAACAAGGGTTTTCGGGAAATCGGTGGTCTGCCGACTTCCGCGGAAATGCTCAAGGGCAACGGGCAGCACGAACCGGTAGAAATCCGATGGCGGGCGTTGAGATAGCAATCGCAGTAGCGGCGACGGGCAAGTCGTTCAAAGATGCCGAAAACGCGTCTTGAGCGCCGGCTCAGATTGTCGGGAGCATACCGGTCGGAGCGTGCAGACGTCTGCACGATTGCGGTCGGCCGGCCATCTGACGACCACATCGCGTCGGATCGCCGCGTTGTCGATCAGGCGCGGGTGTGCGACGTTGAGGTGCGGGGAAGTCGATCGCTCGGCACGATGTTAATAAGTATCATCATGCACCGTCGTTCATCGGAATATTGGGTGGAGAGGGGACGAAGGGGGATTCAGCGTCATTGATGTCGCTGTACGCAGTCACCTTAAGTGGAGGGGCACATAGTAATGGCTATGTTACCCTTCATTTCGGGATATCGAGCGAAGCCTCCGCGCGCGAGGCACCGTGTCCGAGGGGCATTGAGCGCCCCCGCCGCGGCGATCGAAAAACGCTGCCGCCACCGTTTCGGCGCCCCTGTGTTTCTGGCGCAGGCGACGACGTGCCGGTGGGCGGGTTCATTGGGCATTGCGTCACACGCGGGCTTGGAGGTTTTTCGATGCGGGCGGGGCTGCTGGAGAGACGGCTTCGCCTCAGGTGGTGCGGAAGCTCAATTGCGAGCGCTCCCAAATAGCAAGGTGAGAGGTGAGGGCCTCGGCGGCTAGGTGGCTGAATTCTCTCCGCGGTGCGGAGAGAATTGGGGGAGCGCCCGGCAGGGTTCCGCCGTTGCTGAGATTCCGGTAACGTGGCCACTGCTGGCGCGCGCCGACCCGCCGATTCCTCCACTCCTGACAAGATGCCCGAACTCGTCTCCGCCCCCCTCTTGACCGACATCCTGGCTGTTTCCAAAGCCATCGAGGATGGCGACAATGTTTGAACTCACTATGAGCGCTCGCCAGTAGCGGTAATGCCCAGCGAATCTGGTCGGAGCAATGTCCCTTGGAGGCCTAGATGCTTGCGCAGGGCGCGCAAACGTCCCGAGAGCTCAGACTGCCACGGGGACCCTTTGAGGTATCGTGCCGCAGCCTTCGAAAGGGCCCCCGATCCATTTGACTACTGGTAAAATGGTGAGGTCTAGATGGGTTGAGGCGAGTCAAGTGGTCGCCGTCGAGGATCAACATGAACGTAGGACGAGCGATTCGCTGGTTTCGCCAGCATAAAGGGGTCTCACAGGGCGATGTGGCCCGCCGCGCCGCATGTTCTGTCTCTTACCTGTCGCTTCTTGAGAACAACAAGCGCGACCCTACGCTTTCTACGGTCGCGAAAATTGCAGACGCTTTGCATGTGCCTCTCGGGACATTGTTTCTGGTGGCTGCCGAGCCTTCCGACCTGGGGCGCATCGACGAACGTCTGGTTGATGAATTGCGGCGCGCGGTGGTGTCATCGGCGCCTGCTGATGAGGATGAGGTCGCGCATGGCTGATTCGCAGCTTGCAACGATTCGTAGGGAGGTAGTCCATCATGGCCAGCGCTGATCAACTCAGAGCGCTCGTTAAGTCACATATCAATCGTGACGATGGCCAGTTCTACTCCGTGGCGATGCAGGTGGCAGCGCATGAGGCCAAGGTCGGCCACGGCAAGTTGGCTGAAGAGCTGCGTGACATGATCGACATCGCGAGGTCTCGTGGACTCAACGCAGAGGCAGGCAAGCTGGTGCCGCTTGCCAAACCACGCGGCGAACTGGCCAATCTGCTACATGTGACCTATCCCAAGAGCCGGCTGGTCGACATGGTCCTGGATGCAGGCGCCGGCGAACAGATTCAGCGCATCCTGAAGGAGCAGCGGTTGAGCGCGCGCATACGCGAGCACGGGCTATCGCCGCGACGCAAGTTGCTGCTCGTAGGGCCCCCTGGCACCGGAAAGACAATGACCGCCTCGGTGCTAGCCGGCGAACTTGGCGTGCCGCTCTTTCTGGTGCGCCTCGATGCGCTGATCACCAAATTTATGGGCGAAACCGCGGCTAAGCTGCGGCAGGTGTTCGACGCCATCAGTGACGTGCGCGGGGTGTATTTTTTCGACGAGTTCGATGCCATTGGATCTCAGCGTGGGCTGGCGGACGACGTGGGAGAAATACGACGCGTGCTCAACAGCTTCCTGCAGATGATCGAGCACGACCAATCGCACAGTCTGATCGTCGCCGCGACCAACCATCCCGAGATCCTCGACTACGCGCTCTTTCGCCGATTTGATGATGTCCTGGAGTACCACCTACCCAGCGCTCAGCAAGCGGGAGAACTGATCCGCAGTCGACTCGCGCGATTTGCGCCGAAGCCGCTCGCGTTGAAGTCCCTGGCGGCCAAAGCGGAAGGTCTCAGCTATGCAGAGATCCGGCGCGCGGTGGACGAAGCTATCAAGGAAACTGTGATGCACGAAGGCGAGCAGGTTTCGGCGCAGATGCTCGTTCGGGCATTGGAGGAGCGACGCCGCCTGAGCGCGCGACTCGAAAATAACAACAAACCATCTAGAGATGCCACTAGAGGCCGATAAGCGACCCCACCTCGTACTTCCCAACACGTCTGAGGCCGTTGCCTTTACAGCACACAGCCCGGGTGGTGGTTCGTCGCCGCCACTACCAGCGAGGGATCGACAAACACATGGCCGGGCGCTCCAGAGACAGTTGCAGGCCCTCAGACCGTTGATGGTGCAGGCAACACAGGCCCAGCGAGAACGCGGCATGGAAAGCGGTGTCGGCCTTCAGGTCGAATTCGAGGGCCAGCCCGACGTTGAACTGGCATTCCAGAGCCTCGGAAACGAGACGAAGCGCATCGAGCTGCTCAGCGTCCGCAAGGCGGGCGACGTGACCTTTGCGAACGTGTTCGTTCCTGATGGCAAGCTGGAGCACTTTGAGACCTACGTCGCCGAGTACCTAGCTGATCGCAAGGGTGCATCTGGTCAATCGCTCGACCACAAGCCACTGTTGAATACCATCGCGTCTATCCGTCGAGCGGAGCTACGCGCACTGTGGACCGACGACTCGGCACTCCTACCCGACGACGCTGACACGGCGTTCTGGTGGGAAGTGTGGCTGCCGGTACGAGAGGATCGGCAGGCGGTTGTTGAAGATTTTCAGAAACTTGCGCAATCTGCGGGTTGCGAAGTCAACGAGCACCAGGCGAATTTTCCCGAGCGAACGGTCATCACAATGTTCGGATCCGAAGCGCAGTTGAGCCAGTCAGTACTGCTACTCAACTGCGTTGCCGAACTTCGCAAGGCGAAGGACACGGCTGAGTTCTTCGATGGGATGGGGATCGAAGAGCAAGGCACGTGGATGGACGACATGCTGGAGCACGCCGTTTGGCCTGCTGCCGGCGCGCCGCATATCTGCCTCATCGACTCCGGGGTCAATCGTGGTCATCCGATGCTGGCGCCGCTGCTGGACGGGCCCGACCAGCACACTGTCGACCCGACTTGGGGGGTCGACGATACCGCCAATCACGGGACGGGCCTAGCTGGTCTGGCTGCCTACGGCGAACTCACCGCGGCCGTTGGAGAGGCCGCGCCTGTCACAGTGACGCATCGGCTCGAATCCGTGAAGCTCGTTTCCGCAGAGGGTGACAACGCGGGTGACGCCAGGCATCATGCCTATCTGTTCGCCGAGGCGGTCAGCCGACCCGAGATTACCCAGCCCGACCGTGCGCGGGTTTTCGCGACGGCGGTTACCGCATCCGACTACCGTGATCGTGGTCGCCCCTCCTCGTGGTCGGCGATGCTCGACCGCCTTGCATCAGATGTCGACGGCGGCGGCGAAACCCCGCGGCTGTTCGTTCTGGCAGCCGGCAACACCCGCAGTCATGACGCCTGGATGACGTATCCCGATAGCTTGGCGACGAATCTCGTGCACGACCCGGGGCAAACCTGGAATGCACTGACCGTCGGCGCCTGTACCCACAAGATCGACACTGAGATCGCGGGTCTGGCGGCGATTGCTGCAGAAGGCGGCCTCAGCCCCTACACCACGACATCGCGTACTTGGGACAGCGCGTGGCCCTTAAAACCCGACGTGGTTTTCGAAGGGGGCAATGTCGGCAAGGACGAGCTGGGTGCTTCTGGAGTTCCCGCCCTCAATCTGCTCACTACGCATAACGTACCGAATGAGCGTCTGTTTACGACCACCAATGCGACGAGTGCGGCATCGGCGCTTTGCGCGAGGATGGCAGCGCAGATCATGGCGGCGTACCCGCAATTCCGGCCGGAAACCGTACGGGCCCTGATCGTTCACGCCGCTGAGTGGACGCCAGCGATGCGACAGATGTTCCTGCCTGCGGCTGGAAAACCCAGTAAGCAAGACTACGTGAACCTGATTCGTCATTGCGGCTGGGGGACGCCGGACCTCGAGCTCGCCCTGTGGAGCGCGGGCAACTCTTTGTCTTTGGTCATCGAGGATGCAGTCCACCCTTACACCAAGGAGAGGGGGCGCGGCGTGGTCAGCCGCGACATGAATCTGCATGCGCTGCCATGGCCGAAGGAGGAGCTTGAGGCCCTGCAGGACGTCCGGGTGGAGATGCGGGTGACGCTGTCTTACTTTGTGGAGCCCAATCCTTCTGCCCGCGGTGCAGCCTCGAAATTCCACTATCCGTCGCATCGCCTGCGGTTTGACCTCAAGCGGCCCCTTGAGGCATCAGTCGAGGATTTCGTGGCTCGGATCAACGCGGCCGCGCAGCAGGAAGGCGATGGCTCTGCTCCCAACCTTAGCGACACCGGGTGGCACTTGGGCGATCGACAGCGGCACCGAGGCTCGCTACATCAGGATGTCTGGGAAGGCACCGCCGCGGAGTTGGCCAGCCGCGGTTTTCTCGCGGTCTATCCGGCCGCAGGCTGGTGGCGTACGCGTCCTGGTCTCGAGCGCTACGCCTTGCCGGCTCGCTATAGCCTCATCGTTTCGTTGCGGACGGAGCAGACGGACATAGACCTGTACAGCGTGATCGCGAACAAGATTGCGATCGAGGTCTGATAGTCGGCTCGAACGCCGCAAAGCGCTCACCTCCATACGCGCAAATGACGCCGCAAGCAATCTGGACAAGGTTATCATTGCCGTTACCAATTCAGTCAGAGGTCAGGGCGTTCCGAAGCCCCGCTCGAGGATGCTTTGAACGGGGCCAGCGGCCCAATTACTCGTTATCCCCCACCAAGGGATAAGCTGACAGCAGCGCGCCGAGAAGCGGCTATCCGACGGCCGACATGTCGGATGACCGCGTTGGGTCGCAAGCACCTATTCGCATCTCGCCACATCGGTCACTTGATGTCGCAGTCTTTCATCCAGACACATTGCCGCAAGGCGAGCCATTGAGATAAGGCGCGCCACCGAGATAACGAACCATTGCAGCAGGGCTATCGCTGTCCCGTCGACCCAGCCAGCGCTTGTTGGTTGCCGCCTGCACCGACTGCCGTCGTGCGGCAATTCGGTCAGCTTCCGCCTTTCTTCCGGTGCTCTCGAGTTAAGCGAAACAGCTCCGCCTGGTAGACGGCATCCTGAACCGCATTGTGATTTCCTTTTTGCGCGGGATGTAGGTGGCCAGCCATAGCGCTCGAGCGCGTGTCTCTCCACGAGCACCCCGTCACTCCCATGTAGTAGGCCTTGATGTCGAGCGCGGTAAAGCCAAACGGATTTTCAACGTGAAAACGGTGGAAGTAGTAGTTGACGAAGGACCAGTCGAATGGGGCGTTCAACCCGACGAACACCGGCACTTCTCCTTCGCTACAGGCAGCTTTGACCCAAGCACCGAACTCGGTCATGACTTGACGAGGCTCCGCTCCGTTCTGCTCAAGCTCTTCGATCGAGAACCCGGTCACAGCGAGTGCTTCAGGGTCGGCGTTCCGATTCAACGGCTTCAACGTGCGCTCGAAGCTCGACTCAGGAGCATCGACCAGGCACGCTCCGATGGAGAGCATGCTGTATTCGCCGGGGACTGGGCCGGACGTTTCGACGTCGACTGATATGAAAACCTCATTCCGAACTTCCATTCGAATCTCCACCTTTATCGCATCGAAAGTGTTGCCAGCGGCAACTCGGACGGCTGCCCACGGAATTCGGTCCAACGCTGCCAGCTCCCACATTTCTCCGCGGACCAAACCGTCAGCGCTGGCGTATCACCGCGATTCCCGAGAATGACGGTCAAATATCGCTCGCGGTCCTCGTTAAACGCCCGAAGATAGTCTTCCGTAGTCGCTCTGTCCCGGCCAGACGGGCTAGGCCGAGCCTCGGGGTGTGTGTGCCACAGGCCGACAGCATGACGGCCGCACGCATACTGCGTGTTGCGAGCTTGTGTTGTAGCTTGAACATCGGGGTTGCATGCACATCGACTGCGACGGTCTCCTGGGTGAGGCCCTGCGATGGCATCCACCAGTAGGCTAGCGGAGTACGGCGAAGGCGAAAATAGCTCACCGCCTGCTTCCGTTTGGTGTCGGGCCCGCTGTGCATACCCATACATATGCTGCAGCACGCTTTCGGTGAATAACACGTAGCGCGCTTTGTCGTGCGAAAAGAAGGTGCGACAACTCATACGAACGGACGCTCCTTCGTAATGCCGACGTGTTCCGCTGCGTCGGCTGCCCACTCTCGATACCTCAAATCTTGCCCCTGCTTATCGAGGAATTGCCGGCCTCGTACCCAGCTCAGAATCGTGGAACTCTCCACTTCACCGTCGATGACCCGGAGAACATTTTCTGACACTAGAGCCACAGCATATGCTGCGTTTGCCGACGTATATGCCTGGAAGCGGCTGCTGCATCCAGGAACCTGTCGCGTGACATCGCTAGGCCAATCGATAGCTTCGAGAAGCTTGAGCCGGTCTGTGCGGGCCCCATTCGGGAACCAGAGCGTATGAGGCATCAACATACAGACGTGCGCCGCGGCGACAAACGGTTCCATCCAGCCGACAATGAGCGGACATGGCTCGTTGCGTCGGGCCTCGTTCAGATACCACTGCACCGTGGGCTCGCCGGTCAAATCGATGGCCAAATCAAAATCACGGAGTGAATTTCCTTGGAGCCATTTCTGAGCCTTCCCCGAAAATGGGATGACGACACAGGAAGGGTGACTTTTGTTGATAGCATCGGCGACTGCCGTTACTTTGCGATGGCCGACATGTTGAAGACCAAGGAGATGGCGCCCAATGTTGGCTGTTTCCATATTGTCGAAATCGACGAGCGTTATGCGGCCGATGCCGGCCTTTGCAAGTTGTTCGACGACCGGGCTACCAAGGGCTCCCGCACCAAACACGACTACGTGCTTGGCTTGTCGAGAAGATACCTGCGGAAACTGGTCACGTCCGACTGTCCAGTCTGGGTCAACGCGCTCGACCAACAACGGCTGGAGCGATCGGCGCGACCGCGCACGTTGTCCGCTGTAGGGCCGCATTGCAGGACGAATCGTTGGAGGGCCGCCGGGCAGCGCAAACGCAAATGCTCCTTCGCGGGAGCGAAACAGAGCTATCCGGTGTTCGCGAGACCGTTGTCGACGTATGCTCTGATCGAGAAAGCGGCGGAAGTCAGGCGCCTTGAGTCGTGCTTTCAAAATTCGAAGTAGAGCCTCCGTGTTCCGCGGCCACGTTGATGGTACAAAGGGATGGGAGATGGGAATTTCAGCAATGATGACGCGGCGGTGCGGGGGCGCGTTGTGACCGAGCGACTTAATCAGCCGCTGCACGAACGGATTGTCGAGTTCTCCCGCCACGATGAGTCCGCCCCCCTGCAGAAGCAAACCTTCACGAACTTGAGCTCGTCGCGGGGCCGGGCCAACAGTCCAGACCGCGCGAGTTACATCATCCTTGGTCGAAAGGCGAGCGACGTAAATATCCCAATAGTTCTGGGATTCTTTCGCGAAGTCGTCGTTGAGGTCTCCGTTTGCCCATGGGACGAGGAACTGCTCCTGGAAGCTGATAAGGAGGTTCTGCACTCGCTCGAGCGTGGTCAGACCTCGCCCTGGACCAGGGTCACCGTCGATACAGAGGAACCCTCCCTCCTCAACGTGAGGTACCTGAAGCACCGCATCCGACGAAAGACGGACGCGAGCGATAGCACGGTCCGGGAATCCTGTCGGAAAGACGACTTCGGCGGTCGATATTGGCCCCCACGCTGGAACGTTCGACAATGCGAGCCTGTACGCGGTGGAGCCGTCACGGTTTCGGATCGGAGGTTCAAGCAGTACCTCCGAGAGCTCATCACGAAGGGACGAGAGTTCGACGCTCATGCGATGACCGTTATGCCAAGCCCGGGGTGCTGGGAGCAGGCGAAGGCGGGCGGGGAATCGAGATGGAAGGTCCGGAACCACCCGAGCCACCAGAGCCGGACGGATTGCTTTCCGCATGGCAGCCGAAGACGTCACGAGTTTCCGCTTCAATCTCCTTGGGATCGGTCAACGCTGCGATTCTCTCGAGGTCTGCGCGCAGAAGCCCACACCAGGCATCGAACGTCTGCGCGCGTTCGCCGTCATCGTCATTCCAGCGTTCCGCAAAGTTCTCGCCGACCACAGTCGGATTCGCCAACTGGTAGCCCCAATCAGGGTTGTGCGGAATCATTTCAGGAAGCAGGTCAGCTATTGCGATAAGAGCATCAACCGGGTGCGCGAAGGGCGGTAGCTCTCCTGCATCAATGAGATCTGCGAGGCCGTCGTAGCAGGTTGTAACTAGCGTGACAAGAATAATGGAGATGGGTTGAAAATCTCTATCGATTTCGTGTCTATGGACACGCATGTCTCGGTGCCTCTTAAAGAGACGAATGGCCACGCGGAGAGTTTCTTCCACCTCAACGCTCTGCTTGGACACTGGCTGAATGTTCGCGTGTGCGGACTTCGCGAATGCTTCCAACACCATGTTCGCGACGATGGTCCGAGCAGAAACACGTTCGACCCAGTTTCGAATTCCGGCTGGATTCGAGGTCTTCCACTTTTTTTGCGGCGTGTCGACGACCGCCAACGCGGTGTTTGCGAACTCAGGTTCGGCCGGCTTGAGGTGCAACGCTTCCCGCTGCGACACTGCAATCGTTTCCAAGGGTACGGAAGGCGTGAACTCAATATAGAACGGCTTGCCGCTGAAGTTGATTTTCCAGCAGCGCTTCTTGGGTTCAACCTCCAGCCCATCCAATGCTTCGCCGATAGCCTCGAAGAATGCCATGGGGTCTTGCGCCTGTACCTTGGTAATGTCGACTTCGCAGACCGCATCAATATCGAACTTTGTGCGATCTGGCATGCGAATCAGGGTTTTGGTACTTGCGGAGCCTTGCGGATGGATGTTGATGGCATTCTTTGGCCAATCGAGCCTGTTCACCAGCCGTGTGGAAATATCCTCATAGGCGGCGGAAGCAGCTTCGATTTCCTCCTGCCGTACGGTGATGTGGTCGTTTATTAGGCTCAAAGCATGCGTGAAC
Organism: Burkholderia sp. BCC1996; assembly: GCF_905339955.1. Classification (NCBI taxonomy): domain Bacteria; kingdom Pseudomonadati; phylum Pseudomonadota; class Betaproteobacteria; order Burkholderiales; family Burkholderiaceae; genus Burkholderia; species Burkholderia sp. BCC1996. The sequence continues at coordinate 340,223 of NZ_CAJPHM010000005.1, forward strand.
GGCTCTCGCTCGCGAATGATTTTCGTGGGCAGGTCTGAGCGTTGGACGCCATCGAACACGCTGTCCGCGTAGCTGTCCATGGCGATAACCATGGATTTCGTTAGCTCCGCAACACCACCGCGGCGTTTGATGGCTTGCTCAACGAGCATTGCGTTTTTGGTCAAGGCCATGCGATGTCTCCTTTAGCGAATCGTTATAGGGGTTTGGTCAGACCCAGCAGGCGGAACAACACTGTGGCCATTGATGGTGAAAGCCTCTCCGAACGGTTGTTCCCAGTTCGCGCGGTCATACAGGGTGAATTGGGTGTGGTGCCCCGCCTGCAGGAGTTGCCCGATGCTGAACGCCGCGCTTGCCGGAGCGACGACGATGAGGTGCACACGTCGAGCGTGCATCTTGTCCTGGATGTCGTTGATGGCATTTCGAGCAATACGTATGACCTGGTCGAGGTCCTCTTTCCGCTGGAGGCACTCACCATTCGGCGTGTCAGTCGTGAGTCGAATCCGCGGAATAGCACCGCTGACGACGGCTGTGGCGAGGCTCTGCGGAATGGCGCTCTCATCGAGATGTGCAGTCAGTTCGACCGTGAGAAGCACTTCATCGGTCGGCGAGTCCGTATCCCCGATAACCTTGAAGGTACCGGCCGGATGTGCCTCGGCGTCCCGGTTCCACAACCACGACCTGCGCCCGCGCGAAGGCTGAAACACCCGAACCCGGCGCGCCTCGCCGACGATGCGACCGGCGAGCACGAGAGTTGCCGAGTGATGCAGCGGAAACACCGCGAGTTCGTCTGGCGCGGATGCACTGGGTCGACTGAGCGATTGCACCATCAGCCCGATTTGTAGCTGCATTTCCCGCAGATAGTTTCCCCAGAAACCAGGAGCTGTCCGGTCGTCACGGCTCTGATATACCAGATGCCGTTTCACGTCAGGGTGCATGGAGAGCTCCTCGGACAGGAGTGCCTCCATGAACTCGCTATCAGGAAAGTGCGTTGGTGTAGCGCCGATGTCGCCGAAAATGGTCACTACCTGCGCTACGCGGTGCCGCATTGCAGCGCGATAGCTCCGGACCATCGCAGTGTGGTGCCGCCGCATGTCGCGCAATCGTTGAGCGTCGAAACGATCAGGTGCGAAGCTGTCAATCAATCGGTGATGTGCATCGCACATCAGCATGATGTTTTCGGGTGCGTTGGAAAGCCTGTGGGAGTCCTCGTCGGTTCCTCGCGGGCCGCACGGGTCAGAGGCAATGATGTGTGCCAGATAGGCAATCCGTGCCCCCTTGTTGTACAACGGCACGATGCTCAAATCATGTCCGCAACCCTGGAACATGCAGCATCCACCGGCATCAGCCCAAACCTGATTCGCCGTGTCCGGGGTGATTGCCTCCCCGCGCCCTTCCACGCGTCCCAAGTGCACCTTGCGCCGCTCCACGAATTCGTCGATGTCTTCCTCGGACATCTTTTGTGGAGCCCACGCTGCGTTCGCCGTCGCCACAGCAGCCATTTCTGCGGACGGAATCTCGACGGAGTAGAGACGCCCCTGCCTCGCCAGCGCCTTGAAGGCAGTCTTCGACTTACCTTCCGGGTCCGCCGACTGAAGGACGCCACGGTCACTAGCCTTCTCGTACACCTTGCAAGTAGTTCCAGCGTAGACGAGAACGACCTCATTCCTATTGGTCTTTTGTTGTTTCAGCCACGCGGAAAGAGCGACGTCGTCAAGTCCAGTGAGCGCAGCCGAGCTTGGGCCGGTGGCGGGCGAGGTTGGGACTGCGGTCGATGCAACTGTCATGGGCCAGGAGTTCGTGGTGACGGGCGGACACTATATATGCGCGCACCTGAACCAATTCAAGACATCGTTTTACGAATAATGGGAAATTATTTTTGCGACTCGCAAAGGAGTTTTTTAATTTCACTTTTTTGGAATTGCAAACGTTTGCCCAATGAAAACAAGAAGGTGATCCTTCATTTTTTTGCACATTGAATGATGGTGGACATGCAAGCTGACCGCAACGACGGCCTCCCTCCGCGCTGTGAGGTCAGAGTCGCCTGCCTCGTCTTTCACGATATGCCTCCGTCAGCCCGCGGTGGATTGGGGCGCGTCTGACCTGCTTCCCGCGTTTTAGTACGGTGACGGTGTAGAGTCCGTTCCAGAGAGGAACGGCAATGAAAAAGCGATTCACCGAAGAACAAATCATCGGCATCTTGAAGGAAGCTGAGGCTGGCCTGAAGCCGGCGGAGCTGTGCCGCAAGTACGGCATCTCGGAAGCGACCTACTACAACTGGAAAGCGAAGTTCGGCGGGATGACGGTCTCCGAAGCGCGGCGCCTGAAGGAACTGAACAACAAGCTCAAGCGCCTGTTGGCCGAATCAATGCTCAACGAACGTCCACGCAAGACACTAAACTTCGATATACCGGCTGAACGATTCCATCAAGCTTGTTGCTCGACGGGTTGAATCCACCGTCGTTAAGAGTCGTTCGCGTCGCTGCAGAGCCGCCATTCACTGTCGCGTGCAGTTCGGGGCATCGGGATCGACGCTCTAGCGATAGGGAACCTTATCGCTACTGCACTATTGTGCGTTCAAACTCAGGTTTCGATCGACGAGTGACCGCGATGGCCGACGCTACAACGGGAGCGCGGGGGAGTTGACACCGCTCTTCGCGATGCCACGCACAGTAACAACTTTATTGCGCGATGTGCAACCTCATGAATTCCCGAGGGTTTCGGATTCTTTGGTCAACGACGACGGACGAAGTGACATCTTTGCTTCGCAAACGGTGACGACTTTATTTTGGTCTACGCCCAGCGTGACCACCGCCGCAGATGCTGCAACGGAGCAGTGGGCGAGTCGACACTGGTCTTCGTGACAGCACTCTCGGTGACGACAGCAGTGCGCGGTGCCTCCTGAATTCAGGAGGTTTTCGCATGCTTCGGGAGACTGCGATCGTCGACGTGACAAGTTCACTTATTCTCAAGCGGTCCGCTCATTTCAATGCTCCCTCGGCCACCAGTACCTCATGCGCGGCCTTGAACGCACTGAGCCCGTTCGGAATGCCCGAATAGGCGGTCGCATGCAGCAGCGTCGCCTTGATTTCATCGACGCTCACGCCGTTGTTGAGCGCGCCTTTCACGTGAAGCTTGAGTTCGTTCGTATGACCGGCCGCGGTCAGCATCGCGAGATTGAGCAGGCTGCGCGTCTTGCGATCGAGAGTCTCGTCGCCCCACGCCCAGCCCCACGCCCACGCTGTGGTGGCGCGCTGGAACGCCATCATGAAGGCATCGGCCTTTTCCATCGACGCGTCGACGTATTCCGGGCCGAGCACTTCCCGGCGAATCGGCAAACCCTTTTGAAACAGTGCATCGTCTTCGTTCATGAGTGATTTCCTCCGTTATTCCAAAGCCCCGGCGCCCGCCGGGCACCGTCCGCGCGAACGCGAACCGTCCTTCGACGCGAACAGGTAGCAGACCGTCGCGGTGACGACGAGGCCCACCATCCACGACACGTCCGCGCCGCCGAGAACCGATGCCCACGCGCCGTGGAAGAAGCTCTCCTCCATGAACGGCACCTGGACCGCAATCCCGAGCGCGTAGATCGCGATGGCCTTGACGTTGAACGCCCCGTACACGCCACCACTGCTGCTGATGATTTCCGTGACCCGGTAGCGGCGGTTGTTGACCAGGTAGAAGTCGATCAGGTTGATCGCGATCCACGGCGCCAGCACGATGCGCAGCGCGAAGATCGCGTTGAGGAAGATCGAGATGAAATTGCTCGATGCCCACAGTGCAGCCGCGGTCGACGCCACAAGCAGCACCGCCGACACGACGACGCGCACATTGCGGCCGGGCACCCAGTGCGGCCGGAACGTCTGCGCGGCGGTGATGAACGACAGCACCGCGCCATACAGGTTCATCCCGTTGTGGCCGATGATGTTGACCAGAAACAGGAAGATCAGCACGTAGCCGAACGCGCCGGTCTGCTCGCGGATCGCCTGCATCGCGTCCGACGAATGGCCGGTGCTGACGGCGAGCACGCCGAACAGGAACGCGAAGATCGTCCCCAGTGACGTGCCGAAGTACGTGTACGCAAAGGTCCTCCCGAATCCGGCGGAAGCCGGCAGATAGCGCGAATAGTCGGACGTATAGGGGGCGAAGCTGATCTGCCACACCGCACACAGCCCGAACATCGCGAACCAGTTCGCGAAGTCGAAATGGCCCTGCGCGAAGATCCGCGCGTCGAGGCCCGGCGCCATCAGCGCGATGCCGATCGCGAGCGCACCGCCCATGAACCACGCGCCGATCTTGTTGAAGCGATGAATGAAGTGGCAGCCGATCACGCCGACGAGCGTTGCGAGCATCGCGCCGATCACCGTCGCGACCGGCACGGGCACCGCGGGCGCCGCCGTGTGCAGCGTCTTGCCCGCAAGAATGATGTTCGACACGAAGAAGCCGAGATAGATCAGCGTGGTGAATCCCACCACCAGCAGCGACCCGTAGCGGCCGAATTGCGCGCGGCTCTGGATCATCTGCGGCACGCCGACCAGTGGCCCCTGCGCGGAAGTGAGCGCATGAAAGATCGCGCCGAAGAACTGTCCGGCCGCGATCGCGACGATCGCGCTTATCAGGTCGAGGTGGAACACCAGTACCGACGTCGCGCCGGAGATCACGGCCAGCGGGGCGAGGTTCGTGCAGAACCACAGGGTGAAGAGGTCGGCCGGCTTGCCGTGCCGCGCCTCCGGCGGAACATATTCAATCGAGTTGCTTTCGATGGCGAGAACGCCGCCGTCGCTTTCCTGCTTTGTCATGCTGTCTCCATCTTTATTGCCGGGGCCATGCGTCACCGCACGCGTTTGATGACGCGCGCGGCGATGCATGGTTTTCGCAGCCTTGAATTGATACTGCAGGCTAACGCGCAGCCGCTCAACGCATCACGAACGGATCGCTGATCGGATCGTCCGACGTGCGCAGCCACACGGACTTCGTGGTCGTGTATTCGAGCGCGGCGCTCAGGCCGCCTTCACGGCCGTGCCCGGACAGGCCGAAGCCGCCGAACGGCACGAGCGGCGATACCGCCCGATAGGTGTTGATCCAGACGATGCCCGAGCGCACGCGCTTCGACACGCGGTGCGCGCGCGTGAGATTGGTCGTAAAGATGCCGGCCGCGAGGCCATAGGCCGTGCTGTTCGCCTTGTCGATCGCTTCCTGTTCGGATGCGAACGTATCGATCGACAGCACCGGGCCGAACAGTTCGGTCGTGATGCTGTCGGTTTGGGCGACGCCGGTGCAGTCGAGGATCGTCGGTGCGTAGTAGAACCCGTCGCGCTCCAGCTTCTTTCCGCCGGCGAGCACCTTCGCGCCCTGGCGCACCGAGCTCGCGACTACTGCCTCGATGTTGCGAAGCTGCCGCTCGGTACACAGCGGGCCGTACTCGGTTTCCCGCTCGTTGGGCGATCCGACGCGAATGCGCGACACACGCTCGACCAGCAACGCAAGGAACCGCTCCTTGACGGACGCCTCGATCAGCAGACGCGAACCCGCGACGCAGCTCTGGCCGCTCGCCGCGAAGATCGCGGCGACCTGCGCATTCACCGCGCTCTGGATATCGGTATCGGCGAACACGATGAACGGCGACTTGCCGCCGAGTTCCAGCGACACCTTCGCGAGGTTGTTGGCCGTGTTCCGCACGATGTGGCGCGCGGTCTCGGGGCCGCCGGTGAACGCGACCTTGTCCACGCCAGGATGGCTGCTCAGCACCGCACCGCATTCCGGGCCGAAGCCGGTAATGACGTTGACGACGCCCGGCGGGAATCCGGCCTCGTGCACGAGGCGCGCGAATTCCAGCAACGGCCCCGGCGCTTCCTCGGATGCCTTCAGCACCACCGTGCAGCCGGCCGCGAGGGCCGGGCCGACCTTGACCGCGGACAGGAACAGCTGGCTGTTCCAGGGCACGATCGCGGCGACCACGCCGACGGGCTGCCGCTCGAGCCACACCTGCATGTCGGGCTTGTCGACGGGGATGCTGCTGCCTTCGAGCTTGTCGGCGATACCCGCGTAGTAGCGGTAATACTCGGCGACATACGCGATCTGGCTCGACGTTTCGCGGATGATCTTGCCGGTGTCGGTCGTTTCGATTTCAGCGAGTCGCGGCGCGGCCCGTTCGACGAGATCCGCAAGTTTGTACAGCAGCTTGCCGCGCGCGGACGCCGACAGCCCGGCCCAGGCCGGATCGGTCAACGCACGGCCGGCTGCCGCCACCGCACGATTGACTTCGTCGGTCCGCGCTTCCGGCATCTGCGCCCATACTGCGCCGGTTGCCGGATTGAGGCTGCCGAAGGTCGCGGCGCCGGGCTCGAACTGCCCGTCGATATACAGCTGAAAATGCACGTTCATGGCGTCGTCCCCTTATTGGAACGCAGGCATCACGTCGCGGATCATCCGTTCGAGCGACGCCTTCTTGCGCTCGAAGCTCATGCCGGTATCGATCCAGAACGAGTACTCGTCGAAGCCGAGCGCTTCGTATGCCTTCAGACGCTCGATGACCTCGGCGGGCGTGCCGATCACGTTGTTCTTGCGCATCGCTTCCGGCGTGTAGAACGGGTGCGCGGCGATTTCGTCGCGGCTCAGCGGCTTGATCATCCCGCGGCTGACCGGCCGCTCGTTCTTGAACCACGCGCCGAAGTAGTTGTAGAACACGTTCACTTCGTCGGCGGCCACTTGCGCGTCGTCCTCGCTGCTCGCCACGTAGGTGTGGCGCAGCAGCATGATCTGCGGGCGCGGCACGTCGGGGAACTTCTCGCACGCGGCGTTGAAGTGGCCGACCAGCTTCTCGACTTCCTCGTCGCCGAAGTGCAGCGGCGTGACCTGCACGTTGCAGCCGTTCGCCACCGCGAACTCATGGCTGTTCGGATCGCGCGCGGCCACCCAGATCGGCGGATGCGGGCGCTGCAGCGGCAGCGGCGACGACGTCGTCGACGGGAATTGCCAGAACTCGCCTTCGTGCGCGTAGTCGCCTTCCCACAGCTTCTTCACGGCCGGGATGAGTTCGCGCATGCGCTGGCCCGCGCCCCACGCGTCGAGGCCCGGCATCAGGCGCTCGTATTCGAACGAGTAGGCGCCGCGCGCGATGCCCAGTTCCAGGCGGCCGCCCGAGATGATGTCGGTCATCGCGGCTTCGCCGGCGAGCTTGATCGGGTGCCAGAACGGTGCGATGACCGTGCCGGTGCCGAGCCGCACGCGCTTCGTCTTGTTGGCGAGATCGGCGAGGTTGATGAACGGATTCGGCGCGATCGTGAAGTCCATGCCGTGGTGCTCGCCGGTCCAGACGGCGTGCATGCCGCCGCGATCGGCGATCTGGCACAGCTCGACCATTTCGTCGTACAGCTGCTTTTGGCTGGTCTGGTCGGAGACGCGCTCCATGTGAACGAAAAGCGAAAAACGCATGATGTGACCTTTCAGGAAAGAAGCGGGCGGACGGTGCCGGTGCTGTGATCGCCGAAGTAGAGGCCGTAGCTCTTCAACTGGCTCTCCTTGCGATAGCGCTCGAGCATGCTGGCGAGGGCGCTGTCCTGGAACGCGTCGGCCTCGATGTCGTCGAGGCTCACGAATTCGCCGGCGGCCGCCACTTCGTCCGGTGCGCTGCAGAGGAACGAGATGTACTGGTAGTGCGTTTCGGTATTGTTGTAGACCGAATAAATAAAGCTTGCCGAAGCGTCCGGCTGGTATTGCCTGAAGAGTTCGGCGAGCGCCTTGTCCGCGCCTTCGTTGCCGATCTCCTTCGTCGGCAGCGCCCACTTGCCGTCGGTCGTCCGAACCATGAGAACCTTGTCGTCGCGCGTGATGATCGCGCTCACGATGACCTTCGGGCCGGCGATCACCTCGGCCGACAGCTTCGCCGGCGTGAAATAGCCGCCGCGGTAATAGCCGAGCCCTGCGTAGCCGGCGGAATGGAACGCCTCGACCTTGCCGACGATGAGCGCGTGATCGCCCGCGTCGATCACCGCGTGCGTCGTGCAGTCGAACCACGCGCTGACGTCGTCGATCAGGGGGTTGCGATGCGCGCTCAGGTGCCAGCCGACCTTCGCGAAGCGATCGTCGCTGGGTCGCGCGAACGTGTTGGACAGATCCTTTTGCCCTTCCGCGAGGATGTTGATCGCGAAGTGGCCGGTGGTGGAAAACGTCTGGAAATTGCTCGACGTCTTCGCGATGCTGACGAGCAGCAGCGCGGGGTCCAGCGACACCGACGAAAACGAGTTCGCGGTGAAGCCGAGCGGCTGGCCGTCGTCGCGGGCGGTGGTGACGATCGTCACGCCGGTCATGAACGCACCGAACGCGTCGCGCAGCTCCCGGGTGTTGATGGTCGGGGCTTCCTGGCTGGTTGCTTGGCTCATGTCACACTTCCGATTTCAGGGTTTCCGCCTGTGGCTCGGTCTGCAACCAGGCACGCAGGGCGCGATTGACTTCCTCGGGCGCGGTCAGGTTCACCATGTGGCGCTCGTTCTCGATCACGACGGCTGTGCCGTCATGCGCGGCCTGCGCCATCTGCCGGGCCATCTCGGGCGTCGAGTTCGGGTCGTCCGATCCGGTGAGCACGAGGGCAGGGCAGGTAATCCGGTGCCAGCCGTCGGCATACACCTCGTCACCCTTCGCGAACGCGGTGTACGCGGTCGCGTAGCCTGCCAGGTCGACGGACTGCAGCCACGATTCCACCTTTCGCGCGGCGACCTGCTGCGCTTCCTCGGCGTTGAACCAGCGGCGCAGCGGCGTATCGACGTCGATGGTGCCCGAGCGCAGTTCGGCGGCGCGTTGCAGCACGGCTTCGCGCGCCTGCTCGGTGCGGCGGTACACACCGTTCAGGACTGCCACGCGCTTGACCAGGTCGGGCCGCGTCACCGCGACGCCGGCGGCGATCAGCGAGCCCATCGAATGGCCGGCCAGGTTGACGGGGCCGACCTGCAGCGCCTCGATGAATTCGATCGCCCATTGCACGAATTGCTGCAGGTCGGCGTCGGTGGCGAGCGCATCGCTCGTGCCGTGACCGGGCATGTCGACCGAAATCACGCGGAAGTCGCGCGACAGGTCGTCGATCTGCGGATACCACGCGCTCGCCTGCATGCCGACGCCGTGAATCAGCACCAACGGTTCGCCGGCGCCCTGGTCGAGATAGTGGGCGACGCGCTTATTTGACAGCGGCAGGGTTCTTGACGTCATTTCCGAGCTCTGCGAGATCTTTGTAGCGGTCGCCGATGCGGTGGTGCGGGCGGCCGGCGGTGGCGGCGCCGATGGCGATGACCAGCTCGTCGGCGGCCGGGGCGTCCGGAATCGAGAACTGGAGCGTCAGGTAGTGCGAACGGCGGCCTTCGTCGTTCTTGTCCATCATCGGAATCAGCAGCGGCGCATTGGCCGGGCCGCGCGTGTTGTTGAACGCGAGGTACGACTTCGCGCCGACGGCCGTGCGATACGTGTTGCCGAAGTGCAGCGTGTGGATCAGCGCGGACGCATGCTCGATCTCACCGTCGAGGCCGACGATCGCGCTCTTGCCGAACGCTTCGACCGCGTCGCCCGAACCGGCTTCGTCGAGGATCAGTTTGGTCAGGTGTTCGCTCAACTGCGGCGCCAGCGCGCGGATCTCCGGCGACAGGTCCTCGACATACCCGCGGCCTGCCCACGGGTTCTTGATCACGGCAACCGCGCCGATCATCTTCAGCGGTTTGGCAGCGACCTTGTCGCCATCCACGTAGAGCGTCTCGACATGGAGGACGGATTTCCGAATCAGGCTCATGGCACCTTTCCTTTCGTGCGTTGATTGTGGGATTCATTGTGGTATACCATGTTACGGCATGCCATGAGTGTTAACCCGTGTCTCGAAATTTCCCGACAGTGGAGGTGAAAAATGAGTGCGTACTGGATTGCCCACGTGCAGGTGCTGGACCCCGCGAAGTACAAGGACTACACGGACCTCGCGCCGCAGGCGTTCAAGCAGTTCGGCGCGGTATTCCTCGCGCGCGGGGGCGCATCGCAGGTGCTGGAGGGGGAGTCGTTCGAGCGCCACGTCGTGATCCGCTTCCCGAATATGGAGACGGCGCTCGCGTGCTATCACTCGCCCGAGTACCAGGCGGCGAAGGCGAAGCGGGATGGGCATTGCCGCGCGCAGGTCTCGATCGTCGAGGGGCTGGAGGGCTGAGGGCGCGAGGGCTGGTATTGCGTGGGACGGCGGCGTGTGGCGGCGCGGTATGGAAAGCCGACCGGCAGTTAAGTCATAATATGGCATTCCATGTCCGTGTCCGGCGCATCGCCGGGTGCCAGCCGCCCATCCGTTTTCAGAGTGCCGCCCATGCAAGACCTCAAAATCGACCGCAATGCCAAGACCTTGCGCGAACTGACGCTCGACAAACTGCGCGGCGCGATCGTGCAGGGTTATTTCCGCCCCGGCGCGCGGCTCGTCGAGCGCACGCTGTGCGACGAACTCGGCGTGAGCCGCACGGTGGTGCGCGAAGTGCTGCGGCATCTGGAGACCGAAGGGCTGGTCGAGACCGTGTCGCGCCAAGGCCCGGTGGTCGCGCGGCTCGATCCGGCGCAGGTCGGCGAGATCTATGAGTTGCGTGGCCTGCTCGAGGCCAATGCCGCACGCGCGTGCGCCGCGGGCGCGACGCCCGACGTCGTGCGGCAGCTGCGCGAGATCCGCGCAACGATCGAAGACGCGTTCGAGAAGCAGGAACTGCCGCGCGTGCTCGAATACACCGAGCGTTTCTACGAAGCGCTGTTCGAGGCCGCGGGCAAGCAGGTGTCGCTGACGGTCGTCAAGACGCTCAACGCGCGCATCAACCGGCTGCGGGCGTTGACCATTGCGATGCCGGGGCGCGGCGGCGATTCCAATACCGAGATGAACCGCCTGCTCGACGCGATCGAGCGGCGCGACGGCGACGCGGCGTCGGCCGCATCGGCCGCGCACATCAAGCGGGTGGCCGAGCTGGCGTTGTCGGCGCTCGCACAACAGGACGAGGCCGTCGACGAAAGCTGACGGGATCCGGCGCGCGGGTTTCGATCCGCGCGGTTCGGGCTGCACATCAAAGGCCGCCGGCGCACAACGCCGGCGGCCTTTTGTTTTGCCAGTCGCTTTTCCATGCCGTTTTGTCGGTGGATTCGACTCATGGTATTCCATAATACGATGTTCATTGTTGTAGCCCATAAGATGGCATACCATAATCTCATCGGGTAACGCAGTGATTACGGGAGCACGCCATGACTGAGTCGATGACCGGACCAACCGCGCAGCAACAGGCATTCAATACGCTCGGATTCCGTCGCGCGTTGTCCGCTGCCGGGGAGCGTGCCCATGTGGGCGCGATCCTCGAACATCGCGACGGGCTGGTGCTCGTCGATACGCCGGAAGGGCTGCGCTTGCCGACCGGCACCCGGCTCGAACCTGCGAGCGACGCGGCGAGCCTGTGCGGCGTGCTCGCGAAGCTCGGCCTCAATGCGCATCTCGACTTCCTGTTTGCCGTATTCGAGGCGACCGGCAAGCGCGAGCCGGGCGTCCATATCTATTACCGCGGTCGCGTGATTCCGACCGCATCGCCGTGGTTCGATAGCAGCATTCGCATCGTGCCGCTCTGGCAAGTGCCGTGGGACGAAATCACCGACACCGCCGTGCGTTCGATGCTCGAGCGCTACGTGCGCGAACGCCGGCAGGACGCATACGGCATCTATGTCGGCGACACGGAAGCCGGCACGGTGCAGCCGCTCGCATTCGCGCACTGACGGCGCCGCCTGGAGCCGACGTGCCGCGCGCGGGTGGCTCTCGACGCCAACGTCGCGCGGCGATGAACGACAAGATCGAGAAGCCGGCGCGCTGATGCTGCCGGCCTGAACACGCGTATTCGGATGGCCGCCGTCCCGGTAGCCGCAACCCGCACCCGTTTCACTGGAGAGAGACCATGAGCAGCAGAAGCATCCCGCGTTTCGCAGCATCGCGCCTCGTCCGTATCGCCCCGTTGGTCGCGCTGTGCGCCGTGCCGGCAATGGCCGCGGATCAGATCGTCTTCACGAGCTGGGGCGGCACGACCCAGTCGTCGCAACAGAAGGACTGGGCACAGCCGTTCACGCAGGCGAGCGGCGTCAGCGTGCTGATGGACGGGCCGACCGACTACGGCAAGCTCAAGGCGATGGTCGACAGCGGCAATGTCAGCTGGGACGTGGTCGACGTCGAAGGTGACTTCGCGTACGCAGCGGAGAAGGCCGGCCTGATCGAGCCGATCGACTACGGCGTGGTGAAGAAGGCCGACCTGGATCCGCGCTTCGCGACGCCTTCCGCGGTGGGCAGCTTCTATTACTCGTTCGTGCTTGGCTACAACAAGGCGAAGTACACGGGCGCGCAGCCGCAGAACTGGGCCGACCTGTTCGATACCAAGCGCTTCCCGGGCAAGCGCACGTTCTACAAGTGGTCGGCGCCGGGCGTGCTCGAAATCGCGCTGCTCGCCGACGGCGTCGCACCCGACAAGCTGTATCCGCTCGATCTCGATCGCGCGTTCAAGAAGCTCGATTCGATCAAGGGCGAAATCGTCTGGTGGAGCGGCGGTGCGCAGTCGCAGCAGCTGCTCGCGTCGGGCGAGGCGCCAGTCGGCATGTTCTGGAACGGCCGCCTGCATGCGCTTGCGCAGACCGGCGTGCCGGTCGGCATGTCGTGGAACCAGAACCTGACCGCAGCCGACATGCTCGTGATCCCGAAGGGTGCGAAGCATCGCGACGCGGCGATGAAGTTCCTCGCCGCCGCGACGAGCGCGCAGTCCCAGGCGAAATTCGCGGCCGATACCGGCTATGCGCCGATCAACGTTAAGTCGGCCGCGCTGATGCCGCCGGCCATCGCGAAGACGCTGCCCGACCAGTACAAGAGCTCGCAGATCAATCTCGACATGAAGTACTGGGCCGAGAACCGCGACGCGATCGCGAAGCGCTGGTACGCGTGGCAATCGAAGTAAGCAGGCCCGGAAGCAGGGTGCCGGCACGCGTTCCGATCAGGATCGCGAATCGAATCGAATCGAATCGGACCGAGCCGGCCGAGCAACGCATCTGCATGGGGCCATGGGTGGCGGGCGCTGAAGGGCGCTGAAACGCCGGCCCTGGCCGACAAAGGAGACACCATGCCCAACGTATTGAGTACCGTCGCACATCCGCCCTTGGCGGCCGCGCGCAAGCGGCGCGACTGGCGCAGCATCCGGCTGCTGACGCCCGCGATGCTGCTGCTCGTGATTTTCTTCCTGCTGCCCGTGCTGTCGCTGCTGCTGCGCAGCGTGCTCGAGCCGACGCCCGGATTGCACAACTATGAGCAACTGCTCGGCTCGACGACCTACGTGCGCGTGTTCGGCAATACGTTTCTCGTCGCGACGGTCGTGACGCTCGTCACGCTGCTGGTCGGCTTCCCGATGGCGTGGCTGCTCGCGATCGCGCCGCGCAAGCTCAGTGCCGTGCTGTTCGCGATCCTGCTGCTGTCGATGTGGACCAACCTGCTCGCGCGGACCTTCGCGTGGATGGTGCTGCTGCAGGGGACGGGGCCGATCAACCGCGCGCTGATGGCGATCGGCGTGATTCACGAGCCGCTGGCGCTCGTGAACAACCTGACCGGCGTGACCATCGGCATGACCTACATCATGCTGCCGTTCCTCGTGATGCCGCTGCACGCGACGCTGCGCGGCATCGACCCGTCGACGCTGCGCGCCGCCGCCGTGTGCGGCGCGAGCCGCTGGCAGGCGTTCTGGCGCATCCTCGTGCCGCTCGCGATGCCCGGTGTCGCATCGGGCGCGCTGATGGTGTTCGTGATGGCGCTCGGCTACTTCGTCACCCCGACGCTGCTGGGCGGCCCGTCCTACATGATGCTCGCGGAACTCATCGCGCAGCTCGTGCAGGAACTGCTGAACTGGGGCCTTGCGGGAGCCGCGGCATTCGTGCTGCTCGCCGTGACGCTCGCGCTTTATGCGTTGCAGCTGCGTTTTACCAACCGCGCGCAAGCTACCACCGGAGGTCGCTGAGATGCTGCTCGATTTCGATCGCCTGGGCGCGCTGCGCTGGATCCTCGTGGCCGTGGGCGCGGCCGTTGCGTTGTTCCTGCTGTTGCCGATCTTCTTCATTGTCGCGCTGTCGTTCGGCGATTCGCAGTGGCTCATCTTCCCGCCGCCGGGCTGGACGCTCGAATGGTACCGGCAGCTGTTTACCGATGCCGGCTGGATCGACTCGTTGATGACCAGCGCGAAGCTCGCGGTGATCGTCACGGCGCTGTCGGTCGCGATCGGGTTTCTCGCGTCGCTGGCGCTCGTGCGCGGCAAGTTTCGCGGCCGCGAGGCCGTGCGGGGCTTCTTCCTGACGCCGATGGTGCTGCCCGTCGTCGTGCTCGCCGTCGCGCTCTATGCGTTCTTCCTGCGCATCGGCCTGAACGGGACGATGACAGGCTTCGTGATCGGCCACCTGATCATCGCGCTGCCGTTTTCGATCATCTCGATCAGCAACTCGCTCGTGAGCTTCGACACCGCGCTCGAAGACGCCGCGCTGATCTGCGGCGCGTCGCCGCTCACCGTGAAGCTGCGCGTCACGCTTCCCGCGATCCGACTCGGGTTGTTCGCCGCCGCGATCTTCGCGTTCCTCGCGTCGTGGGACGAAGTCGTGGTGTCGATCTTCATGTCGAGCCCGACGCTGCAAACGCTGCCCGTGCGGATCTGGGCGACATTGCGGCAAGACCTGACACCCGTCGTCGCGGCCGCGTCGTCGCTGCTCGTCGCACTGACAACCGTATTGATGCTGGCGGGCGCCCTAGTGCGCCGCGCACGCGCTAACTGAGGTAACACGCCATGACTGCATTCCTGCAAATCCAGCGCCTGCGCAAGACCTACGGCGACGTCGTCGCGATCGACCAGGTGTCGCTCGACATTCGGAAGGGCGAATTCATGACCTTCCTCGGGCCGTCGGGTTCGGGCAAGAGCACGACGCTCTATATCGTCGCGGGCTTCCAGGAGCCGACCGACGGCCGCGTGCTGCTCGACGGCAAGCCGCTGCTGTCGGTCGCGCCGAACCAGCGCAACATCGGCATGGTGTTTCAGCGCTACACGCTGTTCCCGCACCTGACTGTCGGCGAGAACGTCGCGTTCCCGCTGCGCGTGCGCCGCCGGCCCGATGCCGAAGTGCGCGCGAAGGTCGAGCAAATGCTGAAACTCGTGCACCTGTCCGAATGCCGCGACCGCATGCCCGCGCAGCTCTCGGGCGGGCAACAGCAGCGCGTCGCCATCGCGCGTGCGCTGGCTTACGATCCGCCGGTGCTGCTGATGGACGAGCCGCTCTCCGCGCTCGACAAGAAGCTGCGCGAGGAAATCCAGCTGGAATTGCGCCGCATTCACCAGGAAACCGGCGTGACGATCCTGTACGTCACGCACGACCAGGAAGAGGCGCTGCGCCTGTCCGACCGCATCGCCGTGTTCAACCAGGGGCGCATCGAGCAGGTCGGCACCGGCGAGGAGCTTTATGCGAATCCGGCGTCGCGTTTTGTCGCGAGCTTCATCGGCAATTCGAATTTCCTGCCGGTCAAGGTGACGAAGCACGGCGACGGCCGTATCGGCGGCGTGTTGCCCAACGGCCTCGAAATGCCGTCCGACCTGTTCCACCCGACGCTCGCCACCGGCGACGAAGGCGCGCTGATGATCCGCCCGGAACAGATGCGCATCAGCTCGCTGCAACGCGCCGGCGGGTCGAACGGTTCGAACGGCACCGCGGGCCTGCCCGTGACCGTGCGCGACGTTACCTATCTCGGCGATGCGATGCACTACGCGGTCGCGACCCCGTGGCAGCAGGAAATCTCGATCCGCATGCCGGCCGCCCATCGGCACGACAACGGCATCGTGATCGGTGCGCAGGCACTCGTCGACTGGGACGCACGCGACGTGCGCCTGTTCGCGCAGGCCTGACGGCGGCAGCCATGAATCCCGCACTGCCGTCCCTGAAAGTCCAGCGGCCCACCGCGACGCTGCGCGAGCTTGCGCTCGAGAAGATGCGTACCGCGATCCTGGACGCGCATTTCCAGCCGGGCGAGCGGCTGGTCGAGCGCTCGCTTTGCGAGATCCTGGGCGTGAGCCGAACCGTCGTGCGAGAGGTCCTGCGGCATCTGGAAACGGAAGGCCTCGTCGACTCGATACCGAACCAGGGGCCGATCGTCGCGGTTCTCGATTTCGACACGGCCGCCGAGATCTACGAAATACGCGCGTTGCTGGAAGGCGAGGCCGCGATGGCCTGTGCGCAGCATGCGGACGAATTGCTCGTCGCCGAGCTGGCCGCGTATATCGACCAGATCCGCCAAGCGTTCGACGCACAGGACCATCAGGCGGTGAAGGCGCTCACGTCGGCGTTCTACGAGCGCATGTTCAACGCCGGAAGAAAGCACGTCGCGTGGGAGATCGTGCAGACGCTAATCGCGCGGATCAACCGGTTGCGTGCGCTGACGATTGCGTCCGACGATCGCGGGCACCAGGCGGTCGAGGAGATGCACGCGATTCTCGCGGGCATCGCGGCCGGCAACGGGGTGGCGGCGCGCAACGCAGCCGTCGCGCATGTGGCCAGGGTGGCCGAGATCGCGCGCAAGCTGCTGACCCATGGTCACGAGAGCGCTTCCTGGCGGCAGGCCGGATAGAGACGCCGCGGAGTCACTGCCGGCCGCAATTCGACATTCACTGTATTCGCGGCCCGAGTCGTACTCGGGTCGCCTCATGCATTTTTATCCCGGAAGGAACGATCGTGAAATTGAACACGCTGTTGAAGGATCCGGCGCTCTTGCGTCAGCAGGCTTTTGTGGACGGGCAATGGTGCGACGCCGACTCGGGCGGGCGCTTCGACGTGCTCGACCCGGCGACGGGCGCAACGCTCGGCAGCGTGCCGTCGATGGGGGCGGCGGAGACGTCGCGCGCGATCGACGCCGCGAATGCCGCATGGCCGACGTGGCGTGCGAAGACGGCGAAGGAGCGCGCGCGCGTCCTGCGCCGCTGGTACGAGCTCATGATCGAAAACGCCGATGATCTCGCGCTGATCCTCACTGCCGAGCAGGGCAAGCCACTGGCCGAAGCGAAGGGTGAAATCGTCTACGGCGCGTCGTTCATCGAATGGTTCGCGGAAGAGGGCAAGCGCGTGGCCGGCGAAACGCTCGCGACGCCCGCGTCCGATAAGCGCCTCGTGGTCGTCAAGGAGCCGATCGGCGTATGCGCGGCGATCACGCCGTGGAATTTCCCGAACGCGATGATCACGCGTAAGGTTGGGCCAGCACTTGCGGCCGGCTGCCCGATCGTCGTCAAGCCGGCCGAAGCCACGCCGTTTTCGGCGCTTGCACTCGCGGTGCTTGCCGAGCGCGCGGGGGTGCCGAACGGCGTGCTCAACATCATTACCGGCGACCCGAAGGCGATCGGCGGCGTGATGACAAGCAGTCCCGTGGTGCGCAAGCTGTCGTTTACCGGATCGACCGGTGTGGGGAGGCTGCTGATGGCGCAAAGCGCGCCCACCGTGAAGAAGGTGACGCTCGAGCTCGGCGGGAACGCGCCGTTCATCGTGTTCGACGATGCCGATCTTGATGCCGCCGTCGAAGGAGCGATCGCGTCCAAGTACCGCAACAACGGACAGACGTGCGTGTGCACCAATCGCTTCTACGTACACGACCGCGTGTACGACGCGTTCGCCGCGAAGCTGGTGGCTGCGGTGCAGGGCCTGAAGGTCGGGCACGGCACCGAAGGCGGCGTGACCCTCGGGCCGCTGATCAACGACGCGGCGCTAGGCAAGGTCGAGGCACATATCGTAGACGCACTCGCCAAGGGTGCGACGCTCGCCACAGGTGGCAAGCGACATGCGCTCGGACACGGGTTCTTCGAACCGACCGTGCTTCTGAATGCCACTGCGCAGATGGACGTCGCGCGAGAAGAGACGTTCGGGCCGCTCGCGCCGCTGTTCCGCTTCTCGAGCGACGACGAGGTCGTGAAGCTCGCCAACGACACCGAATTCGGGCTTGCCGCATACTTCTACAGCCGCGATATCGGGCGCGTGTGGCGGGTGGCCGAGCAGCTCGAATACGGGATGGTCGGCATCAATACGGGGCTCATCTCGAACGAGGTCGCGCCGTTCGGCGGTGTCAAGCAATCGGGGCTCGGCCGCGAAGGATCGCACTACGGCATCGACGATTACCTGGTCATCAAGTACCTGTGCATGGCGGTCTGATCGTCGGTTCGTTTGACTGAAAAAGGGGCATGCTGACATGAATACGTGGTCGTCCAGAAACGCCGAGCTCACGCGCGATCGCACCGGGCACACGGTCTTCAATGCAGGCGAGGTTGCAGGCATCGCGATACCTGCCCGGGTGACACGGAGCGTCGTGTCGATCTGCCTCGCGATGATCCTCGCTGAAGGTTACGACGTCGCGATCTATGGCGCCGTGCTCCCGATGCTCACACACGGCACCGACTGGTCGTTGTCGCCGTTCCAGCTCGGCGCGATTGCCAGTTGCTCGCTCGTGGGCATGATGCTCGGCGCGATGGGCGCCGGTACGTTGAGCGACCTCATCGGCAGGCGCCGGATGCTGCTCGGCAGCGTGACGTTGTTTTCCGCGATGATGGCCGCCGCCGCGCTCGCGCCCACGCCGATGTGGTTCGTCGTTGCGCGCGTCGTCGGCGGGCTGGGGCTCGGCGGCGTGGTGCCGACCGCGGCGGCGCTTACCGTCGAGTATTCGCCACCCGGGCGTCGATCGTTCAACTATGCGTTGATCTACACCGGATATTCAGTTGGCGGCATCCTGGTTGCGCTGCTCGCGATGAACTGGCTGCCATTGTACGGCTGGCGGCTGCTGTTCGGGCTTGGTGCCACGCCGCTGCTCATCGTGCTGCTGGCGGCGCGCTATGTGCCTGAATCGCTGGATTTTCTGCTGGCCAGGAATCGGGTGGGCGACGCGCGAGTGCTCGCACGAACGCTGGCGATTCGACATCCGGCACTCGATGCTCTGGCGAACGGGCAGTCCGACGAGCGGGCAATGCACGATCGCATCGCCGGCGATCGAGAAGCGGCCGCGCCGGTCCGGTCATTGTTCGAAGCGTCGACGCTACGCGCAACTCTCGCGTTCTGGGTCGCGATGTTCATGGGCCTGCTGCTGCTCTATGGATTGAGCACGTGGCTGCCGCAATTGATGCGAAAGTCCGGTTTCGCGCTCGGGTCGAGCCTCGGGTTGCTCGTCATGCTCAATGCGACCGCGGCGCTGGGTTCGCTCGCCGGCGGGGTGGTGGCCGACCGCCTGGGTTCGCGGCCGGTCGTCAGCGTGCTCTATCTGCTGGCGGCTGCGAGCCTGTGCGCGCTGCCGTTCGCTCACGGCACGGTGCAGACCTATGTGCTCGTCGGCATCGCCGGAGTCGGCACGATCGGCAATACCATGCTGCTCGGCGCATTCATCACGCGGTATTACCCGCCGCACAACCGGGCGACCGGGATCGGGTGGGCGCTGGGAATCGGCCGGTTCGGTGCGATCGCGGGGCCGTTGATCGGCGGATGGCTCGCGCAAGCCGGGGCGCCGTTGCCTTGGAACTTTTACGCATTTGCTGGTGCCGGGGTGGCGGCTGCCGTCGCTGTCCTCGTCGTGCCATGAAAGCCCTCGTGTGGAAGTGGTAGGCGTTTCCTGTTGGCGATTACCGAGTTTTGACCCGCTACAGGTTCGCGCGCGTCGACTCTGGGTGAACGCCAACGGGCGTTTCCGCCATTGCATCAAGGGAGCATTGCCTTGGTTCCGACAGTGTCTGGGGACGTGGCGAACGACCAGAAAACGCAGCCGGCGCGCGTCCGGATCGGGGCCCCTTCATGTCCGGCGCAAACTGCGACAGCCACTTCAGCGTTTCTATGCGGACACAATCACAATTAGGTTTGTGAATATTGGTCGTCCGGAACCATGTGGGGCTAAAGTAGTGTCGTTACGCGCCGTAATATGGCATACCAACGGGGCGAGGACGACAAATGAAGAAGACCGGCGATCTATCAATCGGGATGAAGCTCACCATTGCGTTTGCGAGCTTAATTCTCATGTTCCTGACCAGTTCGGGTGTCTGTTTCTACAGCGTCCAGGCGATTGCCGAGAAGGAAAAGCAGGTTGCATTGTCCGAACAGGCGCTGAAACTGATCAAGGACGGCGACACCGACTATCTCAATATCATCTGGGCAGTGCTTGCGAACAACTTGAACGGCCAACCCGGTCACAAAAAGTGGAAAACAGAACACATCAACGACTTCAGGCGAAGACTACTCGACATCAAGGCGCTGGAAGGGGATGGTGCGCGCGACAGGCTGGTTGACGATAGCATCGCCAACTACAACGCATGGAAACGCAAGGTGGTCGATCCGCTCTTCGCGATGCGAGCCAAGGTCGATGCATACAGTTCGAACATCAGTGACCTCTCCGAACTTACGGAAAGTTTTGGCTCATATTTGGGCACCGACGCGCTTGTAGGGTCAATTGCGAGGCTGGAACAGTACGAAACAGCGCAGGTGATCAAACGGCAAGCCGAACTCGATGCGTTCGGGTTCACGATTTCGATCAGCATGCTGCTTGCATCAACCGGTGCAGTGGTCGCAGCCGTATTTGCAGGGCGATGGCTGGCACGAAATATCCGCGATCCGCTAGCCCAAGCGGTGCAAGCCGCGGAGATGGTAGCAAATGGCCATCTCGATAGGGCGGTCAGAACATATGGCATGGATGAAACGGGGCGGTTGCTGCATGCGATTCAGCAGATGCAACTGTCGCTCCTCTCCATTATCGAGAAGGTTCGATCCGGGTGTCAGGCGGTAAAAGACGGCACGTCTCAGATCGCGGCGGGCAATATCGATCTTTCCAGTCGAACCGAGGAACAGGCGGCCTCGCTCGAAGAAACTGCTTCCAGCATGACGCAACTCACTGAAACAGTGAAGCAGAATGCAGATAACGCACGCCAGGCCAACGCACTGGCAATGCGTGCGACCGACGTGGCCGATATGGGCAACGATGCCGTGCAAAGTATGGTTCAGACTATCGGTGAGATCCGTGACAGTTCGACCAAGATTTCGGAAATCACCGGAACTATCGAGAGCATTGCCTTCCAGACGAACATCCTTGCACTTAACGCTGCCGTCGAGGCTGCCCGCGCTGGCGAGCAGGGGCGCGGCTTCGCTGTGGTTGCGAGCGAAGTGCGCAGTCTGGCACAGCGCTCTGCTTCAGCTGCGAAAGAAATCAAGGAACTGATCAGCACGTCCGTTGCCATGATCCAGGACGGTGCGAAGCAGGCGACGGACGTCGGCGGGACGATGGGGCAAGTCAAGCAGGCGATTAAGCAGGTGTCCGAAATCGTCGGCGAGATCGCTGCTGCTTCGGACGAGCAGAGCTGCGGGATCGAACAGGTCAATCAGGCCGTCGTGCAGATGGATACGGTCACACAGCAGAATGCGGCTCTCGTCGAGCAGGCAGCAGCAGCGGCACATTCGCTGGAAGAGCAGGCAATGAATCTGAGCGATGCTGTCTCGGTATTCAAGGTCTCCGAGAGCGAATCGTCTGCATAAAATTGAGCGAACTCAACGTCACATGCCTGGATAATTCGGCCCGCCGCCGCCTTCGGGTGTGACCCACGCGATGTTCTGCGTCGGGTCCTTGATGTCGCAGCTCTTGCAGTGCACGCAGTTCTGCGCGTTGATCACGAGGCGGTCGCTGCCGTCGTCGTTCTTCACGAATTCGTACACGTCTGCAGAGCAGAATCGACCCTCCGGCCCAGCATACGTACGCAGGTTCATGTTCACCGGACGTTGCATCCTTCAGCGTCGGCCGGGCCGGCAGTTCACCACGGGAGCGGACCCTCGACGTTTGTGAAGCCGCCCATCGGACAATCACGGCCAAGCAAAATCAGTCGGACGGGCTCACGCGCAGCTTCCTCGACTGTACCGGGCCCGATGAATTTATTGTTGTCGGTGGCCGTGAACCCCGGGCATACGGCATTTACCTTGATGTTGGTGTCCTGAAGCTCGATTGCGAACGCCTGTGTGACCGCATTCAGAGCCGTTTTCGATGAAGAGTAGGTTCCGGCATAGCGGCGGAACGGGTTCGAAGGATCTGCATTTTGCGTCAACGAGCCGGTGATGCTCGATATGTTGACAATTTTGCCTTCGGGCGCTTCGCGAAGTAGCGGCAACATGACCTGTGTGACAGCGATGACGCCGAAGACGTTGGTTTCGTATACCGCTCGCAATTCGTCCATATCGACGACCGATAGATACGTTTCCCCCATCATTTGTTCAGGCGTCCGGGTTGACGGACCGGCGTGAGAGATTCCCGCATTGTTCACGAGAACATCGAGCCGTCCATACGTTTGACGGATATATCGTGCCGCTACTGCGATGGACTCCGGGTCGGTAACGTCGAGTTGAACCACGTCCGCATTGGTGCCGACGCTCTTGACAACGGCTTCGCCTGCCTCAAGCTGGCGCGAGCCGAGTAAAACAGTGAAGCCGTTCTTGGCAAGATCCTTGGCGATCTGCAGGCCGATTCCCTTGTTGGCTCCGGTAATGAGGGCAACGGGAGTGTCATGCATACTCAATCTCCGAACGAAAATAGACAAAGTCGCGCATTTGCGCTATATGTGGAACATAGTTCCGTTTGTAATATACGGAACATCGCTCCGTTTATCAAGAGGCAGAATTGGCAGACAACGAAAAGAGATTGAAGAGTGCTCTGACGACCGTGGACGCGCGACGTCACGTGCGGGCCGATGCGCAGCGGAATATCGACGCCATTCTTCGCACTGCCGCGAAGAGCTTCAGCCGTTCGGGCGTCGATGTATCCGTGCGCGAGATCGCCGAGCGTGCAGGGGTCGGTGTCGGCACGCTCTATCGCCATTTTCCAACGCGTGCCGACCTCGTCGTTGCGGTGTTTCGCAAAGAGGTCGACGGGTGCGTTGATACGGTGTCCGTGTTGATAGCCGGCTACCCGCCCGCCGATGCGCTTGCGCGATGGGTCGAGCATTACGTCAAATTCATCGACACCCATCGTGGACTTGCAGAGGCACTGAATTCGGGCGATCCCGCCCTCAAGGGTTTGCCGGCGCATTTCTACGAGCGATTGCGGCCAGCCGTTCAAGACTTACTGGATGCCGCGGCAGAAGCCGGGGAAGTTCGTGCCGGTGTGAAGGCGAGCGAACTTCTCCATGCTGTTGCGATGCTGTGTGTTCCGTCTCATTGTGGCGAACCTACTGATCCGCAACGCATGGTCGGAATGTTCATGGACGGCTTGCGCTACCGCGCAGGCTGACTTGTAGGGTGCTCCTGTGAAACGGCTATGGCGAGAGTTATAGGTGGGGGCGATAGGCCAAGGCACAGCGAACTAGAAAATGCAAATTCCGCGTCGAACCATCCCTTCACTCTGTGAACAGGCTATCGCGCTCACTTCATCCCAATGTTTGAGCAACTCCTGGAAATCTCTTCTTCGTCGGTGATCTCGCATACGGGCGTTGACTTCAACAGTGTCGGATGCTGTCCGGTAGCCGGTAGGGCGGTATCGGTAGCGCCGAGCATATAGACATGTTGCTATGCGTTTCAATGGCTGGCTGCTCTGACACGCAATTATCGCCTTGATAACCGGAACGATGTTCCGTATAGTCTGTAACCGGATCGGCGTTCCGGTTATGGTTGTGGCCGCGCTCGTCGATACCGATAATCGTTTCGAAGGGAGCAAACATGCATTGCAAACCTGTCGCACTCGTTACGGGCGCAAACAAAGGGATCGGTCTTCAGATCGCCAAGGATCTGGCATCGAAAGGCTCCGACAAGCACCTTGAATCCTGTCAATTTCCGCAGCTGCCAAGCAAATTGACGAGACGCTCGGACGTCTTGACGTGCTGGTCAATAACGCAGGGATCTCGAACCCTGCGAAGCCGGGGACTCATCTGGATGACGTTATTCAGTCGGGCAGGTTAAGCCGCATCGCTGCCGACGATCTGCGTATCGTGTTTGAGACAAACGTGTTTGGGGTTGTCGCGGTAACGCAGGCGATGCTGCCACTTCTTCGCAAATCACCGGCTGGACGTATCGTCAACATATCGAGCGCTACTGGCTCGTTTGGATTGAAGGACGATCCATCAAACCCATTTCGAAGCCAGGTCGGGGTGTACCATGCGTCGAAGACTGCGCTCAACGCGATCACTCAAGCGTTTGCGATCGAGCTGGAAGGGACGGGCATCAAGGTCAACGCAGCATGTCCGGGCTTTACCGCAACGGATCTGAGCAACTTTGCTGCAGGGGCGGGATCGGTTGAGGATGCAGCACGAGAGCCGGTCCGCTTGGCGCTCCTTGACGCGCGTGGAACGACCGGAACCTTTTCCGACGACGGTGGCCATATTCCGTGGTGACTTGACTCCACGACAGGAGCAATCTTGGCATGCCTCAGTACCGCAACCTGCCATACCTTTGTCGTTTGCGGTGTCTTGCATGGGCGACGGCCGAACGACGAGCCCGCATTTATGGCATCGGTGAGCGTGATCGGTCCGCCTAGCGTCAAAAACATGCTCTCCACACCTCGCATCGAAAATCTGCGAGATGTGGACTGCGTGGGGCGATCGGAGGCAGATCCTGGATTTCTGTCTGAAGTACGAACCCGCGATGGCCGCGTCAGTCACTCACGAATGACTTACGTCTTGTCGTGAAAGCTCGCTTTCGTTGGAGTAACCGGAAACGAAGGGTTTGAGCGCACTCGTTTCGGGATCGAAGACGTAACGCGAAATCCTTCCGATGTTTCCACCATAGATATGGACGCTGATCGAGACGCGATCCTCATACATGTTGGAGACCCGATGAATATCGCCCGTGCGCGGAGAAATGCTTTCGACGATGCCTGGCTCGAGATAGTCCACGCCACGTGATCGCATAGGACAGTTTGGCAGACCCAGCTCGTATGATTCGGCACGCTCTCCGCCTCGCAGCATGCCGATCAGTGCCCAGACCGTATGATTGTGGATCGGGGTCTGCTGGCCAGGCCCCCAAACGAAACTGACCACCGAGAAGCGGTTGGCCGGATCCGCATGGAGCAGGTACTGCTGATAGTACTGAGGATGCGGCTGCGCGTATTCGTCGGGAAGCCAGTCATCGTTGCGGACGATGTCCTGAAGGAGCTCTCGCCCCGTGCTCAAGATTTGGTGCTCGTCGCCGGAGAAGGTGTCAACAAGCCGGGTAAAGTCGCGGACGAAGCGCCCGAAGCGAGGGGATGAAACAGGCATCAGATGTCTCCGGATGTTGGATGTTGTCACGGTCACCCAAGTGCTCTTCGGTAAGCCTTGTATTTGGCATCATGACACGGCGTTGGGCGTTTAGAGATGATTCTCCTCTCAGCAATCGTCACGAGCAATTGAATCTGATTTCAATCATCAAGCTTGCTCTGCGCCGCTCCTTCCCTCTGCCGAATGATCAGCGAGTCGTAGGCTTGAGGCTCGTTTGATGCCGACGTGTTTCTTGCCAAAACGCACGAGCAACTGGAGAAAGGCGGTTCTCGTTCAGGCATACCAGACCGATACGCCGCGAAGTGCTCGGCGAAATAGGACGGAAAACTGTGCCGTCGTACCGGTCCGGAAGCGCGAGTTTTGCGAGGACGGAGACTCCCTTGCCTCTCGCGACCAGTTCGAGTATCGACATCAACTGAAGAAGTTCGTAAGCCACTCGCGGATGGAGGTTGTTCCTCGCGAACAGCTTCGTCACCAGCGCCTGTGAACCGGCACGAGTCAGGATGAAAGGGTCCGCTGTCAGTTCCTTGAGCGGTACGACCTCCAGCTTGGCCAGACGATGGTTGGACGGTAAGACTGCTACGAGTTCATCAACGGCAAGCGTTTGCGAATCGAAGTCTGACTTCGGAAGCGTGACTGCGGCGAGTTCGAGCCGCCGCTCGATCAAATCTCGTAACGTTTGTTCGTCCGGCTTCTCCGTCACCATGACGTCGACACCGGGATATCGGGCCTTGAAGCGTTCTATCAGCGCCGGAAGAACCCTGATCGTGGCGCTCGCACCGAACGAACCGAGGCGTAGCAAGCCCGTCTTCAGCTCGGCACCGGCGAGCGCCGTCGCCTGAACCAGCTGCAGGGACGCAAAGACATCGCGTACATGGGGAAGGACATGTTCCCCGGTATAGGTCAGTGCGACGCCAGAGGCATTCCGGTCGATCAGTTCTGTACCAAGTGCCGTCTCAAGTGCGCGCAATGCGTGACTGGTAGCTGACGGCGACATGCCGAGCTTCGCTCCGGCACCGGCTATTCCATCAGACGAAGTGAGGGCCAGCAGAAGCTCGAGCTGCCTGAGGGTGGGGGTGGTCATGCCGGGTCGACGCGTCATTGAGCTTGCCTTCAAGTAATTTTCGAATACATGAATCCTATTTCCGGACTGGTTCACTTGCAAGATGGACGGCGATGCATGTACTTCACCAGTGCAATGATCGAACGAATGTACCGGAGCTGGATGAGACCGGCAGCGATCGGCAGGGCTGTCGGTCGGTGACGAAGCACGCTTTCCACAGACCCGGGGGAGGCAGCAGCGATGCGCAATTACCGAGTTTGTGTTCAATCGGATGACTTGAGGTCAAATTCAATTGTTCATGAATGTGATGAAACATACGATAACTTCAAGATCGGAAAGCAGCCAACAGCGGCTCCCGTCAATGGGTTCCGGGTCGCTGTTGGAGGCTCAAATTCAAAAAATGGAGGCGCCAGATGTCGACATGCGCAATACAGGACTTGTACTCCCCGGAGTTTGCTCATTGCTATGGTTGCGGACCTCAAAACCAGCACGGTCATCACCTGAAGAGCCACCTCGTGGGTGACCAGACAGTCGCCAGGTTCACGCCTGAAGCCCGATACAGCGGGGGTGTTCCCGATCACGTTTA
Organism: Burkholderia sp. BCC1996; assembly: GCF_905339955.1. NCBI lineage: Bacteria > Pseudomonadati > Pseudomonadota > Betaproteobacteria > Burkholderiales > Burkholderiaceae > Burkholderia > Burkholderia sp. BCC1996. The sequence continues at coordinate 367,131 of NZ_CAJPHM010000005.1, forward strand.
CGGCGGGATGATTGCGTCGCTGCTCGACTGCCACGGCGCTGCGTCGGCCGCCGCATTTGCCTGTCAGAGAGAAGGGCGTGAGATCGGCGACGGTCCACAGCCGATTCGTTTCGTGACGGCCTCGCTGAAGGTCGACTTCAGGCAGCCGACTCCGCTCGGAATCGAACTCGTCGTGACCGGCAAGCTTCGATCGCTGGAAGGGCGAAAGGCATGGATCGACTTGACGTTGACTGCAAATGGCGTCACATGCGCCGTCGGCGAAATGCTGGCAATTCGGTTGCCGGAACAAAACGGCGCTTAGCCGGGTTCCACTCCAGGCGTCCGAAGCCTGCTTCATAAAATAATAAGAAATACTGAACGGGTCGACGCTGTACATGAAATTGCACGCGTTGCACCGCTCACAAACAAAGGAGACAACATTGAGTGCGCTAGCTGATTTGGGATTGTCCGTCGAATCTCCGACCAGGATACCGTTCACCCGATATGACATGGGATGGGTCATCCTTTGCATCGGCATGGCGATTGGCGCCGGCATCGTCTTTCTTCCGGTACAGATCGGAATTGTCGGCGTGTGGGTGTTTGCTGCCTCGGTGACGCTCGCATACCCGGCGTTGTACATGATGCAGAAGCTCTACTTGCAGACCCTGTCCGAAAGCGACGAATGCGAGAACTATGCGGGAATCATCTCGCAGTACTTCGGCAAGAACTGGGGCATCGTCCTCGCCATAGTGTATTTCCTCATGCTCGTCAAAGGCATGCTCACGTACTCGCTGGCAGTCACCTTCGACACGGCCAAATACCTGCAAAGCTTCGGCGTAACGACGGGATTGCTTTCCGACAGCCCGCTGTTCTCGCTGGCCATCCTGAGCGGGTTGGTGCTGATCGCGGCACAGGGCGAGAGGCTGATCTTCAAGGTATCGGGCCCACTGGTGATCTTCAAGCTCGGCGTGATCGTTCTGCTCGGCATTGTGATGATTCCCCATTGGGATATGCGGGCGAATTTGCCGCCCTTGCCCGAGCTCAAGCGCTTCGTCGCCGACACCATCCTGACCGTTCCGTTCACGCTGTTTTCCATCCTGTTCGTGCAGATCCTCAGCCCGATGAACGTTGCGTTTCGCAGGGTAGAGAACGATCCGCGAGTTGCGACGTACCGAGCCATTCGAGCCAGCCGTATTGCATACGCGGTACTCGTTGTCGCGGTGCTCTTCTTTGCTACGTCATTTTCGTTTTCGATTTCGCACGAACAGGCGCTTTCGGCCAAAGCGCAGAACATTTCGGCCCTGGCGTTGGCGGGTAGCGTCATGCCCGGGAACGGTGTGCTGTACATGACAACCGCGCTCAACGTGTTCGCCATTCTCACTGCGTTTCTCGGGATCTACCTCGGGTTCGAGGAATCGATTAAAGGTGTGGTGATGAACATCATCACGCGCTTCGTTCCGCAAGAGCGTATCGATTCCCGCGTGGTATCTGTCTACGTGTGCGTATTCATCGTGCTCAGCTTGTGGTTATGGGTGCAGACGCGCTTCTCGATTCTGCTGTTGCAACAGCTCGCATCTCCGATCTACGGGATTGCGTCGTTCATCATTCCCTGCGTACTCGTGTACAAGGTGCCCGCGCTTGAAAAGTACCGGTCTAGCCGCGTGTTTTTCGTGTTTTTGTTGGGTGTCGTCGTGAGCTTGTCGCCCGTTCTCAAGGCGATGGGCTACTGATTCCGCCGCGCAGTTTCAGCTCAGGCAAGACCGAGTGAGGTTGAACGTTATGACTCAAGTTACGAACATGTTCCCGGCTGACAAGCCTCGATTCGACTTCGATACCGTTGTGGACCGCAGTCGAAGCAATTCAATGAAGTGGGGCGACCCGGCTGCTTTCATGAGCGCTGAGCAGGCACGCGCCAGGCCATTGCCGATGTGGGTCGCGGACATGGATTTCAAGTCGCCGCCTGCCGTGAACGAAGCGTTGTACGAAGCGGTGTCGCACGGTGTCTACGGCTATCCCGCAGGGCCGACGCAGGGATACCTCGATGCGGTGACCGGATGGCAGCACAAGCGCTTCGGTTGGGACGTCCGCCCGGAGTGGGTCGTGCCCGTCGCGAGCGTCGTTGCGGCGATCAAGATCGTCGTGCAGGCCTTCTCGCAGCCTGGCGATTCGGTGTTGATCCAGCCGCCGGTCTACGTCCACTTTCACAATGACGTCGTGATCAATGGTCGCCACGTCGCCGCGGCGCCGCTGCAGTTCGATGGAGTGCGATACCGCTTCGATGCAAAGGTGTTCGAGGACGCGATTCGCGACAACACCAAGGTTTTCATCCTCTCGAACCCGCACAATCCCACGGGTAATGTGTGGACAGGTGATGAACTGCGCACCATGGGCGAAATCTGCCTGAAGCATGGTGTGCTCGTACTGGCCGACGAGATTCATTGCGATTTCGTGCTTGCGGCAGGAAGGAAACATACGCCGTTTGCATCGCTCGATGCGCGATTCGCGCACAACAGCATCACGTGCACCTCTGCCAGCAAGACGTTCAATCTGGCGGGACTGCAATGCGGAAACATGTTCATCGCCGACAAGATCAAGCGTGACGAAGTCGTACGGACGATTGACCGAAACCACAACACGCGCATCAATCTGCTGGGAATGGTCGCGACCGAAGCCGCTTTCACGCATGGAGCGGAGTGGGTTGAAGCGCTCGTCGCCTACGTTTCGCAGAACCAGAAGCACTTCGCCCATCGGATCAACGCGCTCGATGCGGGTGTGAGCGTGATTGAAATGGATTCGCTCTACCTCGCATGGATGGACTGCCGCGCGCTGGGAATGACACCCGAAGCGCTGGAGGACTTCATGCTTGTCAAGGCGCAGGTGTGGCTCGACAAGGGACCCAAATTTGGCGCGGAGGGGCACGGTTTCATGCGGGCAAATCTGGGCTGTTCGCGGCAAACGGTGGACCTGGCGATCGACCGCATCTCGCGGGCACTTGCCGCGCGCTAAGTAGCCGCATCAGCGTGTGGACGGGATGGTCAACGGCCTGCGCGTCGCTCGACGGCCGGTTTGCGAAGTGTGATTGAAGTCGGATTCATTTGTTTGTGAAAGACGTGAGTCATACGATATTAACCAAGTCACTGGAGTGAGGAGGAAGACGATGGATCGGGTTGTCTTTTCGCGCGGTTCCATGTGGTCAGATGGTTGCATCATGACGTTTGCCGAACAACGCTCAAACGGTGGTGCTGCATGACGGCAGATCAGAAGATGGCGTTGGCAGGAATCAAAGTCATAGACTTGTCCCGCATCCTGGCGGGGCCGAGCGCGGCGCAACTCCTCGGCGATCTGGGCGCGGATGTCGTCAAGGTCGAAAAGCCCAATGAGGGCGACGATACGCGTAAATGGGGCCCGCCCTATGTGCGCGGGACATCCGGTGAGGACACCGACGAAAGTGCCTATTACCTCTCGGCCAATCGCAACAAGCGTTCGATCGCGATCGACATCGGTTCCGATTCGGGTAGGGAGCTTGTGCATCGGCTCATTGCACAGGCAGATGTGCTGGTGGAGAACTACAAGGTGGGCGGTCTCGCCAGGTACGGCCTGGCGTATGAGCAAATCAAGGATCGCTATCCTCGCTTGATCTATTGCTCCGTCACCGGCTTCGGGCAAACGGGCCCGTACGCCTCCCGACCCGGATACGACTTTCTGATCCAGGGGATGGGTGGAATCATGAGTCTGACCGGCGTGCCGGATGGGGAGCCGATGAAGGTGGGTGTCGGAATCGCCGATGTCATGACTGGGATGTATGCCACGGTCGGCATCCTGACCGCTTTGCACCATCGTCAGCAAACCGGGGAAGGGCAACATATTGACATTGCCCTTCTCGATACGCAGATCTCCTGGCTAGTCAATGCCGGAACAAATTATCTGGCTGACGGGAAAGTGCCGTCGCGTTTGGGGAACGGTCATCCGAACATCGCCCCATACCAGGTGTTCTTGACAGCGGATTCGCCGATGATCCTCGCCGTTGGAAACGATGCACAGTTCCGCCGGTTTTGCGAGGTCGCAGGAATTGGTGCGCTCGCATCCGATGAACGCTTTGCGACGAACCCGATGCGTATCCGGCATCGGATTGAACTGTGTGAACTCGTGGGCAAAGCGCTGAGAGGCAAGCAGCGCGCGACCTGGCTGCAAGAACTCGAGGCGGTCGGGGTTCCGTGCGGGCCGGTGAACGATCTGGAAGACGTGTTCGCCGACCCCCATGTCCAGGCTCGCGGTGCCGAGCTGCATATGCCGTGCGAGTGGGCGATGGGCGGCGAGATTCGCCTCCTCGCAAACCCGTTGAAGATGTCCGCGACGCCGCCGAGCTACAGGCGCCCGCCGCCGCGGCTCGACGAGCACGCCGAAGAAGTCCTGATGGATTGGCTTCAAAACAATCAAACTTATAAGGAGGCACCATGTACGACCTCACTCCCGAACAACTGAATCTCCAGGTGCAAGCACGGGAACTCGCGCAGTCAGTATTCGCTCCGACTGCCGCGAATACGGACCTCACCGAACAGTATCCGTGGGACAACGTCGCAACACTGCGCGATGCCGGATTCATGGGAATGACGTTGCCCAAGAGCCTCGGCGGACGCGGTCTTTCCTATCTGGATACCGTGGTCGTCATTGAAGAGATGGCCAAGGCGTGCGCGACCATGGGGCGAATCACCGTCGAGGCAAACATGGGCGCGATCGGTGCCATTGCCAAGTACGGGACCGAGGCCCAATTGAAGGTGGCGGCTGATCTCGTCCTGGCGGGGGACAAGCCGGCGATCTGCATCTCGGAGCCTGATGCCGGCAGCGCGGCCAGCGAGATGACGACGCGCGCCGACAGGAAAGGGGACGACTACGTCCTGAATGGCGAGAAGTACTGGATTACCGGCGGCGGCGTTTCGAAGCTACACCTCATCTTTGCGCGGGTATTCGATGATGGTGTCGAACAGGGCATCGGTGCATTTATCTGCGTGCGAGACGGAAACACACCCGCCGAACTCGTTGTTGGTCGCAGGCTTTACGCGATGGGCGTGCGCGGCATTCCGGAAACCCATCTCGAGTTCCGCGACCTCAAGGTGCACAAGTCGATGCTTGTGATGCCTCCCGGTGGTCTCAAGCGCGGGTTCGCATCCTTGATGACGGCCTACAACGCCCAGCGTGTCGGCGCGGGAACGGTTGCCCTGGGTATTGCTCAAGGCGCATTCGAGGAAGGCATGGCTTACCTCAAATCCAGGCAGCAGTTTGGCCGGCCGATCGCAGAATTCCAGGGGTTGCAGTGGATGCTTGCCGACATGTCGACTCAACTGGAAGCCGCGAGATTGCTGCTGCGCTCCGCCGCCGCCAGTGGTGCGGACTTTCCGGATATCGACAAGGCAGCGCGGGCGAAGATCTTTGCGGCTGAAACGGCCAACAAGGTCACCAATGATTCGCTGCAGTTCTATGGGTCTTCCGGGTATGGCCGTCATAACCCGATGGAGAGGCACGTGCGGGATGCGCGCATGTTCACCATCGCAGGCGGGACGGCGCAGATCTTGCGCACGCAGGTCGCTGCCACGTTGCTGGGCATGAAGCTGCCGCAGACGCGTGAAGGTTTTCTGAAGGCGGTGCAGAGCAGTAACCCCTGAGCCAGCACGCGTTACGTCACCGATGACGCGAACCGAAACCTGGTGTGCTCAAGGTATCGGCTCCGAGCGCCGGCGCTCGTGAGCTTGCGGGCGGACTATCGACGTCAGTGCCGAGTCCGCCCGGGAAGCAGATCGAGAGTGCATCGTACGTTGTCGACAATCGAGGAGGTGATCTCATGGAAGGAATGGTGGAACGGCGGCTGACCGGCTGCAGTATTCCGATGGCATGTGCCATGTCCACGACCGTTAATGCGCGGGCCTGTCCATGCGCAAAGGGTCAAGCAATTCAATATTCTTACGACTATCGTGTCTCGCTTTCGGTCTAGCCGTCGTGCATATCGCTCTGTGCAACAAAGATGTCGTGCTACAGGGAGGTGCGCGTGAATCGACAGCTCCTTCTGTGCCTCAGTCGTGTCGGCACGTGCATGGGTACGATGGCATTTGCCGGCGCATTGCCAATACTTCGCTCCGCATGGCACATGGATGCCGCTACTGCAGGTTCGATTCAGACCGCGTTCAATCTGTCCAATGCGCTTGCACTCCTGGTTACCGCGTGGCTTTCCGATAGTCTGGGCGCAAAACGTGTGTACTTGGCCAGTACTTGGGCGGGTGCTGCAGCATTGATGGTCTTCGCGATTTTCGCCCGCTCACCTCACACCGCGCTGCCTCTGATCGTGTTCGTCGGCCTGACGCAAGGGGGCGCGTACGCGCCGGTGCTGCTCCTCGTTGCGGAACTGAGCCCGGCAGCGGAGCGGGGTCGCAGGATGGGACAGATTCTGGCTGCAGCCTCGTTGGGTTATCTGCTCTCGGTGTTTCTTTCCATGTGGGCAGCGACCACCTATGGCGCGGCTGCGGGGTTCACCATTTGTGCGATAGGTGCATTGGCCGGTGCCGTATCTGGCCAGATCGCTCTCAAAGGCGTGGAGAATCGACGGCACGGTAGCGAGGCGTCGGTGTCGTCCGAGCCCCTCAAGTGGCGGAGCGTGTTTGGCACGACCTCTTTGTGCCTTCTGGTCGGTTATGTTGCCCACTGCTGGGAGCTGCTGGGAAGCTGGGCCTGGACTCCAACCTTGCTGGCGACAACACTGCACGCGCGCAACCTGGGCGCGATGACGACGAGCCTGGTTGTGGCCGGCACAATTCACCTGTCGGGCATGATTGCCACGGGAGTTGTCGGGGCGCTGTCCGATCGCTGGGGGCGAGCGCGCGTACTCATTTGCGTCGGTGCAATGGGGGCGTTGTGTTCGATGCTGATGGGCTGGTCCGAAGAGTGGGGGCCAGGCTGGGTGATCGCTTTGGCCGCGACCGGCAGCTTCTTCATCCTTGCCGATTCGGGCGTACTTTCGGCCGCCATGACCGACGAGGTGCCCGCAGCGTATCTGGGACGGGTGATGGGCGTCAGGTCGATCCTGGGGTTTGGAGTTGGAGCATTTGCACCGGTGACATTCGGGGCAACACTCGATTGGACTCATCACTGGGGATGGGCGTATATGCCGCTGGCCGCGGGCGGAATCGTTGCGTCCCTTGCTGCTTTGGTGTTGCGAAAGAGCAGCCAGTCAAGCGAGATCGAGTCGCATCAATCGCCATCGTCCACAAGCGCGACTTCGAACGTACGTAAGATTCGAACTTGAACGAGTGCAGGCTTTGCGTTCACAGCAAAAAGTTGTCCGCTGCGACGTATTGTACATTCCGAAAGGTAGATACAAATAGACGAGGATACTGGGTAATACTCACCTCGATCGAGGGGATGCTGCAATCAGGATTGCTGCCGCCATGGAGGTTTGGATCCTCGCTGCTTGCGAACGCGTGAGCGGCCTTGCGCGAACGGCGATGCAGGTACGGAACACGTGCCCAGAATTTGCCAGCACCGCCTTCGAGGTTCAGGAAGTTCGTTCCGGAGCAACGCCGAACTGCCCCTAGGTAGCTATTTTAAGCATGCGTTGACGTTGCCGAGAAGTGGGATGGGATGGCCGAGTATTATCTTCCGGAAGGATACCGATACTGGGTTGCCGCAATGTGTACCCCAACCGGACTTTCGCCGGTTCTAGGGCGAATGGATTCGTCGCTTCCGACGATGGGCGCTCCACGCGCAGCCTTCTAGACTTCACTGCATTCTGGTCGGTGCCAGTAGGAGTCATCGTGTTTCAAGGGCAAAGCTTGCGCGTCTCGCCGCTGGGCGATAGCGGCATTTTCGAATTGTGCTTCGATCGTCAGGGCGAATCCATCAACAAATTCGACCGCAGGACGATCGACGAATTGCGGCAGGCCAATCAGTACCTGCTGAATCAGGCCGGCCTGCGAGGCGTCCTGGTGACGAGCGCGAAGGACGTTTTCATCGTCGGAGCGGATATCACCGAATTTGGGTCCAAGTTCGCGCAGCCGGCGGCGGCCATTGCCGCGGACGTCGCGGGAAGCAACGACGCCTTCATCCAGTTCGAAGACCTGCCGGTTCCTTCCGTGGTGGCGATCAACGGCTTCGCGTTGGGCGGGGGCCTCGAATTTGCACTGACTGGCGCGATGCGCGTCATGTCGAGCGACGCGCAGATCGGTGTGCCGGAAGTGAAGCTCGGCCTGTTCCCCGGGTTCGGGGGCACGGTCCGGCTGGTGCGCATTGCAGGGGCCGCGGTGGCGTGCGACTGGGTTGCCGGCGGCAAACCTGCCAAGCCTGCGGCGGCCTTCGCCGCCGGCGTGGTGGACGATATCGCGGCACCGGACGAACTGCGGTCCCGTGCGATCCATTTGCTCGAACGGGCGATCGCGAACGAAGTCGATTGGCAAGCGCTGCAGGATCGAAAACGCAAACCGCTGTCAGCGGAATCAGCGCAAGCCGCGGCTGCTTTCGAGCAAGCTCGCGCCATCGCAGCCGAACGTGGCTCGCCGCACCAGCCTGCCGCACTCGCGGCGATCGACATGATGGCCGAGGGGGCGGCCCTCGACCGTGCCGGTGCGCTGGCGCTCGAAGCGAAGGTGTTCGGCGAAATCGCCCGTACCCAGGCCGCATCGTCGATGGTTCAGACCTTTCTGAGCGAACAGGCGGTCAAGAAGATCGCGCGCCACAAGGCAAAAGAGGCGGGCAAGGTGTCCGGCGCGTTGGTGCTGGGCGCGGGGATCATGGGCGGCGGGATAGCGATCACCCACGCGCTGCGGAAGATCCCGGCCCGCATGTACGATCTGCAGCAGCGAGCGCTCGATCAGGGCATGGCCGAGGCGCGCAAGCAGGTTGCCCGTCAGGTCAAGACCGGGCGCCTGAGCGAATCCGCAAGCGTCGAGATTCTGTCGGCTGTCCAGCCGCAGCTGGATCTTGCCGGAATCGGCGACGCCGATGCCGTGGTCGAGGCGATCGTCGAGAACCTGGACGTCAAGCGCAAGGTCCTCGCAGATCTGGAGCCGTCGCTCAAGGAAGGGGCGATCCTGGTGTCCAACACGTCAAGTCTGCGCATCGACGACATCGCGGCGCCGCTCAAGCGTCCCGAACGGTTTGTCGGCATGCATTTCTTCAACCCGGTTCCGATGATGCCGCTCGTGGAAGTCGTGCGCGGCACGCGTACCTCCGATCGGGCCGTGGCGACCGCGGTGGCCTACGCGACAGCGCTGGGCAAAACCGCCATTGTCGTACGCGATTGCCCCGGGTTTCTCGTCAACCGGGTGCTGACCGCATACATGCGTGGTTTTCTGAAACTGATTGCCGACGGCGCGGACTTCGAGCAGGTCGACAAGGTCATGGAGTCGTTCGGCTGGCCGATGGGGCCGGCGTATCTCGAAGACGTGGTCGGCATGGACACGGGTAGCCATGTCAACAATGTCATTTCAGCGGGCTATGCGGATCGCATGCCCGAGCTCGCCGACGATGCGTTGCGCGTGATGGTGCGACATGGCCGCTTCGGTCAGAAGAACGGCCTGGGCTTTTACCGCTACGAGGCCAGTGCGACCGGCGGCAAGCCGCGGCGTACGTCGTCGACGGACGCACACGCGCTGCTTGCGCAACTGCAGTCGGAGGGGCGCCGGAATTTTACTCACGAACAGATCGTCGACCGCATGATGCTCCCGATGGTGCTCGAGGCGGCGCGGACGTTGCACGAGGGTGTGGTCGGAACCGCGGCGGAAGTGGACCTGGCGATGCAGCTTGGTCTCGGCTTCCCAGCCTATGCCGGCGGCCCCCTCAAGTATGCCGATTGGCTGGGCCTTGCCGAAGTGGTGCGCCGTTGCGACGAGCTGAATGCACTGGGGCCGGCCTATGAGCCCGGCCAGCAACTGCGCGAGATGGCGTCGGCCAACGAACGCTTCTATCCGATTTCCCAGTGAGGGCATGACGTGCACTTCCAGCTTCCCGAAGACGTTCAGCAAATGCAGCAGACGCTGCGCCGGTTCGTGGATGAGCGGATACTCCCTCGCGACAACGAGTATCAGCGCATCGCCGATTCCGGCCGCTTCCCGACGGAGATCGTCGAACCGCTCAAGCAGCAGGCGCGCGACGCGGGTCTATGGAATCTGTTTCTGCCGGGGCTGCTCGACAACGAGCCGGGTACGCGGCTGACCAATATGCAGTACGCGCCGCTGGCCGAGATCATGGGGCGGGTTGCGTGGGCATCCGAGGTGTTCAACTGCAACGCGCCGGACACCGGCAACATGGAGTTGCTGCACCTCTTCGCGAATTCCGCACAGCGGGATCGATGGCTGGTTCCGCTCCTCGAAGGGACCATTCGCTCGTGCTTCGCCATGACTGAACCCGACGTGGCTTCGTCAGACGCAACCAACATCCAGACGTCTATCAGGCGCGAGGGCGACGCGTACGTCATCAACGGCCGAAAATGGTTCACCACGGGCGCGATGCACCCCAATTGCAAGCTGGCGATCGTGATGGGGGTGACCGACTTCGATCCGGACGCGGCCAAGCATCGCCGACATTCGATGGTGCTTGTTCCGATGGACACGCCGGGTGTGCGCATCGTCCGCAACGTGCCGATCATGAGCCACCATCTGCCGGAGGGGCACTGCGAAATCGCGTTCGAGAACGTGCGCGTGCCGCTGTCCAGCCTGCTTGGCGAAGAGAACAGCGGGTTCGCGTTGGCGCAAGCCCGCCTGGGGCCCGGGCGGGTCCACCACTGCATGCGAACGATCGGCCAGTGCGAAGTCGCGCTGGATCTGATGTGCGAGCGCGCGCTGTCACGCCGCGCGTTTGGCAAGACCTTGTCGGACTTCGCCAACATTCAGGACTGGATCGCCTATTCGCGCGTCGAGATCGACCAGGCTCGCCTGTTCGTTTTGCAGGCGGCCTGGAAGATGGACACCTATGGCAACAAGTCCGCACACCTGGATGTTTCGGCCATCAAGCTCGTCGCGGCACAGCTGCAGACACGCGTCGTCGATCGTGCGATCCAGGTATTCGGCGCGATGGGTATCACGCCCGACACGCCGCTGGCTTACCTCTGGTCCTGGGGGCGGGCAATGCGCTTCTTCGATGGTCCCGACGAAGTTCACCTGCGCGCCATCGCTCGCGCCGAGTTGGCAAAGGCCAAGGAACAGCTCGGGTCGACGGCGCCGTACTACCGTCACCATTGAAGGCTCGCTGTATGTCACGTCCATGCCATCGCGGGCAACGGTCTGGCAGTGACGGGGCGAGGGAGCATCGTTCCTCGGGACTAGCCCGGGCCGACCGTACTCGATGTGTCCGTCGGTATGGCCAACACTGTCGCTTAGGTACGCGGTATTGCCGCTGATTCTGAGGGTGGCCCGAATGCCTTCCTCATCAAACGTAACACCAGCTTTCAAGGAAGTTGAACGATGAAGACTCGTATCACTGAGATGTTCGACATCCGCTACCCGATCATTCAGGGCGGAATGCAATGGGTTGGCACCGCCGAAATGGCTTCCGCGGTGTCGAATGCAGGCGGGTTGGGCATCCTCACGGCACTCACCCAGCCGACGCCGGACGCGTTGGGCGCCGAGATCGACCGATGCAGGAAGATGACCGATCGCCCGTTCGGCGTCAACCTGACCATTCTGCCTACAGTCAAGCCGCCTCCGTATGACGAGTATCTCGAAGTTGTGATTGCGAAAGGTATTCCGGTGGTCGAAACCGCTGGCAGCAGCCCCAAGGAGTTTACCGCGCGCTTGAAGGCAGCTGGCGTTCGGGTGATCCACAAGTGCACGAGTATTCGCCACGCACTCTCGGCTGAACGCAATGGTGTCGACGTTGTCAGCATCGACGGCTTTGAATGTGCCGGTCACCCTGGAGAAGATGATGTCGGGGGATTGGTGCTCATTCCGCTTGCGGCACGTGCACTGAGCATCCCGGTGATTGCGTCCGGCGGCATCGCTGATGGCCGGGGGCTGGCTGCAGCATTGGCCTTGGGGGCAGAGGGCGTAAACATGGGGACGCGCTTCTGCGCGACCGTCGAAGCACCGATCCACAAAGAGATCAAAGAGGCACTAGTCTACGCCAGTGAGCGGGAGACGAACCTGATCTTCCGGACCTTGCACAACACTGGTCGGGTTCTGCGAAATCAAGTGTCGGACGAAGTCGTCTCGATCGAACGCCGGCCGGGCGGGTGTGAGTTCAAAGACATCCAGCCGCTGGTGTCTGGTCAGCGGGGGCGTGCCGCGTTGCAAAGTGGCCAGGTGAACGCCGGCCTCGTATGGGCAGGACAAACTGTCGGCTTGGTTAAGGATATTCCGACCTGTGGTGAACTGCTGGAGCGGATGGTGGCCGATTGCCGGGCCGCACTCGCGAGCGCGTCTAGACGGGCGACTGGAGCTGAATCATGCTAGCGCTGCGCGTACACGGATTTGACGGTCTTCATCAATGGATGCTGGAGCAGGCACCGGAAGTCTCGCCCGGTTTCGGTGAGGTCCAGGTCAGCGTTCTGGCAAGTGCGATTTCGTATGTGGATTTACTCTTTGCGCGAGGAGGTTATCAGGTAAAGCCGCCGCTACCCCTCGTGCCCGGCACTGAGTTCACCGGTATCGTTGCGGCCCTTGGTCCCGGCGTCGAGGGGGGCTTGCAAGTGGGACAGCATGTTGTGGGCATGACTGTGGGTGGAGCATGGGCCGAGCGCACCAATGTCCCTGCCAGTGCGCTGGAGGTCTTGCCCCCGCATGTGGACATGCACGCGGCATCGGCACTGCCCGTTACGTACGCGACGGCACTGTATGCGTTGAAGCGCCGTGGAGCCCTTCAGCTAGGGGAGACCGTTTTAGTGCTGGGGGCGGCAGGAGGCGTCGGCCTTGCTTGCGTACAAGTCGCGAAGGCACTTGGTGCAACCGTCGTTGCCGGTGTGACCGGGGACGAAAAGATGAAAGTCGCTCAGCAAGAAGGGGCAGATCACGTCGTCGACGTTGGAAACGCTGAGTGGCGTACCGCTGTGCAGGCAGCCGTGCCCGAAGGAATCGATGTCGTGATAGACATGCTTGGCGATTCGTTCACGGAGACGGCATTCCGCACCCTTCGATGGGGCGGCCGTCATTTGGTTATCGGTTTTGCCGGCGGCAATATTCCCGCAATCCGCTCCAACTTGCCGCTACTCAAGGGTGCCTCGCTCGTCGGCGTGGACATTCGCCAGTTCCGAGAGCGCGAGCCTGACCGTGCACGAGCCAATCTGGCCGAAGCGGTTGCGATGCTGGCGGCCGGTCAGCTTCGACCGCGCGTGGCCCAGGTTTATGCCGCTCCCGATTGGGCAAAGGCGATCAGGCAAGCTCAGGACGTTTCGACAGTGGGCCGAGTCGTTCTGGACTGGGGAATGAATTCACCGAAGGCGCTGGGTTGACCGCGTCGAGGACCACGGCGAATTAGCAGGGCAGCCGGCGTTCTACTAGGAAAATCATATCTATGACGATCCAATTCAACCGCTCGTGGAGTGATCCCGATCTCGAGCAGTATCGCGACACCGTCGTACGGTTCATCGAAGAGGAAATGCTTCCGCACGACGAGGCTGCTCGCCATCGCGGCCACGTTGGGCATGATTTGTGGCGGAAAGCTGGAGAACTTGGGATCCTGTGTGCCGATCTCCCGGAGGAATGGGGCGGTGCGGGGGGCGACTTCCGTCACGAAGCCGTATTCCATGAAGAGATGGCTCGACGAGCGCTCTCGGGCATGAATGCATCTGTGCACGCGATCGTGGCTCACTATCTCCTGAACCACGGTACGGAGGCGCAGAAACGTCGCTACCTGCCGCGTCTGATAGCGGGCGAACTGGTCGGCGCGATTGCGATGACTGAACCAGGCACCGGATCGGATCTGAAGGGCATTCGTACCCGGGCCCAGCGCACGCAGGACGGATGGTGTATCAATGGCGCCAAGACGTTCATTTCGAACGGGTTTTTGGCCGGCCTTGTCCTAGTGGTGGCGAAGACGGAGTCGGGTGAGGGTGCGCGCGGCATGTCGATCTTCCTGCTGGAGACGGCCGATTGCGCCGGATTCCGGGTTGGACGGTTGCTGGACAAGATCGGCATGAAGGCGCAGGACACCGCCGAGCTGTTTTTCGACGACGTGCTCGTCGGTGAGGATCAGATCCTGGGCGGACTGCCAGGACAGGGGTTCTACCAGCTGATGGCCGATCTTCCCTACGAACGGCTGCTCATCGGCGTGATGGCCTTGGCCGCAATGGAGGGCGCCTATGCGGAAACACTCGCGTATGTGCGTGATCGGCAGGCATTCGGGCAGGCAATTTCCGCATTCCAGAACACGCGCTTCAAGCTGGCGGAGGTCGCCACGGAAATACAGGTCGGGCGGGCCTTCGTCGATCGCTGCGTACAGGACTTGCTGGTCGGTCGTCTGGATACCGCAACCGCTTCGATGGCGAAACTCTGGGGTTCGGAGGCCCAGGGCAGAGTGGTCGATGCGTGCCTGCAGTTGTTCGGCGGCTACGGCTACATGAACGAGTACACGATAGCGAGGATGTACACGGATGCCCGGGTTCAGCGCATCTACGGCGGCACGAGCGAAATCATGAAGGAAGTGATCGCACGCGCATTGTGACCGTGCGGGTTGCGCCGAGCATCATGCATGGCGTACGAACTGCACGTAAGGCCCTGCGAAACCGGGAAGTTCGCAGGGCCTTTTGTGTTTCCGACTCGAGCTCGTGACGGCGGTTCGAATGCGTACGGCCCTCCGCGTACGCGTCAGCCCAACGAGTCGCGCGAACGCGGACGGCCCGCAAACGACCATGTCAATGCCGGATACCATGCGAGCGTGGCGATGCGCGTCGCGGTGCTGCCGAAATGCTCGTCGAATGTGTCGTTCAGGCGTGCCGCCGACGCGAAGCCGAGCTGGACCGCAAGGGCGCCCAAGTCGTCGCGTGTCTGCGGGTACGCGAGCAATGCTAGCAGTGCGCGCATCAAGCGCTGTTCGCGGACGATCGCGGTGAGCGCGTTATTTTCGCGGAACAGCTGTCCGGTGAGCGTTCGCGGGGTCATCTGCAGCCGTTCCGCCGTGAACGGAACCGACCACGCCGAGGCTGGATCGCTGAATACCGCGCGGGCGACACGGACTGCAAGGACGGGTGTCGCGGTCGTATCCCACGCGTCTGTCGCAACGTGCTCGACGTGCCGGTCGATGGTGAGATGCAACTCGTAACCGGTTCGCGGATCAATGGCGACCGCGCCTTCGTAATGCACGGTGCGATACGGCGCGAGGACGGCCGACCGCCCCTGCGTCAGCACGCCACGGCGTCGCTCGCCGGCGAGCAGATGATGTCCGCGCCGAGCGCTCAAATGGATCGGAAACGGCAGGCGCAGGTTGTAGAGGCGCAGCGGACGGCCGCCGCGCGTGGTGGGCTCCCTGGCGGAGACGGTGTTCGCATCGACCACGGTCGGCGAATGAACGGTATGAATCATGTTGGACGATCGTCGCGCGTTGCGTCGTGGGTGGCTCTCCTAGCCCCCGGCGCAGTCCGTTGCCGACATCTCGCACGAATACCTCGTGTTTGACTGGCAGCATGATCGAGATCGCAGCGTACAGATAGTCATTCTCTGCTGGGCCAGCGTGGCTAGCAGAATTTTCCGGGGGAACCGATCGACGTTACTCTTCCGCGAGTGCCCGGCCGATCACCAGGCGCTGGATGTCGTTGGCTCCTTCGTAAATCTGGCAAACCCTGACGTCGCGATAGATGCGTTCGACCGGGAAATCCGCCACGTAGCCGTAGCCGCCATGGATCTGAATCGCGTCCGAGCTAATGCGCTCGGCTACTTCGGACGCGAACATCTTTGCCATCGATGCTTCCTTCAGGCACGGCAAACCGCGATCCTTCAGCTGCGCCGCGCGCCACACCATCAAGCGGGCCGCATCGAGGGACGTTGCCATGTCGGCAAGCCGGAAGGAAACGGCCTGTTGTTCGATGATGGGCTTGCCGAAAGCGGTTCGCTCTTTTGCGTAGCGCAACGCTGCCTCGAATGCAGCGCGCGCCATCCCGACGGCTTGCGCGGCGATGCCGATCCTGCCAGCCTCGAGGTTGGACAATGCGATGCGGTAGCCGTCACCCGTATTCCCCATCAGGGCGGATCCGGGAACCCGGCAATCTTCAAACAGGATTTGCGCGGTATCGGACGCGTGTTGGCCCATCTTTTCCTCGATGCGGCCGACGATGTAGCCGTTCGTGCGCGTCGGCACCAGAAAGCAGGAGATGCCGTGCCTGCCGGCACTTTTGTCGGTTACGGCGAACACGATCGCGACGTCGGCGTTCTTTCCCGTCGTAATGAACTGCTTCACGCCGTTGATGACCCACTCGTCGCCGTCGCGTACCGCGGTCGTCCGGATGGCTGCCGCGTCCGATCCCGCATGCGGCTCTGTCAGGCAGAAGCACCCCAACGACTTTCCTTGCGCAAGCGAGGGCAGCCATTCCTGCTTCTGCTGCATCGAGCCATACTTGAGCGTGATGCCGCAGACGAGCGAGTTTTGAACGCTTACGATCGTCGAAGTAGCGCCGTCACCCGCGGCGATTTCCTCCAGTGCCACGGCCAGGGAAAGATAGTCGAGGCCGGCGCCACCCCATTCTTCGGGCACCACGACGCCCAGTGCACCGAGTTCGCCAAGCTCTTTCAGGGCTTCGGACGGAAACGTGTGGTTGCGACTCCACTCTGCCGCATTAGGCGCAAGTCTCTCCTGCGCATACGCATGCATCGAGTCGCGAATCATCTCCTGCTCATCGTTCAGCATCATTCCGGGTTCCGTATTTCGTTCAGGTTAGAAGTTCGGCGGACGCTTTAAGAACTGCGTCTGCACGTGAGATGTCACGCCAATCAAGATGAATCGGACGACGAATTTAATGATCGATATCGGGGGAACGGATATCACTCGAACGTGTCCGAGTGCGAGCCTGCAGACGCCCACGCGCGCCTCATCAAACCCGCATGGCGGGGCGTTCGTGCGAAGGCGGGAATACCCGCCACACCCGGTCGGGGTGGCGGAAGAAGTACATGCTCACGAGCTCGCCAGGACCGGCGAGCTCGACATACACGCATCGTCGAGCGCCGCGTCCTGCCAAGCGAACCACTCTGGTTTGCCTGGTCGAGGGCCGCCCCAGCCAATACTCGACCAGCGTATGCAGGGATTTCGCGCCTGTGCTCATGGGATCATCCGTCTCATCCGGGAAGAGCGCGCCGTTACCGCGCGAAGGAATGCGAGAAGAGGTTGCGGGCGCGTCATGCACATCAGGCGCTTTCGCGAGCGAGATACTGTTTTCGCAATTCGCCCTTCTGCAGCTTTCCGGTAGGCGTTCGCGGCAATGCGTCGACAAAGTCGACGCTCTTCGGTGCCTTGTACGAGGCAATCCGCGACTTCGCGAAATCGATAATCTCCTTCTCGAGTTCGGCCGTTCCTGCATAGCCTTCCGCGAGGGTGACGACGGCCTTTACGCGTTCCCCCATTTCCGGGTCGGGGATGCCGATGACCGCCACGTCCAGAATGGCCGGGTGGAGTGCGAGCGCGTTTTCGACTTCCTGCGGATAGATGTTCACCCCGCCGGAAATGATCATAAAGCCCTTTCTGTCGGTCAAGTAAAGGAATCCATCGTCGTCGACATGGCCGATGTCGCCCACCATCGTCCACGTCGAATGAACGGGGTGTTGGGACGCACGTGTCTTGTCGGGATCCTCGTGATACGCGAATGGCACCGTTTCACGCTCGAAATAGACGAGCCCGTCCGAGCCGGCCGGCAGTTCATCGCCGCTTTCGTCGCAGATGTGAATTGTGCCGAGTATCGAACGTCCGACCGACCCCGGCTTGTTCAGCCATTCCGACGGACTGATGGTCGTAATCCCGTTCAGCTCAGTGCTTGCATAGAACTCGTAGAGTACCGGCCCCCACCAGTCCATCATCTTGCGCTTCACGTCGACAGGACACGGGGCCGCCGCGTGTATTGCAACTTTCATGCTGCTGACGTCATACGCGCTTCTGATGTCGTCCGGCAGTTTCAACATCCGGACGAACATTGTCGGCACCCATTGGCTGACGTTCACGCGATATTTCTCGATTGCCGCGAGTGCGGCTTCGGCATCGAATTTGTCCATCACGACGACGGTGCCGCCCATGGCCTGAATCGCGGCGCACGTCCGCAGCGGTGCGGCGTGATAGAGCGGCGCCGGGGAGAGATAGACCGTATCGCTGCCGCACCGAAAATGACCGCCGAACATGGCGACCATGCTGTCGCCGTCGTCCGACACCTGACGGTCGGGCAGCGGAAGTCGCACCCCCTTCGGACGTCCGGTCGTTCCCGACGAATAGAGCATGTCCGCGCCCCGCGGTTCGTCCCTTGGACGTTCCGATGATGCCGCTTCCAGCACGGAGCCCAACGAGATGGAGCCGGGCAAGGCCGCGTCGAAATGCACGACATGCGAAAGAGACGGGAGGTCGGCCCATGGACGCGCGAGGTCCTGACCCACGCCTCCGACGAAGAGACATTTCGCCCCGGAGTTCCGCAGGATGTACTCGATCTCGTCGCTCTTGAGATGAAAGTTTATCGCCGCGACGTAGAGCCCCGAGCGCTGCGCCGCCCAGTAGACGTCGAATATGCGGTGGTCGTTCTCCGAAAGGATGGCGACGACGTCGCCTCGGTTCATCCCTTGCGCGCGAAGCCAGTTCGCGATCCTGAGAGACCGTTCTTCGAGCTCGGAAAAGGTTACATGGAACCCCGATGCAGCCATGATCACGGCGGGCTTCGAGGGATGGGTTTGTGCGTGCGTTCCGGGGTACATTGCTGTCAGGAAAGTAGGGTTGCTCTGGAGGCGAGAGCCAGCCTGGATGGCATGGCGGATCGATAAGAAGGCGGCATCGCGGGCGACTTCCGGATCACGAAGGAGCGCTCGGCGTTTGCGAAGACGCGAAAGACTCCAGCGGATGGGTGCCGATCGCCGCCGCGCTGGCGCCGCGATCGCGCTGCAAAGTTCGTGACGAGTCGACGGCGACCGACTCCATGAGCATGTTGAACTGGCACATCGTCTCCTCTCCATCTTGCATCGTTCTGCGAATCAGGGCTTCGCGCGATAGCGCTGCTGTGTCGCTGAGTCGCGCTTCATCGAGTCCGAATCCTACTTTGAAGTATATACAATACTTCGACGTAAGAACAATGTCGACTGTGTGTTTGTATGTCTCCGGCGCAGTCGGCCGGCGACGCGCGCGCGATCAGCGCGCGATCAATATATCGCGCGGTTCATTGGTCGATTCGTTGCATGTCGGTAACGTGTTCAAGTACGCCCTAATTTCTCGTATCAATCCGTGGATAAGCGCAGTGCAAGGCGTGCTGTAGTTCTTTGTAATGCTGTTCATATGAACTAGTTCACCTTGGAACCGGTCCTGCGTCACATCCTGATTCCCGGGGATTGGGGTATCTGCTGAGTCGTTAGTTCTGCGCACTGCGATCTCGTCTATTTCGACGATGGTCTCACCTGCGCGAGTGCGCGCCTAATCCGTGTGCCGGCCGTGACGCGGATCGCGGGTCGGCACACTCAGACAAGGTGGAGACAACATGACCGACGAATATCAGACAACCTCGCGCTTTCGCAGGGGGTTGGCCGCGACTGGCATCGTGGGCGCGGTGGTGGCTTTGGGCCTCGCTGCTTGTGGGGGGGAGGTAGACAATGCCGCAGCGCCGACACCGGCGGCACCGACGACGATGCAAGTGCAGAATGCTGCGAGTGCATGTGCGGCTCTTGTCGGCGCCGGCGTCCCCGCCAGCGCCATTGCATTGCCGACGCAAGGCGCAACCATCACATCCGCTTCACTCGTCGCAGCTGACAGCAAGACAGGCCTTCCGGAATACTGCCAAGTGCTTGGCAAGGTGCTGGCTGCCAATGCCGCTGACCCCGCGATCAACTTCGAAGTCAATCTCCCGACTACCTGGAACTTCAAGGCATTGCAGTTGGGGGGCGGGGGCTTCAATGGCATCCTGGTGACCGGTCTTGGTGGACAGATCGGTGGTGTGCCCAACTGGCCGTCGGGCGAAAAGCAACCGCTGTCGATGAACTATGTGACTTTCGGCAGCGACGGCGGTACAACCTTTGATGGATCGTTCGGCCTCAACGCTCAAGCACTCGCCAATTATGGCGGGGAGAGCGTTAAGCGCACGCATGACACGGCACTATTCCTTATCAATGCGTTCTACAAGACCGCGCCACATCGCATGTATCACATCGGTGGGTCCAAGGGGGGGCATGAGAGCCTGGTGGCGGCGCAACGGTATGCGAGCGACTATGACGGAATCGTCGCGTACTATCCCGCGAACCAGAATCAGGCCATGGTGATGTCGTGGTTCCGGATGTGGAATGCTGCATATTCAACCAGTGGTGGGGCGCTCGATCCGGCCAAACAGGCTCTGGTTCGAGCCAAAGTTGTGGCTGCATGCGACGGACTGGATGGTGTCGTGGATGGCATCGTGAGCAACATTCCGGCTTGCCAGGCCACATTCTCGATCAACAGCTTGCGCTGCTCCGGCGGAGCGGACACAGGCGATACCTGTCTGTCCGATGCCCAGATCAATACGTTGATCACTGCGGCGACGCCGATGGAGTTTGCTTTCCCGCTGGCGAACGGAGTCACGAGCAATGGGCCTTACCCTGTGTTTCAGGGGGGGGACATGGAGGGAACGCTATTCGACCCCTTGGGCACCGACGGTACTCATACCGGGTACTTCGGCCTTGCCAATGCCGTCATCACGTATTTCGACCTTCAAAATCCGAATGCTACGAGCGTTGGTTTTGACTATCGTGCGTGGCAGTCTCGTGTCACCCAGTTATCCACCGAACTGGACGCGACGAATCCGAATCTCGACGCGTTTCAGAAGAAGGGCGGAAAGCTGATTCTGGTGCAAGGCACTACCGACATGCTCGTGACACCGAATCAAACAACCGCTTACTTCAACAAGGTCGCGGCCCGATATGGAGACTCTATAACCAGCTTTGTCCGGTATTACGTTGCGCCGGGGTTTGGCCACGGCAACGGCGCGTTTGCGTTGCAGTGGGACTCTCTGGCAGCGCTGGACGGCTGGGTAGCATCCGGACAGGCGCCCATTGGTCCAGTCGTGACGGATGGCAATTCTTCCACGGCGGGGCGTACTCGGCCATTGTGCGAATACCCGCAGTTCCCGAAGTACAAGGGAACCGGCGACGCGAATATTGCTTCCAGCTTCGTTTGCGCTGACAGCTAAAGGGCAGGACTCGGTTCCACCTGATGGCCCGAGTCCAAGCATATGCGAGGGGGCCATCCGGATGCAAGGATCGGCATGAGCAGGCGGCTGTCTGGCCGAATGCGCCGCTTGTGATCCTGGATTGCTTAATCGGAGCACCCGCCCTAGCAAGCCATGCTCGCGTTCCCGGAGATCGAGCGGAGGCGTTGGAGCAAGCGAGTTTGCTTGACGGCAAACAACTATCCGGAAACAAAAAAATATTCTTACATTTTGGTTAGGAGATCTATGTATGAAAAATCCGTTCTATCGAAACCTTCTCTGTACGGCACTGCTGGGTGTGTTTTCGGCCGCAACCTATGCGCAAAGCACCGTTACGTTGTATGGCGTCATTGACGAAGGTGTGGTGTTCCAAAGCAATAGCGGAGCCGGCAAGCGGGTCTCGCTCGACTCGCTGGGCGGCATTTTCGGCAGTCGGTGGGGGATGACGGGCAGCGAGGATCTGGGCGCGGGCCTCAAGGCGATCTTCACGCTCGAATCGGGCGTCAACTTGAACAATGGTGCATTCGGCCAGGGTGGAACCGCATTCGGGCGTCAGGCATTCGTGGGTCTCAGCAGCGATCGCCTCGGCAGCCTTACCCTTGGGCGGCAATATGACATGATTTTCTACTTCCCGGAGCCCCTGACCGCCGAAGGGCTGCTCGGCGGTCCGGCCTCGTCGCATCCGGGCGATCTCGATAATGCCGCCAATACCATTCGCGTGAATAACGCGATTCGCTACATGAGCCCGACATTCAACGGGTTCAAATTCGGTGGCGAATACAGCGTCGGCGGTGTTGCCGGCAACCTGACGGCCAATAGCGGCTACTCGGTCGGCGCGTCTTATGAATACGGGCCGTTTAAGGTTGCGGGTGCGTACGAGTACTTCAAGAATCCGACTTCGGCGACGGCCGGATCCGGCTTCTTCACTGACAACGCCAGCGGGGCATCGCCGCTGGCATTTTCGCTCAACTCCGGATACAAGAGCGCGCAGTCCTTTCAGAACGCGATCGTAGCGGCCAACTACAAGATCGGGGCACTGACACTGGCGGCGTCGTACTCGAACATTCAGTATGGCCACCTCAACGGTGAGTTGCTGGGCGGAACGGCACGCTTCAACAACTTCGACATCGGTGCGCAGTACCAGTTTTCGCCGTTCTTCTTCGCCGGCATCATGTACAACTACCTGAACGGCCGGGGTGTCGGTACAGCCAGCGGCGCGACGATTGGTGGTCAACACTACAACCAGATCGGATTGATGGCCGACTACTTCCTTTCCAAACGGACGGACGTTTACTGGACCATGGGTTGGCAACGCGCGTCTGGCATCTCGTCGACCGGAAAGGCTGCCGTTGCGGATATCGGCAACTATGGCGATTCGTCGAACAATCATCAGATTCTGATTCGCGCGGCATTGCGCCATCGCTTCTAAATCTGGGCGGGGCTGCATGCGGACGCGTCCACGAGACCGTGCCGCGTGCAACTCTCCACGAACGTAGCGCGGACCCAGTCGCCCCTCTTCATCGACGGCGAAGATCAAGACGCGGACAACGCCTCGATGCTTGACAGTGGGAGAGCGCCGCCCCAATATCTACTCACGAGTATAAAACATACTTTTAAGTATTTTCGGGTTCGTGACGTTTCCCGAGACGGCTGAGAGACGCGTTGTACTGTTATCCGAATGGAGATTGGCATGCATATCGAGGGATTGGCTGCAATTGTAACGGGGGGCGCGTCCGGACTCGGCGGTGCGGTCGCGCGCCTGCTGGCGGAGAAAGGTGCCAAGGTCACGATTCTCGATCTCAACGAGGAATTGGGCCGCGCCTGTGCCCGGCAAGTCGGCGGCCATTTCGTCAAGGTCGACGTGTGCGACGAGGTTGCGGTCGATGCGGCGCTCGCGACGGCGGAAGGGCTCCATGGAAAGGCGCGCTTGCTGGTGAACTGCGCCGGCATCGGGCCGCCGGGAAAGGTCATCAATCGCGATGGATCTCCGCTCGCGCTAGACGACTTCGCGCGGATCGTCAACATCAACCTGATGGGGACCTTCAACGTCTTGTCGAAATTCGCGGCTCGATTGCACACGGAAGCACCGATCGGCGAGGAGCGCGGCGTCATCGTCAATACCGCGAGCGTAGCGGCATTCGATGGACAGATCGGTCAGCCCGCTTATGCCGCATCGAAGGCGGGCATTGTCGGCATGACGCTTCCCATAGCACGCGAGTTTGCGCGGTACGGGATTCGGGTCATGACGATCGCTCCCGGCATTTTCCTTACCCCGTTGCTGGCTAGCTTGCCGCAGGACGCTCAGGACTCCCTTGGCAAGCAGGTCCCGTTTCCGAGCCGTCTCGGGCAACCCGACGAATTCGCCAAGCTCGTGCAGTCCATCGTCGAGAACTCGATGCTCAACGGGGAGGTGATTCGGCTCGACGGTGCAATCCGGATGGCGCCGCGATGATGTAACGCGGGTGCCGGCCGAGCATTCGAACGTGCGCTACAAGCCGTCGCGCTGAAAGCAGACTTGTGACGCTGTGCGGTAGACGATTGGAAACGACATTGGCGTTTCCGATCCTGAAACTTGGGAACGTGTATGAATGGAGAAAGCTTGCTGGTCGACGTCGAGGATGGCATCGCAACCCTTGCACTCAATCGGCCGGAATCGGGAAATGCAATCGATTTGCCCCTGGCACAGGCGCTCATGCGGGCCGCTATCCGGTGCGATCAGGATCCTTCCATTCGCTGTGTCGTACTCACGGGCATGGGACGGCTCTTCTGCGCGGGGGGCGATCTGGGCTCGTTCGGGGCGGTCGGCAATGACCTGCCCGGCTTTCTCAGTGAACTGGCGGGTACGCTTCATCTTTCGCTTTCGCGCTTCATGCGAATGCCCAAACCGCTTCTCGTTCTGGTCAACGGGCCCGCCGCCGGTGCGGGCTTCAGCCTGGCAATCGCTGGAGATATCGTCATTGCCACGCGCTCCGCACATTTCACGCCTGCGTATGGTGCGGTTGGGCTCAGTCCGGATGGCGGGATGTCATGGCAACTTCCCCGCCTGGTGGGATTCAGGCGCGCCCAGGAAATGCTCCTTTTGAACCAGCGTGTCCGGGCCGACGATGCACAGGCAATGGGGCTGATCAACCGAGTCGTCGATGATGACGATCTCGTGAGTGAGGGGCGAGCAACTGCGCGTACGCTCGTGGACTCCGCGACGAAAGCCATTGCGGCTAGTCGTGAGCTGCTGCTCGAATCGTTTCACGGGGAGTTCGAGGCGCACCTCGAGCGGGAAGCGCGCTCGATCGCCGCGCTCGGCGCTGGAGACGAGGCTGGCGAAGGCATTCGGGCTTTCACCGAACGGCGAAAACCCCAGTTTCGTCGAGGCATCTGAGTTAGCTGGTGTGCCGCCGCGGTGATCGCCGTGCGGGATACAGTGTGATGCAGGGCCACGGGAGAGGAGCCCGACGACTTCCGGACATCTCCGTAGCGACGTGTCTTGATCGTCTGGCATGCTCGCAACACATCGAGGCCCATTTGCCGGTTTCGTTTTCATGCATCCGCACGGCCGCCGGAAATCTCTTGCCACGCGCGGGCGCCCGCCGACTAATCGGTACGCCGGCGGGGGGGAACCGGATGTAGGAGCGGGCATCCAGTCGCTCCGATGACCATGCCACTGGATGTGCTTCATCTCCGGCCGTGCTCCACCCGATGCTCGGGTCCCTGGCGCACATACAACGGGCAACACGAACGCATCGGTTGCGAAACACCGCCTCGGAACCGACACGAGCAGGGCACTGCTTCCGATTCAACACGCGTGGCTACTGCCGGCCGTCGGTGACTGCCGAAACGCAAGCGCCACGCGCGTTTCGGCGTGTGCCAGGCGAGATCCCCGGCTAGGGTGGCATCGCCTTCGAGACCGCCCGCGCGCCACAGCCGCCTGGGCGAGCGTGCGAACGAGCGCCCTGCGAGGATCAGCATGGGGCTGCGGCGGCATTACGGCTTTGCGGTATGCCAGACGTTCATGAAGCCGTCGCCGGTGGTCTGGCCGGGCGCCTTGTCCTGCGACCAGCGATATAGCGGCTTGCCGCGATAGGCCCACTGCTTCGTGCCGTCGTCGCGGACGATAACGGTGTAGTCTCCCACCTCCTTGTCGGTACCATCGGCGGTCAGCGGCGGCCACTTGATTGCGCAATTGCCGATGCATGCGCTCTTGCCGGCGACGCTATCGCGATCAAAGGTGTATAGCGTCATTCCGCGTGCATCGGTCAGGACACCATTGGCCGTTTTGACCGACATCGGGACCGACGACGTGCCGATGCTTTGGCTTGCGCACCCGGTGAGATTCAGCGCGACTGCTGTTGCGGCTAGGACAAGCGACTGCCGCGCGATGGAGTGGGGAAAGGACTTGAGCTGGTTCATTTGTTTTCCTTGGGAGTGGGGTGTATCGGTTACGCTGAATCACGCAGTAGACGCGCGGCAGAGCGCTTTATTCCCGCCGATCCGATATTTTTTTGTGGCCCGCCGGTATGCGCGCGGAAAGTCAAGCGAGCACGGATTTAGAGCGATACGACCGATGTCGTTTGCCTCGCATGAAGCGGGGGCAGGCCTGATCCGGGTCATGGCATCGGAGCGCGGGAAGCGGGGAGGTGCCCCTGTGCCCCGAATGCATTTGGATAGACGCGCGGCGCTGTTGCTGCCTGCGGTGCGGGAGTTCTGGTGCTGAACGTCCTGGCTTTCCGGAATGACGCGGAGGAACGGGAAGGGGGGAGGACTCGATTGTGACGCAACGCGTGACGACGATCACAGGATGCAGGCAGATGCGGCGGAGCTTCGCCCAGTAACCGCGGTTGCGCATCTGCTGCGCGCTTATCGCGCTCGCAGGCCGTTCAGCAAGATGGAAGTTGCCTGGCGAGCGATTTCCTCCGCGGTCATTTGTCCGTCCTCGCGATACCACCGGCCAATCCAGCTCAGCGCGCCCGCGACGACGAAGGCACCGAGCTTGGGCTCGATCGGGGCGAAGGCTTTCTCCTCGATGGCCTTTTCGAGCAGGATCCGGAACTCGTGATCGATGTCCGCCTTGAGCCTGCGAAGCTTGACCCGGTTCTCCGGAATCAGGGATTCTTCACCGATGCGAATGACGCACATGCCGAAATCCATCGTGACGATCTTCGCGTATTCGAGCATGGCCGCTTCAAACTTCTCGACTGCGCTGCCACCCGTCACCGTGATATCGCGGATCGCCTGTTGCATCATGTCCAGGCCCATGCGTACGCATTCGAACAGGATTTCGTCCTTGTTCTTTGCGTAGTAATAGACCGTCGGCTTCGTGATGTGGAGGCGCTCGGCAACCTCGTCCAGCGACGATGCGTGAAACCCCTTTTCATTGAAAAGGCGTGCGGCGGTTCGAAGCACGGCCAGCCGCTTTCGTTCTCTCTCGCTTTCGCGAGCTTCAGCCTTCTTCCACGGTGAAGCGGTAGCGCCCATGAAGACTCCCTCGGATTCGTCGTGTCCGCCTCCCGTGCATGTCTGCCTTGCACGAGGCAAAGTAACGGATCGACAAGCGGTGGCGGCAACCGCAGTATGCGAATGGCGGATACTACCATGACGTCGAATCTATACTTCCGGGTAGTGCTGCGTGTCGGTGAGTCTCACGGCACGCATCGCGACGCGGGGGCGTCGGCGCGATGTCGTTTCGAGAGCGCGCTCATGATCCGGGGCGCCGGGATCGCGAGCCAGTCGGAGTCCTACTCCGTGACGAACCTGGCAACCTGGTCCAGCGGCGCCCGTTCGGTTCGAAACGCATTCGCGGGATGCGAAGGATCCGCATATCCGAAGGAAATGCCGCAGACGACGCGCCGCTCCGGCGGGATCGACAGGATCTCGCGCAGGACGTGCGCTTTGGACGCAAGGGCGGCTTGCGCGATCGCCGACACACCAAGGCTCGCTGCAGCGAGCATGAAGTTGTTCACGTATGAGCCGCAATCGAGAACGCCATAGGTGCCGAGCAGTGCGTCGGTCGTGATGACGGCCACATGCGGCGCGCCGAACAGCCTGAAATTTTCTTCGGCTTGGCGAGCGGATGCCTCGCGGTCTCCGGCGGCGATGCCGACACTTTCATACAGCTGCAAGCCGCAGGTGCGTCTGCGATCGCGGTACACGCCGCGATATTCCGCGGGCGGAGCGATTTCCCACCGATCGTTGGGTAACGCGGACGCGGCCTGCAATGCGGAACGAAGCCGATCCGTGGCGGCGGGCCTCGTGACGATGATTTGCCACGGTTGCGAATTGCACCAGGACGGCGTGCGTTGTGCGATCGAGAGAATTGCGTCGATCGTTTCGCCAGGCACCTCGCGGGAGAGATAGCCGCGGCAACTGAAACGGGCGTCGAGAACGGAACGCAGAGCGTCGAAAAGGGGCGTGTCTGTCATGGGTCCTGTCGCGCATGCGCGCGTGGGTTCGTGTTGGGGAATCTCATTGGCCTTTGAAGACCGGCCTGCGTTTCTCCAGGAACGCAGCAATACCTTCCTTCGCGTCGTCGGTTTCGAGCACCCGCCGCATCAGTGCGGCTTCCCTGTCCATCCCGGCCTGGTCGGCAGGGCCGTCGGTCGCGGGAAGGCTGTCGAGGATGCTCCGATACGCGATGGCGCCGAACCCGGCCACCTCGGTCCCTAACGCGATCGCGTGGGCCAGCAGGGCAGCGTGGTCTTCTTTCACGAAGCTCACGAGTCCCCACATGAGGGCTTCCCGAGCGTTCAGCACGCGTCCGGTCAGCATCAATTCCGCCGCGCGCGAACGACCGACGATGGCCGGCAAGAATTGGGTTCCGCCGTATGTCGGCATCACGCCCAACCGGATTTCCGGCATCGCGAACGTGGCGTCGTTCACTGCGGCCCGCACGGTGCACGCGAGCGCGAGCTCCAGTCCTCCGCCGAACGCGGCGCCGTTGATCGCCGCGATCGTGAACACTGGCGATTGCGAAAGTCGCAGCAGCAGATTTCGAATGCGGTCGTTCTTCTCGGCTTGCTGGTCCCAGGTCTCAATCGCGTTGTCCTTCAGATCGCTACCGGCGCTGAACGCACGGGTGCCTTCTGCCGTGATCAGCAGAAATCGCGTGCCGTCCCGTTCCACCGTGTCCAGACAAGACGCTAGTCCGTCCCAGACTGCGCGATTCAGTGCATTCAACCGATCGGGACGGGTGATCGTGAAGACGGCACCAGACTCGATGCGCTCAAATCGGAAATCCAAAGTTGCTCTCCGCGAAGCGGGCGCCGCCGGACGGCGCCCGCGCAACACCGGTTGCGTCACTTGCCGCTGCCGAACACGCCGGCCATGAGCTCGTAGCGTGTGCCGTTGAATTGCATCAGCTGCAGCTTCTTGATCGGATAGGCGTCCGTTGGCGACGTCTGCACGGTGATCCCGGGTTGAAGCATCGGCAGGGTCACATTCAGGCTAAGCGCCTGCTTCATCACATTCTCTCGCGTGAGGTTGTCGCCTGCCTGCTTCAAGGTTTGCACCAGCGTCTGCGCAATCGAGTAACCGAGCACGTTCAGCGTGTCCGACACGTCACCCGCCGGGTAGTACTGGTTCATGAACGCCGCGTAATCCTGATATTCCTTCGTGGTCTTCGTGGCCGGATCCGTCGGATCCCTCAGATAGGTCGCGCTGATCACGCCCTTCGACGCGCCAAAGCCAGCCGGCTTGAGAACCGTACCCACGGAGCTGGCGGAACTGACGACATACCGAGCGGGTTGCCAGCCGATTTCGGCCGCCTTCTTGATCGCCATTGCCGAGAACTTCGGCGTGGTCAGCAGAATCAGCGTATCGGCGCCCGAACCCTTCATCGACACGATCTGGCTGTCGACCGTGGGGTCGGTCGTCTCATACGTCTGGAACGACACCACCATCGACTTGGCCTTGCTGCCCAGGCCGTCGACGATGCCCTGGTAATAGTCCTTGCCGAAGTCGTCGTTCTGCATCAGGATCGCGACCTTCGCATTCGGCTGGGTTTGCAGGATGTGCTGTGCGTATGCGACGGCCTCGGCATGATTGGTGGGTTGCCAGCCGATGGTCCACGGGTTCTGCCTGACTTCGCCGAAGCGGGTGGCACCCGAGCCGACGAAGAGCTGTGGCACCTTCTTGATCGTCAGGTATTTCTGGATCGCGAGGTTGTTGGCCGTACCGAGCGGCAGGAAGATTGCCAGTACCTGATCCTGTTCGACCAGCTTGCGCGCCTGCTCGACAGTCTTGGACGGCGTATAGGCATCGTCAACCGAGATGAAATTGATCTTGCGGCCGTTGACACCGCCTTCGGCGTTGATCTTCGCGAAATAGGCGGCCGCCGATTTGCCGATCGTGCCATACGCCGATACCGGGCCCGAGTAGGGCAGGATGTTGCCGATCCTGATCTCGGTATCGGTGGCGCCGGGATCGTATTTCTTTTGCGCGTGGGCCTCGGTCGTGGCCAGCATCAGTGAAGCGGCGGCCACGCCTGCGATAAACGCTCTGCGATCGATTCGGACGGTCATAGTGTCTCCTGGGATGCAGGGTGCGGATGCCCCTGTGTTTTTTCTGCTGGTGGTCCCTTGGCATCCTAGGCGCGGTATGGCCGGCCCCCCATCGTCGGAAGCGACGAATTGCACATCCGGAGACAAGCCGGTCAGCGCACAATGCCCAGTCGGCGCGCGATTGCGACGGCTTGGGTTCGGCTGCGACTGTCGAGCTTGGTGTTGATGTTGCGAAGATGCGTGCGTACGGTGCTGTCGGAAATGAACAGCTTCTCGGCCATCGCGGTATTGGAGTAACCCTCCGCGAGCAGCTGGAGAACGCGAATCTCTTTGCGCGTAAGCGGTTCGCTAGGCCCGGATACAGCGTGGCTGGTGTCGGCTTCATCGTCGGCGCCGATCGGGCCCAGTCGGTCGGCCAGGCGCTGGACATACTCCTGCAGGATCGGGTCCTGGGCGGAATCCGCCGAACCCGATTGCATGCGATGCAGGAGCGGCGCGACGATCGGGCCTTCATCCAGCAGCAAGCGGACGAAACCCTCGCGACAGGTTTCCTGTAGAAGCGGATTCGCCCAGTTCATCGCGCGCCCCACGTCACCATGGCGGAAGAAGGCGAGCGCCAGAAACAGGCGCAGCTTGAGCGCGCGATGCTGGCGGCCGGACTGTTGGGCAACGCGCAACTGAACTTCGAGCGGTTGCACCAGCGCGCCGGGATCGCCGGCATGGAGATCGAGCCGCATCTGTGTGATGAAAGCATCGTCGACGTCCTGTGCGGGCTTCGTATCGGAGTTGAGGGCGTCCAGCGCCAGGGCTCGCGCCAATTCCTCGCGTGCTGCAACGGCATGCCCTTGCAACGTCAGCAGTCTCGAACGTTCCAGCTTCGCGCTGGCCGTGACGCGCGGCAACTGGCGCTGATGGCCCAGATATTCGAGCTCCGTCAACGTAAGCAACGCGGTGTCCACTTCTCCGCGCAGGAACGCAAGACGCGCACGCAGGCGGTGACTGGAAATCATGTGGTCTGGCAGCCCGACATCCCGGGCCAGCGGCAGGTAGACGTTCAACAGTCGTTCGGCCGCCACGAGATCGTCGGCTTCGTAAAGCGCGCCTGCATAGGGCACCCCGGCCCATGCATTGCCGTGCGCGTAGTTGTAGGCCGACGTGCTCGACGTTGCAGTGACCGCCATGCGAAAGCGGGCGGTCGCCTGTCGCAGATGACCTTCGCGCAGGTCCAGCATCCCGCCGACGGTCTCGGTGTACATGCGGTTGAAGGCGCCGTCCGCCTGGGCGTGGCGGGCGTCCTCGAGGAAGCGGTGCGCTTCCTTGCGCTCGCCGATGACCGACAGGATATGCGCCATCGCGTTGAGCAGCACGCTGTCGACGAACGCGTTGCCGGTCGGTAGTCGAGCCAGGCCGGAATGGCCGGCGTCATTGGCCTCTTCGTAGCGATCCATCATCGCCAGCAGCACCGGCAGGAGTGCGCGGACATGGGCCTGAACCTGCGGATCGTCGCTCTCCCGGCAGCCTGACTCTTCCAGCCACTTCATCGCGGTCCACGGGCCCTGGCTGAAACAGCGTGCCCATACCGCGATCACCTGCAGCCGGGGTCGCGCGCGCAGCAATTCGGGTGTGATCGTGGTAAACCAGCGGTCGAGCAGCCGCATGCGGCCTTGTTCGAGGAGCCCGTGCGCGTGGCGCTCGAGCAGTTCCAGCGCATGCGGATAGTCGCCACCGGCAATGGCGTGGTCGATCGCGGGCACGGGCCGCTGCTGCGACTCGTACCAGCCGGAGGCGGCCAGGTGCAGTCGCGCGGCATCGTCGGGGCGTTCCCGCTCAAGCTGACGGCGCAGGAAGTCCGCGAACAGGCTGTGGTACCTGAACAGATCGGGCGCGTCTTCGACCGGGATCAGAAAAACATTACCGCGGTGCAGCGACTGCAGCATGGCATCGCAATCCGCCTGCGGGAGCAACGCCTGGCAGACGGGCGCGCTGAGGTGATGCAACACGCTCGTGCGCAGCAGAAACTCCCGAACGACGGGCTCTTGCTGAGAGAACACCTCTTCGGTGAGGTAGTCGGCCACGTCGCGGTCCGATGCGGAGAGTCGCGCGACGACATCCGCGGATTGATCCGAACGTTGCAGCGCCAGCGACAGCAGCCAAAGGGCCGCTACCCAGCCTTCGGTCTTCCCGAGGACGCGGTCCAGCGTTTCCAGCGACAGTTCGGCCCCGCGCAGCCGGAAGAATTCAGCAGCCTCGGAGGGCGAGAAACGCAGCGAATCCGTTTCGAGTTCCAGGAGCAGGCCGCGCGCGCGCAGACGACCGACGCCGAGGTCGGGCAGGTTGCGCGAGCCGATGATCACTTGCCCGTTGCGCGGCAACTGCTCCAGCAGCTCTCGCACCAGGCCGAGCACGCCTCCTTCCCGGATTACCTCGAAATCGTCCAGGAACAACGCGTAGGGGGTTTGTTCCGAAACCAGTTGCGCCAGCGGATCCTGCGCGGCGGCCCCGCGCTCGAGGCCCATCTGGCCCAGCGCGGCTGACAGGCCGGCCAGAAAACGCGGCACGTCGTTGTCGGCGGCATCCAGCGTCAGCCATGCAGTCGCCACGCCGCGATCTTCGAGCGCTTCGCGGATCTGGACCATTGCCATCGTTTTGCCGAACCCGGCGGGGGCGCGCACGAGGATCAACTTGACCGCGCCGGCGTTGGCGAGTCGGCCGGCAACGCCGGCGCGCTTCACCTCGGCCGCGCGCTGCACCAACGGTGCCAGCTTGGCCAGTGAAATCATCGGCGTGGTGTGATGGGGAGGATAGGCGGACACTGGGGGCGCAGAAGTGGATCGCATACGGGGGGGTGTCGAATTGTTGCGTGTGAAGGTCCGGCGTGCACTCGTCTCTTCCGACGATGGTATCGCACCCGGTGCGTCCCTAGACTACGAATCGCAGTGGACGGATGGCCGTCCAGCAGACATTGCTCTCACTATGCAACTTGATTCTTCCATTGCTGCCGTCGTGACCGGCGGCGCTTCCGGCCTCGGGGCTGCCACGGCGCGTCGTCTGGCGGCCCGCGGTGTCAAAGTCGCCGTGTTCGATCTCAACGCCGAGCTTGGTGAAGCCCTGGCCAGCGAGATCGGCGGCATCTACTGCTCCGTGGACGTCACGTCCGACGAGCAGGTCGACGCTGCTTTCGTCAAAGCGCGTGCTGCACACGGCCAGGAACGCATCATGATCAACTGCGCCGGTATCGGCCACCCCGCGAAGACGGCGAGCCGCGACAAGACCACCGGCGCGGGTCGACATTTTCCGATGAAGGATTTCGAGCGGGTCATCCAGATCAACCTGCTCGGGACCTTTCGCTGTGCAGCAAAGTCCGCAGCAGGAATGCTCGACTTGCCGCCGGGCCCGGATGGAGAGCGCGGCGTCATCGTCAACACGGCGTCGGTCGCCGCGCAGGATGGCCAGATGGGGCAGGTGGCCTACGCTGCGTCGAAGGCTGCGATCGCAGGCATGACGCTGCCGATCGCCCGCGACCTGATGGACGACGGCATCCGTGTCAACACCATCCTCCCCGGCATCTTCGACACGCCGCTGATGCAGGCCGCGCCCGACAAGGTGAAGGACGCGCTGGCCGCATCGGTTCCGTTCCCCAAACGCTTCGGTTCGCCAACCGAGTTCGCCCAGATGGTCGAAATCACGATCACCAATGGATACCTCAACGGCGAGTGCGTCCGTCTCGATGGCGCGATTCGCATGGCGCCCCGCTGATCAATCCCTTCATTACCGCAGGAGAAGTATTCATGGCTGAAGCATATATCGTCGCCGCCCGCCGCACCGCGGGCGGCCGCCGCAATGGCCGCCTGTCGGGCTGGCATCCTGCCGACCTGGCGTCCGTCGTCCTGGACACTCTGATGGAAGACACCGGGATCGATCCGGCTGCAGTCGAGGACGTGATCATGGGCTGCGTCGGTCAGGCCGGCGAGCAGTCGATGAACATCGCCCGCAATGCGGTGCTGGCATCCACGCTGCCGGATTCGGTGCCCGCGACGTCGGTCGACCGGCAGTGCGGGTCATCGCAGCAGGCGCTGCATTTCGCGGCGCAGGCCGTGATGTCGGGCACCATGGACTGTGTGATTGCAGCCGGCGTCGAGAGCATGACGCGCGTGCCGATGTTCACGCCGAGCGAACTTCCGCGGAAGGCAGGCTTGGGCGTATACAACAGCCCGCGCATGGACGAGCGATTCCCCGGTGTCCAGTTCAGTCAGTTCTCCGGTGCCGAGATGATCGCCCGGAAGTACGAACTGACCAAGCAGCAACTCGACGCGTATTCGCTCGAGAGCCACCGGCGCGCTGCCGTGGCGACGCGGGAGGGGCGTTTCGCGCGCGAGATCATCGCGCTGGAAGCCCGTACCAAGGAAAGCGGAGCCACGGGAGATATGCATGCCGCGGACGAGGGCATCCGTTTCGATGCAACCCTCGAAGGCATCGCCGGCGTGAAACTCCTGCAGGAAGGCGGCGTCATCACCGCGGCCAATGCCAGCCAGATCTGCGATGGCGCAGCGGGTGTCCTGGTTGTCAACGAGCGCGCGCTCAAGACCTTCGGACTCGAACCCATCGCGCGCGTGCATCACATGTCGGTGATGGGCCACGATCCCGTCATCATGCTCGAGGCGCCCATTCCCGCGACCGAGCGTGCGTTGCGCAAGGCCGGCCTGAACATTCAGGACATCGATGCGTACGAGGTCAACGAAGCGTTTGCACCGGTACCGTTGGCCTGGCTGCAAGCGATTGGTGCGGATCCCGAGCGGCTGAACGTCAATGGCGGCGCGATCGCGCTGGGCCACCCGCTGGGTGCGTCGGGAACCAAATTGATGACCACGCTGATCAACGTCCTTCAACAGCGCGGCGGTCGCTACGGCCTGCAAACCATGTGCGAAGGCGGTGGCATGGCGAACGTGACGATCGTCGAACGCCTCTGATACGGCGCGCGGGCCGGGCAGGCCCACCCATGGAGACTGGGATGCAACAAAGACAAGAACGTGTGGAGGCGCCTTTGCTGACGGTGGACAGCGTGTCCGTGCGCTTCGGCGGGATCGTGGCACTGGACCGCGTCAGTTTCGATGTGCGTCGGGGTGAAGTTCGCGGCCTGATCGGTCCGAACGGCGCAGGCAAGAGCACCTTGTTCAACTGCCTGTCCCGACTCTATCGCTGCGACAGCGGCACGATCCACTTCGATGGCCATGTGTTGTCCCGAATGCCGCGACATCGCATCGCGAAGCTGGGCGTGGGTAGAACCTTCCAGAATCTGGCGTTGTTCCGGACCATGACGGTGCGCGACAACGTACTGGTCGGCGTCCATTCGCATCACCACAACGGCTTCCTTGCGGACGCGCTTCGACTGCCGGGGGCTGTCGGCACCGAGCGCGCGGCCCAGGCACGCGTGGATGAGGCATTGGAGCTCGTCGGGTTGTCGGCGTTTTCCCACCGGATCGTCGCCGACCTGCCGTTCGGAACGCAAAAGCGGGTCGAGCTGGCGCGTGCGCTTGCAAGCGAGCCGTCGTTGCTGTTGCTGGACGAGCCCGCGTGCGGCCTGAACCACGAGGAGCTGAGCGGTCTCGGCGAACTGATCCTGGACATCCGCAAGCGCCTGAACCTGACGGTATTGCTGGTGGAGCACCACATGGGGCTGATCATGGGCGTATGCGACCGGATCGTCGCGTTGAACTTCGGTCGCAAGATCGCCGACGGACGCCCCGAGGATGTGCGCAACCATCCCGACGTGATTCGGGCCTATCTCGGCGCGGAAGAAGGGGAGACAGCATGACCCGGCTCCTGGAAATCCGCGATCTGCGGGCAAGCTATAACGCGTCGGAAGTCCTGCACGGCATCGACATGAACGTGGAAGCCGGTCAGGTGACGGCCCTGCTCGGCGCGAACGGAGCCGGCAAGACGACCACGTTGCGCGCGATCTGCCGCTTCATGGCGCGTACGAGCGGCACGGTCACGTTTCGCGGGCAGCAGATCGAGAACCGTTCGACCGAACAGATCGCCGTGCTCGGCGTCGGGCATGTGCCCGATGGCCGTGGCACGTTCCTGGGGCTGACGACCAGGGAGAACCTGTATCTCGGATGCCATGCGCGCAAGGACCGGCGGGCGGTCGAGGAAGACGTGGAGCGCATGTACGACTACTTTCCCCGGTTGAAGGAGCGTCGCGCGCAGCAGGCCGGCACGCTTTCCGGTGGGGAGCAGCAAATGCTGGCGATCGCGCGTGCACTGATGGCGCGTCCCGCGTTGCTACTGCTGGACGAGCCTTCGTTCGGCCTGGCACCGATGATGGTGCGCGACATTTTCGCCATCATGCGCCGCATCCGCGACGAGCAGCAGGTTGCCATCCTGCTGGTGGAGCAGAACGCGCGGATCGCGCTGGAGCTGGCGGACACGGCCTATCTTCTCGAGTCGGGCCGCATTGTCAAGCACGGCACCAGCGAGTCGATGCGCGGCGACGACGCCGTGCGTCGCGCCTACCTCGGAGAGTGACCATGGAGTCTTTCGTTCAGCAACTGGTAACCGGCCTGTCGACCGGCGGCATCTATGCGTGCCTCGCGCTCGCGCTCGTCATGATCTATCAGGCGACGCATCAGGTGAACTTTGCGCAAGGCGAGATGGCGATGTTCTCGACCTTCATTGCATGGGCGTTGATTCAGGCAGGCGTGCCGTACTGGGGCGCGTTCTTCGTCACGATCGTGTTGTCCTTCGCGATGGGGGCGGCATTGGAGTTCATCGTAATACGGCCGTTGCACAAGGCGCCCGAACTGAGCGTCGTGGTGGTCTTCATCGGTCTCATGGTGATCTTCCATAGTATGGCAGGCTGGTTGTTCGGCAGCCAGATCAAGGCGTTCCCGAGTCCATTTCCGAAAGATGCGTGGTTCGGAAGTGCGCTGATGTCGGCGCATCAGGTCGGGACGATCTTCGTCGCGTTGTGCATCGTCGCCGCACTGTTCACCTTCTTCCGCTTTACCACGCTGGGTCTCGCCATGCGCGCCGCTGCGCAGAACCCGGGGTCGTCGCGTCTGCTGGGCATTCGTGTGGGCCGGATGCTCATGCTCGGATGGGGCCTGGCCGGCGCCATCGGCGCGGTTGCCGGAATGATGGTCGCGCCGGTGGTCTTCCTCGACCCCGGCATGATGAGCGGCGTCCTCATCTACGCGTTCGCGGGGGCGCTCATCGGAGGTATCGACAACCCGGTCGGTGCCGTGATCGGCGGGTTCCTGGTGGGCGTGCTCGAAAACCTGATCGGCACCTACGTCGTCGGCACCGAGCTCAAGCTTTCGGTGGCGCTGGTTCTTATCGTCGTCGTCCTCATCGTACGGCCCGCGGGCCTGCTGGGGCGGCGCATCGTACAACGTGTCTAAGCCATGAATCCGAAGTCCATGACCTCTCATCCTGCTCCCTTTTCGGGGCCCGCGCGCAGCCAGCGTGCCCGCTTGCCGCGAAGTCTGGCTCTGTTGGCGCTCGCGATCGTCCCGATGTTCGCCGCTCATGGGTATGTCCTGTTCCAGATCACCATGGTGCTTTCGTATGCCGTCGCACTGGTCGGACTGAACATGCTGACCGGTTACAACGGCCAGATCTCGCTGGGACACGGCGCCTTCTATGCGATCGGTGCGTACACCGTTGCCATTCTGATGGACAAGGCCTCGGTTCCTTACTGGCTTTGCATTCCTGCCGCCGGCCTGGTGTGCCTGCTGGTCGGGTACCTGTTCGGTCGACCGGCGCTGAAGTTGCAGGGCCTTTATCTGGCGCTCGCGACCTTCGCGCTCGGTGTGGTGACGCCGCAGCTGCTGAAGTACAAGTACCTGGAACCGTGGACCGGCGGCGTCGGCGGTATCGTGTTGACCAAGCCGGATGCGCCGTTCGGTCTGCCGCTCGATTCCGATCAGTATCTGTACCTCTTCGCGCTGGTCGTGGCGGCGGTGGTCTTCGTCCTGGCCCGGAACATGATCGACAGCGGCACGGGCCGTGCACTGCGTGCCATCCGCGATCACGAGCTCGCCGCCGAGTCCATGGGCATCGACAACCGGCACTACAAATCCATGACGTTCGGCGTATCCGCTGCATTTACCGGCATCGGCGGGGGGCTGTCTGCGCTTGCCGTTCAGTTCGTTTCACCGGATTCGTTCACGATGTTCCTGTCGATCTCGCTGCTGGTCGGCGTGGTCGTCGGCGGCATCGGCACGCTTTGGGGCGCGCTGTTCGGTGCCGCCTTCATCATGTTCGTGCCAAGCGTTGCCGAGACGATTTCCAAGGATGCGGCCTGGGGCATCTACGGGCTGGTATTGATCCTCTTCGTTTTCGTTCTACCAGGCGGCGTGATGGGCCTGATCACACGCGTACGTTCGCGACTGCAGCAACGAGACGGAGGGCAAGCATGAGCCACCAACCCGAGTTCGATCCGGTTGTCCTCGCCGACTATCTGCGAACCCGCATGCCGGAGCTGCGTGGCCGGATGGCGCTGCAACGCATCGGAGGCGGTCAGTCCAATCCGACGTTCTTCGTCACGTTCGAAAACGGCCCGCGCCTGGTCCTGCGCAAGCAGCCGCCGGGGGAACTGCTGAAGTCGGCGCACGCGATCGACCGGGAGTTTCGTATCCTGCGCGCGTTGCACAAGACAGACGTACCGGTACCCCATGCACTCTTGTATTGCGACGACCGGGAAATCATCGGGACGCCGTTTTATGTGATGGAGCGTCTTGAAGGTCGAGTCATGAGCAACTACGCGATGCCCGAGATTGACCCGGAACGGCGGCGCAGCTATCTGTTCGCTCTGGCCGAGACGCTGGCTCAACTGCACGCAGTCGACTGGGTCAGCGTCGGCTTGGCTGACTACGGAAAGCCGGGCAACTTCTTCGCGCGTCAAATCGATCGGTGGACGCGCCAGTGGCAGGCGTCCAGGACTGGTGACAATCCGGATATCGAACGCCTGATTGAATGGCTGCCGAGCCATATTCCGCCGGGCGACGAAACGACGATTGCCCATGGTGACTTCCGCCTCGGCAACGTGATGTTTCACCCCACTGAGCCGCGCGTGATCGCGGTGCTGGACTGGGAACTCTCGACACTGGGCCATCCGTTGGCGGACGCCGCGTACAGCAGCTTGCCGTGGCTGACCGAGCCGGACGTGTTCGAAGGCGTCAAGGGCCTCGATCTGCAGGCATTGCAACTGCCCGCTCAGCAGGAATACCTTGCAGCCTACCTGGCCGCCAGTGGCCGAGCGAACGCGGTTCGGCCCTTCCATCACGCGTTTTCTCTTTTCCGCTTCGCCGTGATCCTGGAGGGAATCACGGCACGAGCGAAGGCCGGCAACGCCGTCGCCGACGACGCCGTGGCGGTCGGTAGCCTGTCGTCTCGCTTTGCGCGTTATGCGGTGGAATTGATTGCGATCGATAAGGGAGAACAATGATGGCCGGACCGCTGGCAGGATTGAAGGTCGTGGAATTCGCGGGGATCGGCCCGGGCCCTTTCTGCGCGATGGTATTGGGGGACCTGGGTGCCGACGTGGTGCGCATCGCACGGCCGGGCCAGTCACCGGATGCGCGTGACGTGACGACCCGCAACCGACGCACGGTGCAACTGGACCTGCGTGCCGATGGCGCGCGGGAACAGGTCATGTCGTTGATCGGTGCGGCCGATTGCCTGATCGAGGGATTCCGTCCCGGCGTAATGGAGCGGTTGGGCCTGGGGCCGCAAGACTGCCTCGAGGTCAACCCGAGGCTGGTCTATGGCCGGATGACGGGATGGGGGCAACACGGGCCGCTGTCGCAGGCCGCGGGGCATGACATCAATTACATCGCCATCTCCGGTGCGCTGAACGCGATCGGCCGGCCTGACGAGGCACCGCCGCCGCCGTTGAATTACGTCGGAGATTTCGGTGGAGGGGGCATGCTGTTGGCCGTCGGCCTGCTGGCGGCATTGCTGGAGGCGAAGAACTCGGGTCACGGTCAGGTCGTCGACGCGGCGATGACGGATGGTACGGCTCTGTTGTCAGCTTTCCTGTATGGACTCAGGGCCATGGGGCAATGGGGTAACCAGCGCGGTGAAAACCTGCTCGACGGGGGCGCTCATTTCTATGACACGTATGCATGTGCCGACGGCAAGTTCATCGCGATCGGTGCGATCGAGCCGCAGTTCTACGCAGAATTGCGCGAACTATGCGGACTCGATGATCCGTTGTTCGACGAGCAACTCGATGTCGCACGATGGCCGCTGTTGAAGCTGCGCCTGGCAAACGTGTTCCGGACGCGTACTCGACAAGAATGGTGTGACCTTCTCGAGGGCACCGATGCCTGCTTTGCGCCGGTGCTGGATTGGGATGAAGCGTTGCAGCATCCTCACAACGTTGCCCGGGAGACCTATCTGACTGTGGAAGGTGTGGCACAGCCGGCACCGGCGCCGCGCTTCTCGAGGTCCGCCAACGCGGTACCTCAGCCGACACGGTCCATGTCGATACAAGAGGCATTAGCAACCTGGAGCGTCGACGCGTCGCCGAGTGCGACGTGACCGATGCAGTGCATGAAGCGGCCAGACGGCGATGGTGAGATAGGGATCTCTTGATTTCCGTTCCTTGCGGTGCCTTTCGCCTCTCGTCTTTTTGAGAGGCGGTTTTTTATAAACGGTTCTGGAGTGCGACTGTTTAACGTGGTCGACCGGTCTGATGTGTTGGCCGAGTGGAATCGGCCGTGCGATGCATATGATATCGCTGCAGCCGTTCTACCAGATCGGTGGTCCGGCGCCGATTTATGCCGTAGTCATTGGATGAGCGCGATGCATTTCCTCAGCACGATTGCTGCGTGTATGCGCCAACTCCTGCCCGATCTAGTCGTGGCCGGAATGTCGCGTTGCCTCTTTGCGGGTGAGACCCTTGAGGATGCGGTCAGGTGTGTTCGTTTCCTTAATGCCGAAGGTTTTTCCGCGACGCTGGACTACCTTGGTGATGCCCCGGTGCGGGGGGATGAGGCTCGCACGATGGCCGAACCCTACATGGATTTGATCGACGCTATCGAGCGAAATAATCTGGACGCGGAAGCCGCGATCAAGGTGTCAGGTCTCGGTGCAACGGGAAAAGAATGCAGATCGATAGAGCGGGTTGAATCCATCATCGCATGGGCAGGCCGCGGTAACGTCGTCGTACGGATCGACATGGAAGACATACGGCTTGCTCACGGGGGACTCGATGCCACGGAGCAATGGCCGGGTAAGTACCGAAATGTAAGCTTCGCATTGCGTGCAGGCGTTCCTCACACGTATTCCGTCCTCGCTTCCTTTGCGAGGCAACGGTCCGCCGCAGGAATAAACAACGTCATGCACCAGGAAACTCCCGTCCGCCTTGTTGCGGGTACGGTTGGCAGTCGGGACGAGATTTCATCATATTTTTTGCATCATGTTGAGCGTTGCTTCGAAGCGGATCTGTTCGTCACGATTGCGACCCACGACGAAAATTTGATCGATCAAGTTGTCGCGCGTAGTTTGCGATGCGGCGTCGAGCGAGGTCGCTTCGAGTTCCAGGTGGCGCTTGGCATGCGTGAAGAGGTGCGGGGCAGGCTAAGGCAAATGGGATTTCGTGTGCGAGTCTACGTGCCATTTGGCAAGAATCGGAATGGCTACAGCAATCGAATTCTCAACGAGTACCCTGACGCCATCTGGCGTGGGATTGGATCCCTGTTTCTTAACCCGGCGCGTGTCGAACACAACCGACGATCGGTGCGTCAATGATTCGTGCGGTGAACGTCGCTTCTCGAACTGAACGGTCAATCGCGTTCCACACTGGTCGAGCAGAAGACGGTCGTGCAGGTGGGCAATGATTGTCACGGCCTGCAGCGCGCCGATCTGGCCAATCCGTTCAATATCGCCCCCGTTACTATCTTCACGCCCCGATAATCGGGGCGTGAAGATAGTAACGGGGGGCAGCTTGCTCATGTCACAGTAGGCGACAGCCCCGAAGCACGCCTTGATCGTCACGATGACGTTAAGCGAAGGGACGAGTCGATATCGAGCATGTTTAACAATGTCCGCACGCTCCGCTCCATTCAAGCTCAGGGACACAAGGACCTCGGAGCCAAGTCATGAAGTTGGTTCCGTCCGCTCTGAGTGCTTCTGCCGTGTAAGCCATAGATGCGACACTAGTACGACGCCGGCGTATGCGAATAGTGTCAACAACGCTACAACGATTCGCCAGCGCGGCAGACACACTATCCCGAAAAGAAGGGAACATGAGCCTAACGTCGAGACTGTCAGAGAAAGCGACGTCACGAATACGAGAAAAGGCGATTTTAGTGCCAAACTCTTAGGGGCCTTCAGGCGAATTTCACGGATAATCCATTCCCCCACTGTGCAATAGCTCGATCGATTTTTTCGATGCATCGTCAGCGGTAACATCGCGCAGGCTATGATGCCGACATGGGCTAACGAGCATATTCGTAAAGCCCTCTGTCGGTTTAATCAAAATTGATAACTGGCGGGGAGATTACGCCGCGGTGGTGATCGAGGCCGTACCAGCCACCCCGTATCGTGCGAGGTAGTCCTTTAGGCGAGCGATGCCCTCGTCCAACCGCTCGTCGCTACTTGCGAAGCACCAGCGGAGGAATCCTTCCCCTTCGGGACCAAACGCGATACCGGGCGCGAGTCCGAGTTTGCCCCTCGACACGAGCTCTTTGGCGAAGGTGAGGCTGTCCTGCAGCCCCTCGACTTTGAAGAACGTGTACATAGCACCGCTCGCTGGGGGCGCGGACAACACGCCGGGAATCGCTGCGAGTCCGGCAGCAAGCCGATCGCGGGCTCGCTTCAGGCGTTCGACATCACTCTTGATTTCGTCTTCGCCGTGCACGAGCGCATGAATTGCGCC
Organism: Burkholderia sp. BCC1996; assembly: GCF_905339955.1. Classification (NCBI taxonomy): domain Bacteria; kingdom Pseudomonadati; phylum Pseudomonadota; class Betaproteobacteria; order Burkholderiales; family Burkholderiaceae; genus Burkholderia; species Burkholderia sp. BCC1996. The sequence goes on from NZ_CAJPHM010000005.1 coordinate 409,795, forward strand.
TCGTTGCACAAATGCGGGGGCGCAGGTGCTGTTGTATTCGATCAGCTTCCCGATATCCGCAAGCAGCTGGTGGGGCATAACAATCCAGCCCGCACGCCACCCGGTCATTCTCCATGTCTTTGAGAATGAGTTGCAGCTGATAACTCGATCTTCCTGGTGTGCGAAATCGAGGAACGTGGGCGCGACTTTCCCTTCGAAGTAATAGCGCTCATAGACGTCGTCGGAGATAATCCAGATACCATGCTTCCGACAATGATTGAGCACCAGCTCACGTTCCTGGCGCGACATCACCCATCCGGTCGGATTGTTCGGCGAATTGATCAGCAATGCCCTTGTGCCTGGACGCAGCGCGTCGATCAGTTTGTTCATATCGAGCTGCCACCCCTGCTCGGTGAACTCGAGGCTCACGTTCGTGACAGATGCGCCTAGAACCTTCGGCATCTCGACGAGATTAGGCCAAATCGGCGTCACCGCCACGACAGTGTCGCCATAGCCGACAATCGATTGCACGGCAATCATCAACGACGTTACGCCACCGCTCGTCACAGCGATGTTCTCAACAGATCTTGTCGAGTGAAGATCACTAACATACTGTGCCAATTGCTCCCGCAATGCAGGTAACCCCAGCGTCTGGACGTAGAGTGTCTCTGCATCGTTGATGCTTTTGATCGCTGCGGCGCGAATTCCTGCCGAAGTGGGCACATCAGGTTCACCGAACCAGAATGGTAGAACTTCGGGCTTGCCCATTGCTGCGTTGGCGACTTCCCGAATCTTCGACGAACGAAGTTCAGTCACTGCGCTACGTGCTACAGGCGCAAACGTTGTATTGCTTTCAACTTCATGCATTGCGAAATTCCTCAAATGATTTAATGGCGCTCGTAGCTCCACGGGTGAGCCACGCCACGTCCGAGTGGAGTGCGATGACCGAAATTCCTCGCCCACGATAGAACGCGGCTTCCTCCACGTCTGCCGCAAAGATTCCGGCTGGTTTGCCGGCGTGCTCACAGGCACGCAATACCCGGTCGATTGCTTGAAGGAGCACGGGTGACCTGCCTTTTCCGATTTGCCCAAGGCTTGCACTGAGGTCAGCTGGCCCGATGAACAGACAATCGACGCCTTCGACTTGTGATATCTCTTCAACGTTTTCGACTGCAGTAACGGACTCAATCTGAACCACTGCACAAGCTTTCGCATTTGCGGCAGGCACGTATGCCGGATCCATGCCGAACTTTCCACCACGAACGAGGCCTGCTACGCCGCGGGTCCCACCGTTTGCGCCGTCGGGAAACCGCGTCGACGCCACTGCGCGCCTTGCTTGCTCGACTGTATCGATTGTTGGAAAAAAGATCGTTTGCGCGCCGCAATCCATCACCCGCTTCACGAGAACGGGATCGTTCCAGGCGACTCGGACGGCGACGTCCGGCGATGCACCGTGAGCGCGTGCCGCGTCGATCGCTCTGAGTTGTTCCGCAACGTCTTTTGTGTCGTTGGGCGCATGCTCCGTGTCGATGAGCAACCAATCGAATCCGACATGTGCAAGCGCCTCGGCCGCAGCGGCACTAGCCAGTGTTAGCCAGCAGCCAAGCAACGTAGGATGAGTCCGAGCGCTTGGGTCGTTCCAATTGTCTTTCACGAGATGTCTCCTTCGATTAGCGGCTCCACAACCGATGAAGGAAATATTAGTTCTAACAAAGCGCGAAGTTTTTCCAAATTTACGCAGGCGGTGGACTATAATTGAAATGAATGTTCCAACATTTTTGGGGGTACGATGAGGGCGAGAGAACCGTCTTCGGGGGTCAAGCTTGATGTGCTTGATCTGAAGATCATTCGTGCACTGCAGAACGATGCACGACTGTCGAGTGCAGAATTGGCGGATAAGGTCGCACTTACTGCGTCACCGTGCTGGCGACGCGTGAAGCAGCTTGAGGAGGCAGGAGTTATCGCGGGATATCACGCGAAAATTAGCGCGGAACGCATGGGTTACGCGGTAAAGGCCTTTGTGTTTGTATCGCTTGAGCGGGTCGACAGCACGCGATTGGACGAATTTCAAAACGTCGTGCGATCGCTCCCCGAAATTTTGTCGTGCCATCGGGTCTCGGGGCGCTTTGACTACCAAATGTTGGTCGTGGCAGAGGATCTCGGAAGCTTCGGCGCCTACGCTAAGGACTACATCAATAGCTTGCCACATGTTAAGGATGTCTACACGTCGTTTGTTCTCGAAGAAATTAAGTCGGAGGTGGCGCCGCCGGCGTGACGATCTTGTGAGGAGCGGTCTACTTATTGCGCCTTGCCGCCGATGTATTTCAGCTCGAAGGGAAGACGTAACAACGGGCCGGCTGCCTGTGCAGCCGGCCCGTTGGGCTTTGTGCTCAAAGTATCGGTGCTTTGAATTCTTACAGTGCACCCGAGCTGATATATGCCGTCTTCACGGAAGTGTAGAACTCGCGCGCGTAGCTTCCTTGTTCTCGCGGCCCGTAGCTCGAGCCTTTTCGCCCGCCAAAGGGAACGTGGTAGTCAACGCCTGCCGTAGCCGCGTTGACCATCACCATACCGGCCTGAGCATGGCGTTTGAAATGACTGGCATACCGTAGTGAGGTAGTACAAATACCAGCAGATAGGCCAAAACGCGAGTCGTTCGCGACCTCAAGTGCTTCTTCGTAGTCCTTGACCTTGATCACCGATGCGACCGGACCAAAAACCTCTTCGCGGTTGATTGTCATCTCACGTGTGGTGTTGGTTACGAGCGCGGGCGCGAGGAAGAAGCCACGAGTCGACGAGTCGACACGGTTTCCTCCATGCACAAAACCACCTTCCTCGCGTGCAATCGCGATATAGCGTTCGTCTTGTGCCAGCTGCGAGGCGTCGACCACCGGACCGATCTGCGTTGCTGACTCCAGCGCATCGCCGACCTTGAGGGCGTTCATGCGTTCCAGCATCGCTTGAACGAAACGATCGTGGATGCCCGCCGTCACGATCAACCGGCTTGACGCGGTGCAACGTTGCCCGGTCGAGTAAAAAGACCCGTTGATACACGCTTCAACTGCCACATCAAGATCAGCGTCATCAAGGACCACCATCGGATTCTTTCCGCCCATCTCAAGCTGGACCTTCTTTCCCGTAGCAACGCATTTAGCAGCAATCGCTTGGCCGGTGGAGACGGACCCGGTGAAGCTTATAGCATCGACGTCAGGTGAGCCAACGAGCGCCTCGCCAACCACGGAACCGCGACCCATCACGAGATTGATAACGCCAGCTGGAGCACCTGCTTCGGCGATGATCTTGACCAGTTCCCATACGCTCGCTGGAACCAGTTCAGCGGGTTTGATGACGACGCAGTTGCCGTAAGCGAGCGCCGGTGCGATCTTCCATGCAGGTATTGCAATCGGGAAATTCCATGGGGTGATCAGTCCGATTACACCAAGTGGCTCCCGTGTCACTTCTACGGTCAGGCCCGGGCGCACGGAGGGGACAATTTCCCCGCCGATTCGGAGCGCTTCGCCGGCAAAGAATTTGAAGATTTGGCCGGCGCGGGCAACTTCCCCAATTGCCTCCTGCAGCGTTTTACCCTCTTCGCGCGCGAGCAACTTGCCGAGTTCATCCTTGCGCGAAAGGATGGTTGTGCCAACTTGGTCGAGGAGATCGAATCGTCGCTGAGGCGTGCTGAGTGACCACGTCCGAAACGCGGATCGCGCAGCGGCTACAGCTGCCACAGTTTGCTCCTCGCTGGCGCGGGCAAATTCACCGATTATGTCGTCAAGATTGGACGGATTCACGTTTTGAGCGAAGTCGTGTCCGTCCAGCCATTCACCGCCAATGAAATTGTTGAACTGAGTCATGTAAATTCCGTTCGGTCTTTGATCCATACACCTGTTTACGCGGCCGTTACGAGGCCCCGCTGGGCCAGATTGGCGTACAACGCACGCACGCCAAAGCTCCACGGCGCGATCTCGGTTGAAAGCTGAACCGTATTGACGATAGCGCCAAGAGGCGGGGCACTAATAGTGACCTGATCGCCGAGATGATGTGTAAAGCCGCCACCCACTGCGTCGCGATCCTTGATTGGCGAGAACATCGTGCCGAGGAAAAGCATGAATCCATCCGGATACTGGTGATAGCGACCCCATACTTGAGATACGAGGTCGAGCGGGTCGCGGCTAATCTCAGACATATGGCTGATGCCCTCGAGCGAGAAATCATCGTCGACGCCATCGACACGAAGGGAGACGCTGGTCCCCCGGATGGTGTTCATGGTGAACTCGTCGTCGAACAGTCGGATAAAGGGCCCGATAGCGCACGATCCGTTGTTGTCTTTGCACTTGCCGAGAAGGAGCGCCGATCGACCTTCGATGTCGCGAAGGTTTACATCGTTACCGAGGGTCGCTCCGACGACTTTCCCTTTGCTATTCACTGCCAAGACAATCTCCGGTTCCGGATTGTTCCACTTCGAGGCCGGGTGGAGACCGATTTGCGAACCGAAGCCGACTGCAGACATCGGCTGTGATTTAGAAAATACTTCCGCGTCCGGGCCGATACCGACCTCCATGTATTGCGACCAGGCGCCACGACGTTGCAGCTCTTCCTTCAGTTTGACCGATGCTTCCGACCCCGGTTGTATCTTCGAGAGGTCCGTGCCGATGAATTTCGTAATGGCATTCCTAACCTCCACTGCCTTTGATGGATCGCCCCCCGCCTGTTCTTCAATAACCCGCTCAAGCAGACTCACAGCGAACGTGACGCCACATGCTTTGATCGCCTGCAGATCGCAAGGAGCAAGCAGCCGCGGCTGGCTCGAATCGTCCTCGCTGGTGAGGCTGTGCTCGATAAGCTCGTTTACGTGACCCAGGGATTCACCGTCGACCTGGCGTGCGAATTCGACCAGATCGTCCCGCTCGAGAAGGTCGGACACCGTCGGAGTCACGCGGGTAATGTCGAATACACGACCCTCCCTCACAAGGACCACGCTCGGGCCCGAGGCTTCTGGGGATTCAATCCAGACGCGTCCGATGAGGAGTGAACGGTCAAGATCGCTCGGGAGATAGGTAGCTGCAACAGACATGGTCGACGTCCCATAAAAAAATGATGGGGAAATCGTAGAGTAGGAAGTCAAAGGCGTCCAACATAGCAACCTGGATTCCAACAGGCTGGAATAAAATGGAACGTCGACTGCTTCCTTCTTATCTCCATATGAAAGACGAATATGACGTCCCTGCATTGAAGCGGGCGCACGATGTGTTGAGTATTCTGTCGACCTCCATGCGACCGGTTAAAGCCCCAGTGCTTGCCGAGATGACGGGGATGTCGCGAAGTACGCTGTACCTGTTGTTGGATGCGCTCGAGCGTCGAAAGTGGATTGAGAGGCGCGTGGACGGCTACATCATCGGGCTGACCCTGTTCGAATTTGGGAACGCATATGTCCGTCACGATAGCCTACTTGCTGCGTTTCGACGCGAGTCCGCCGCGTTTGTACTGCGGCACAATGAAGTCGTGCAATTGGCCGTGCTCGACGGTGCACACGTCGTCTATATCGCACGTGAGGACGCTCCACGCCCGGTCCGCCTTGTCTCTGACCTAGGATCGCGATTGCCTGTGCATTGCTGCGCGTTGGGGAAGGCGCTGCTTGCGGGACTCGACGACGAGACCGTCACTAGCTTGCTGCCAGCAAGGCTTGAAGGTTTAACGGAACACACGCAAACGCATCGATCGAAATTGCTTATCGAGTTGGATGCGATCCGACGCACGGGGATTGCAACCGAGCGAGAAGAAGCCGTTCTCGGACTTATGTGTTTCGCCGCCTTCGTCGGCATCACCCCGTTGGGCAAGCGCGTTGCGGTGAGTTGTAGTGCTCCACTTGGTCGGCTATCAGCTAAGTTGGAGAAGCAGATACGGGTCGGTGTGGTAACCATGGCGCAGCGCATTGGTCGTGTTCTTACATGATCTCGGATTTAGTTGGTTTGCCAACTCTTGGGCGGGATGCCAGAAAAATTGACACGCCAAAAGCGGTGAACATTCTGTCGCTTCGATTCCAGTGGTCCCAGAACGTGCAACTCGAAGATGCTTCAACGACATCTGCCTAGTGGAAACCCGGGCTTGCGAAAACGTATAAAGCTAGACTCGACCTTGGGCGGGATAGCGGTTACATCGATACCAGAGTGGCCGACGCAATGATCATTGCGCTCATGTCGTGTTCGTCACCCAAGCGTTCTACAAAATCCTGATCACGGCCGTGAGATCGGAACGAAACAGATTAATTGGCTGGCTATAGTTCCCCGCCGCGCTCGATGGTTTTCGGGTGCTTAGCTCGTCCGGATACGACTTCTGCGACGTGTGGTTTCTATTGCTAACAATGTCGGTGCGCACCATACCGATCAACTTACATGTTTGGGATGCAATCATGATGATGTCCAAGAAGAGAACATTCGTGCCGGTGATGGTTATGGCATCGATCGGCGCCTCGTCACTTGCTTCGGCTGCAAGTACTGAGACAGTCAAGATCGGCGCTGCACTTGCGCTGACGGGCGGACTCGCGCATCTCGGAAAGGATTCTGAGAGCGGTGCGCGACTCGCGGTGGAGGAGACGAATGCCAAAGGATTGACCATTAACGGCAAAAACGTCGTGTTGGTGCTCGATTCCCAAGACGACGGCGGTGACCCTAGAACCGCAACCCAAGTGGCTCAGAAGCTCGCCGACGACAAAGTTATTGCAGTCGTGGGGCATCAAACTTCCGGGACGTCTATCCCTGCGTCCAAAATCTACTCCGACGCAGGTATCGTACAGATCTCGCCGGCGGCAACCAATCCGCTCTATACCCAGCAGGGTTTCAAGACAACCTATCGCCTGATGGCGACGGACGCTCAACAAGGGCCGGCGCTCGCTACATTCGCTGCAAAGCAACTCGGTGCAAAGACGGTCGCTGTCGTCGACGATGCGACTGCATACGGTCAGGGCTTAGCGGATCAATTCGCAAAAGGCGCGTCCCAACAGGGAATGAAGGTCATTTCTCGTGATTCGAGTACAGATAAGACCATTGACTTCAAAGGTATTCTCACGAAGATCAAGGGCGAGAATCCTGACGTCATTATGTACGGGGGTACTGACGCGGCGGGGTCGCAGTTGGTGAAGCAAGCGTTCCAGCTGGGGTTGCGGGCTAAGATTCTTGGCGGAGACGGGATGTGCACCGAGAAATCCGCGGCGTTGACAGGCGTTGCGTCCAAGAATTTGATTTGTTCGGAAGCGAGCGTGCCGCTCGAGAAGATGCCAGGCGGACCCGGATTCGCAAAGCGCTTTGCAGCGCGATTCAATCAACCGATCCAGGGGTATGCACCATTCGGCTACGATGCGGTCAACGTGATCGTCGATGCGATGAAGCGCGCCAACTCAACGGATCCGGCTAAGGTTCTCGCTGCGCTTCCTGCCACGCAAGTCAAAGGTGTGATCGGCCCCATTTCGTTCCAGCCCAACGGCGATCTCAACAATACGGGCATCTCGGTGTATCAGTTCGTCGACGGGAAGAAGGGTTTGTTGAGCACTGTTAAGCAGTAAACATCAAAAGGGTTTATACGCGCTATCGGACGCAGTCGGCATCACTCGATGCTGACTGCAAGCGTTCTCATTCGAAATGGATTGAAACGCGTACGACGTGCTGATGCACGATGCGTATGGATTTGTCATAGGCGATGGCACAGAGTTGCATCGTGGTGTCGGTCCTTAAGTGGAGCGGTGTTGGAGTATTTCATCGCAGCTTCGCATATTCCGAGTGGCGAAGGTCAGCCACGATTTTTCGTCACTATGTTTCGCCAAAGCTCGTCGGTGTATGAAGGCCCGTCGTGCGGGGCGGATTGCGAAAGCTAAGGAGTTTTATATGGACATCTTCGTCCAGCAGATTCTCAACGGGCTGGTGCTCGGTAGTGTGTACGCCATCATCGCGTTGGGTTACACGATGGTGTACGGCATTCTCGGCATCATCAACTTCGCCCATGCGGACGTATTGATGATCGGCGCGATGGTAGCGTTATCGGCGATCACCGTGCTTCAGAATCATTTCCCCGGACTCGGCAACGTCGCGACACTGACGATCGGCCTGGGCATCGCGGCGATCGTCTGCGCGTGCGTGGGCTACACGATCGAGCGGGTCGCGTACCGGCCGCTGCGCCGCGCGCCGCGTCTCGCGCCGCTGATCACCGCGATCGGCGTGTCGATCCTGCTGCAGACGGCTGCGATGATCATCTGGTCGCGCAACCCGCTGCCGTTCCCGCAATTGCTGCCGACCGATCCGATCAACGTGATCAAGGCGACCGACACGATGCCCGGCGCCGTGATCTCGCTGACCGAAATTGTGATCATCGCGGTGGCGTTCATCGTGATGGGCGGCCTCTTGCTGCTCGTGCACAAGACCAAGCTCGGCCGCGCGATGCGCGCGATTGCGGAGAACCCCAATAACGCGAGCCTGATGGGTGTGAACCCGAACTTCGTGATCTCGGCGACGTTCATGATCGGCTCAGCGCTTGCGGCACTTGCGGGTGTCATGGTGGCGTCGGAATACGGCAACGTGCATTTCTACATGGGCTTCATCCCGGGTCTCAAGGCATTCACGGCAGCAGTGCTTGGTGGGATCGGCAACCTCGGTGGCGCGATGGTAGGGGGCATGGTGCTCGGCCTGATCGAGCAGCTCGGCGCGGGCTATATCGGCAACCTCACGGGCGGCCTCTTCGGCAGCAACTACCAGGACGTGTTCGCATTCATCGTGCTGATCATCGTGCTGGTGTTCCGTCCGTCGGGTCTGCTCGGCGAGCGTGTGGCCGATCGCGCATAAGGAGAATTAGATGAATTCCACCCAACAGATTGAATCTTCGCTGACTCTCGTCGAAGAGCGCAATACCGCCAAGACCGTCGTCATCGGCATCCTGACCGCGGCCTTCGTGATCGCGGCGCCGATCGTCATCGGCTCGGCAGGCGGCAACTACTGGGTCCGCGTGCTCGACTTCGCGATGCTGTACGTGATGCTCGCGCTCGGCCTGAACGTCGTGGTCGGCTTCGCCGGCCTGCTTGACCTTGGCTACATCGCGTTCTACGCGGTGGGCGCGTACACGGCGGCACTGCTGAGCTCGCCGCACCTGAGCTCGCAGTTCGAGTGGATCGCGGCGCTCGCGCCCGGCGGGT